>SYMJ01000001.1 GCA_005805505.1 Verrucomicrobiales bacterium | reverse complement strand
GGCCACTGCATCGGGAGGCAGCGGATGTAGAGTTCCTTGCTGTCGTTGCGGTGTTCCACGACCTCGGACGGATTCAAGTGGCAGTCTCCGGTCTGGATGGGATTCCAGCCAAGACCCACCCAGGCAGGGTGAGGCTTCTTGTCCCCGACCTCGTAGGGCCAGGGCCCGGAGTAGTGGGACATCTGGATTTGGCGGCCCAAGTCGGCGCTGTTGATGAGGTTCCCCGGATGGTCCTTGCCGGAGATGAACGTGACGGCACCGCCCAGCGCCAAATCCATCCCGATGCGCACGTTGCCGTTGTCCAAGTAGGTCATCCGCGGAGTCGGCAGCGCGGTGGCAGCCCGACCTGCGAGCGCTGGATGGAAGAGGATTCCGAAGACAGCCCAAAGGGTTCTCCAACTCCAGATGGCCAGGCTTCGTTGAGACATCAGTGCCGAGATCATGGCATCAATCGGCGCGGAAGGCGCTCCGTGAAACCGACCAAGAATCTTGGCCGATGAAACCGATCATTCCCTGAGGAAGATCTCCTGAACTCATTATCGCGGAGAAGTTGAAGCTGGGGCGGTGGCAGGAAGCTGATCTGAAAACTCGGCCCAAGGGGGATTCAGTGAAGGTGGCTTTGGCGGCGCGCTTGCAGGCGGAGACGACGAGGACGGTGGGGTGGATCGCCGAGCGTCTGGCGATGGGCACGCGCGGTTATCTGAACCATCTTTTGTATCGCTAGAGGAAGCTGGGCGGGGAGTAACCAATATCAAGAACTGACCCCTTTATGGTGATTTGGTATAAAGCACCGACAGAAAGAAAGCGGCGGCAATCGAGATTCTTAGATAGCGTGTGTGCATAATATAAGGATTAACCCCTGGGTCTGCGACGACGGAGATCGGGTCAGTCCTGGAACAGTGGGCTCAACCGCCGTTCGCAGGACGCAATGGTTGGACTATTTCCTACAATAACGACGTGAGATGCTCAGGAGTAATCGCGATCTGCCTGAGGATGGCGCGCAGAGTGCCTCGATCGATCTGACGGTGGTTTGGGACTACAGTTTGCGCGTATGGGTCATCTCGTCGCATAATGATGTGGCTGCCGTGCTGACGACGGACCGAAAACCCAAGCTTCTCAAGTGCTAGGACCAACTCGGGGCCTGACACCTGAGGAAGTTTGCTCATACGGCGACCAGAAGTGCCTCAAATCGCTCCTCAGGAACCTCGATACCATCCTCCCGGAGCGCACGGACGTAGCCCTCAATGGCCTCACGGATGTTGCTGATCGCAGCCTCGCGGGTCTCCCCCTGGGAAAAGCAACCCGGCAAGCTGGGACACTCCGCAACCCAGAAACCATCCTCGCCAGGATAGATGATGGCATGTCGCATGAAGGGGATGTTGCCGACGTCGTGCTGCCCCCGCAACAGGTGATTTCGGTTCGCCGGGGGGACTTCGGAGGCCAACATCAGTTGTCAGGCGCGCGCGTTAGCGCGTTGGCTCCACGACCTCGTCCGCTTTGTTTATTCTCTTGAAGCTGAATTCAGATAAATCACATCGGATGCTTGCGTGCTCTACGGTGTTGGAAACCACATGGCCCGACTCGTCTAAGCCAAAATAAATGTCCTCTGATAGTTCCCGGGTTTCGGCAGGAGTGCCACCCCCAAACTCAAAGAAAGCGGTGTCGGTATCTTCAAAATATTTAATTTCCATTTGTTTTTATCCTCATAATTATGGTCAAAGAAAGGATTGTGTACGGTTCGCGAGTCTCCCAAAAGAATAACTCGTAATGCCCGATTCTGAGAGTCAGAAATCCGTGCCCATCGTCGAATGCATCCATCTGACTAAATCTTCTCTGATTCGGGATGTTCGATGACGTTCTCAATCCATTCATCCTTGATTCCGACCTGGTCGGGTCGCTGGCGGGTGTGCCGAAAATATTCTCTTTGCAGGAATCGTGGCATCAGACTCAATCTTTTCAGCGAACGATTCACATCAGCGGCGTAGCGAAGCGAAGTTCGCTGGATGTGAGTGTTAGCGGTACATGTCACTCGAAATCCCATCGACTCTTCAGGGTCGCCTTGAGCTGGTTAATCTAATCTTCGCGAATCTAATCACATATTCGATAAACTCACTGTCTCCTTCTTTGAATCTATCCAATGATTCTATCCATTCATTTTCAGTTCCAGGAAAGTCGATTTCGGCCAATTCGATCACTATTTCTTCGCTTGGTAGATATTTAATTCCAAGATCAGAATCCCCGTAATTGAAAGACTCTGTAATTACATTTCCTTTGATATCCACGACTAGGCGAGGATCTCTCATGACAAAATACACGTATTGAGATTGACCCTTTGTTTTAATGGTCAAATCACAGTCCTTGCCATTACCAGATATAATCATTTCTTCCAGTAAATGCCCTTCAATGGGCAATTTTTTTAAAGCCATTTTTCCAGTAAATCTGTAGATTGCATCGCTAACGTTGTTTAGGACTCACTTGGGGGCTGCCGGCGCTTGTTTCTCAGTAGATACCAAGTCTCCTTGGGCAAGAGTCCCTGTCGGTTCTCGCCTACTTCGGAGAAAAGAAACCGACCTCCACCTCCAAATTCAGCCTTTGACACTTTTGCAGGAGAAAAGTTGCGTGGCCGAAACAGATGTTCCGTGATAGGAGTCCATAATTTTGTTAAGGGTTAACTTGAAGCTAACCGGCGTGCGGCATCGGGCGAAGAACGCTGTGGTGCGCCCGGTTGAGCGTGGGGTTAGGCTGTTGGGGGTTTGTGTTATCTCTGCAGGAATAGGGCTTGGTTGAGGGCTTCAGGAGTGGGTCTCCGATTAAGTCGCTGTCTTTGCTTTTGTTGGCTTGGATTTCTCCGGCGGCGGTCGAGGGGATAATGGCTAAGTTCGAGGTTTTACCGGGCTGTGTCCGAAGCAGGCGCAGGTTGAGTTTAATGCCTTGGACGGAGGGGATTTCGCGGATCGCGGTGGTTCTTGATCGGACCATGAACCGGTGGGCGGCCACGGGAATGCGTACTCGCAGCAGAATGGTGGTTTTATTGAGCATGCGGGAGGTGCCAAGGTGCCTAATAATCAGGGGGAGTAATAAGATAGTCAAATAGAAAATGGGTGAGGGGTCAAAAACTTGAAATGTGAGGGTTTGATGACGATTGGTTCGGGAAATTGCCCGGAAGCCGGGTCAGAGAAGGGTTGCCGACTTTGGCCGTATGGGTTGCCTCGGCTCGGAATCGGTAATTGGCTCCGCAACCTAGATGAGAAATTGCCGACTTCGTAGTCTGTGATGTGGGTACGGCTACAGCACAAAATCAGCGACAGCGGTGGAACCCACGGGGCGCTCACAAATTCCCGCGATGCGCGAGCGGATGACGGAGCGGCCGCACGCCTTGTATTTCTTGCCGTCGCCGCAGGGGCAGAGGTCGTTGCGTCCGACGCTGGTGCCCTTACACACGGGATGGGCCTTGGCCAGCCCTTCGTGGGCTTGGGTGAGCACGTTGCTGGATTCAGCCAGTGAGGCCGGATCCTGGAATGGAGCCGCCGTCTCGTCGGCGGGCGTCTGCGGCCGGTTGTGCAGGAACTGCTTGCTGGCCATCCGGCTCAAGGCGCAGCGGAAGAGGCTGCGGCAGATCTCCGACTGGATGTTCACCATCAGGGCGTCGAGCCGCTTGAAGGCCTGGGCCTTGTACTCGATGAGCGGATCCCGCTGGCCATAGGCGGGCAAACCGATGGAGTTGCGCGGCGAATTTATCCCGTAGAGGTGTTCTTGCCAGAGGCCGTCGATGGCATCGATGGCGGGTGTCGCGCTCGATGTTGGCCGGGGTGTCGTCGGTCCATCGGAAACTTCGCTCGTGTTTCTCACCTGCGTAACCTCCTTTACCTTGAGTTGTGCGGCGATTCTGCTGCCTTAGGAGGGTATGCGTTATGTGATGCGTCAGAAATTCTGGAGCTGGGGCGACGACTATCGCATCCGCGACGCTTCGGAGAACGAGGTGTACTTAGTCAATGGCAAGGTCTTCAGCTGGGGCGACAAGCTCTCGTTCCAGGATCCGAGCGGCCATGAGCTCGCGTTCATTCGCCAAAAACTCCTGAGCTGGGGGCCCACGTATGACATCGAGAAGGATGGGCGTGTGGTGGCGGAGGTGCGTAAACACTTGTTCACGTTGTTTCGGTGCCGATTCACCGTCGATGTTCCCGGTCCCGACGATCTCGAGGCCTCCGGCGATCTCCTCGACCGGGAGTACACCTTTCGGCGTCACGGGCGCGTGCTGGCAGAAGTGAGCAAGCGCTGGTTCTCCTGGACGGATACCTACGGCGTGGACATTGCAGACGGCGAAGACGTCGTCGTGATCTTGGCCAGCGCGGTGATCATCGACCTAGTCTGCCACGACCACCAAGGCCAGCAACAGTGACCGGGTGACTGGTTGATCGGACTCAGCAGCCGGGGGATGCAGCACTGCCACAGGCTGGGTTCATAGGTGTCCTAAAGGTCTTTGGTCAGTTCCATTGCCTCTCGTCCTGTCAGGCCGGCGCGTTGAGCGCCAGAGCCAGGAGGCGGACGGGAGGCGAATCGCCTTCCCCACCAATCAGGGCCGCCTCGCAGTCAAGCTAGGGTACTCCCTCCCCCTAGACCCGCTGCCCGGCGCATCGAGCTATCGCTCAAGGTAGGCGGCCAGTTCGTCGTAAAAGCCGCTGCGATTGGCGTAGCTGGCGTAGTTGCGGGCGGTCTCGAGCCACTCGGTCGTCGAGGGGCGCATCATCGCGATGGTCTCGGTGAGCATCCGTTGGGTCAGACGCGACTCTCGGCCGGTCTGCATCTCGGTCAGAATTGCCTGCTCGGCCGCACGGGTCACCACCGCCCGCAGGTCTGCGCCAGAGAATTGGTCGGTCTGTTTGGCCAGTTTTTGGAGGTCAAGCGACTCGTGGGGCATGCCCCGTAGGCTGATCTCCAGGATGGCTGCTCGCCCTACCGCGTCGGGAGGTGGCACGAACAGCACGCGATCGAACCGTCCAGGACGCCGCAGGGCGTTGTCGACTCGCCACGGCGAGTTCGTGGCGGCCAGCACCATGAGGTTGGTGTTGTCGGCGGCGATACCGTCCATCTCTGTCAGCAGGACATTAACAAGGGGTGAGGATGAACCTCCAGCGTCGTGGCGATTCATGCCGATGGCGTCGATCTCGTCGATGAACAGCACGGCGGGTGCTTGGATTCGAGCCGTCTGGAATAAATCGTGCAGATGGCGCTCGCTCTCACCTATCCATTTTGAAAGCACATCGGTGATGGCGATCGATAGGAACGTCGCTCGGCATTCACCGGCTGTGGCGCGCGCGATGTGCGTCTTGCCGCATCCGGGTGGTCCGTACAGCAGGATTCCACCGCCGGCGGTGCGGTTGAACTTTTGGAAGACCCCGGGGTTCTTGAACGGGTAGATGATGTTCATCCGAATCCGTTCGATGACCTCCGTCATCCCTCCGATATCCTTGAATGTGATGGGCGGCACGGCCGGTTCGGTGGCGTCCCTCACTGCAGCCTGAATTTCTTCGGAGGTGAGCGCTTCGACCGTATCCCTTATCTGCGCCGTCTTCGGGGGTGAAACAGAGGGAAGCGGTGCAGGCATCGTGTTGGCGAGCCACGCCTCCCAATCCGGAGTTGAGAGCGAATCGTTAAGCAAAGTGGCCGCCCCGTATTTCTTGCGTGCCTCCTCGTGTCGGCCCTGGCCACGGAGGACTTATGCCCACTGCAGGTAGGCTTGAGCGCAGGCTTTGTTGCGCTCCAGTAGGGCGGTGAGCGTGCGGATGGCCGCGTCGCTATCCCCCTGGGCCTCAACCTTTGCCTGGGCCAAAAGATCGTCTTCGGTGCTGGCCGGACAGGGTGCCGCGGTCAGCAGTGCCCGGGCGTGTGCCCAATTACCGGCAGCGATGGAGTGCCTCAATAGGTAACCGCGCGTTTCCCAATCTTCCGGGCCTGCGAGGAGCGCCTTCTCAAGGAGCCGGATCGCCGGGTCGTCCTGTCTCGGGAATCCGTGGGGGTTGGGGGTAGGTTGGCTCATCGTGATTGGGTATTGGTTTTCTTGAGCAAGCGTTCGCGTCGGAGCGAACGAAAACGACCGAAGGCTTGCTGAATCAGCGAACTGGTTTTGTGGACGAGGATTGCAGTGAACACGGCGACGAACAGCAGGACGCGGGTCGCGGTGCGCGTCTCGGATTCCGCGTCGAGTGCCCCGATCAGTACGTAGGCACCGATCCAAAAACCGGCCAACCCGGCTCCGAAAATGGCCAGTCGCAGTCCCAGCGGCCAGCGCCGGTAGCCGAGGAATCCTCCGCGCTTCGTGCCAATCTCTCCGGCCTTCTTCCGCAGGTCGCCGATCACCAGGAATTCGTAGAACTTGAGCATTGGCCAGCCGAGCACCAGCCACAGGACTGATGCAACCAAGACGAACCGAGCCACGAGGATCCAGAGGACAATGCCGACGGCGAACACGGCGATGTTTCGCTTCTGCCCTTTTTTACCCAGCGCTTTGCGAGTGATCCACCGTAGGAAATCGCGTGGTGCACACAGCACTCGATACACCGTGTCGCGATGCTTGACGGCGTGGAGCAGGTTTTCGCGGGCGATCCGCAGCATGGGATCAATCGCAAGTGCCCGGCGGAAACACTCCTCGGCCTTGCGGTAGTCACCGGCGTTGAGGTGGTCGGTCCCGAGATTGTTATGGGCTAAGGCGTGTTCCGGATCGATGGCGAGCACCGCCTCGGTCGAGTTTCCCATCGCGCCGAGTTGCCCGCCGCAAACTGCGTACAGATTTACGACATCGGGGTCGTTCGGAGCCAGCTCTAGGGCCCGGGTGGCCCACTTCAAGGCATTCGGCGTGTCGTGCTGGAGGTGGCACATGCGGGCCAGTTCGTACCAGTTGCTGAAGTCGTTCGGGCCCAGCCGAATGGCCTCGAGGATCGATCGGTCAGCCTGCTGGTGGTTTCCGAGATCGAAGTGGGCCGTCGCCAGCAGCCGATGGGTGCAGACGTGGCTCGGTTGGTGCACGATCACCTGCTCGAGGTGGGGCAGCGCCTCTTTGGGCTGATCCAATTGTATCAGCGCATTCCCCGCTGCGAACTGCGCGGCATACGCCTCGGCATCGTCACCGAGCCAGTCCCGGGCCGCCTGCAGCAGCCGATCCCATTGTCGGCTTTCGGTGAGCCGGACGATCAGCATTTCATGGTCCATGGTCTCGCTCATCACGATGGATGCTGAATTGTCGCCGGCACACCAGATGGTGGCGAGGGAGGTCGCTCGTCGTAAGGTTCCATGGAGCCGGCTGGGTCGTCACGATGCTGTTCGGTGTTTCGCTCGGAGTGTGAGGACGCCTTCGCGAGTGGTTCCAGTGGTGTCTCGAAAGCGGATCCGGAAGCGCGCAGCCAGGCGGCAGTTTCCAACAGTTCCAGTGCCGTTGGGATATCCGCGGCTCCCATGATCCAGAGGCTCACCCAGGAGGATTTCGGAAGCACATGATGGGGCTGCGCTCGTCTCGAGTGGACCCAGCGGTTCCGCTCAGGCGCGTTCAACCGGACGTCGAGCAATCCATTGCCATGCAGGTGGGCGATTTCATGGCCCGCCAACACGAACTCGGTGCCTCCGAGACGATGGGGCCGCAATCGCATTTCCGGAAGCGAACGCAAGTGCGTCTCGATTTGATTCATGGCCATCAGGCAGGGAGTGCGCCACAGGGCGGTTACCTCTAGCAGCAGGGCATCAAAGAGCTGGGGCAGGCCCGGGACCTTTGCAAGAAAACCGAGATGCTCGACGGTGAATTGGAACATTTCAGGGTGAGGATTCAGCCAAGCGCTGGATGTGGTGCATCACGCGGAGGTGTACTTGCCGGGTCATGTCCTCGGTCCAGAGGTTGAAATACCAGAGCGGGCGGACGTGGAGGGTGTACCAACTGGTGCCGATGAGGGTCGTCGTGCCGTCGTGGTTGTCACGTAAGTCGAACTGGCCCCGATGGAGAGTGACATGACCGTAGGACTCCGGGTGGGTCGGTTGTTCAGACACCTCGAAGGTCAGGCGTTCCTGCGGGATGAACTCAGAGATGTGCTC
This sequence comes from Verrucomicrobiales bacterium, assembly GCA_005805505.1. GTDB lineage: Bacteria > Verrucomicrobiota > Verrucomicrobiia > Limisphaerales > UBA9464 > SXXZ01. The sequence continues at coordinate 1,738 of SYMJ01000001.1, read as the reverse complement.
CTGGATGACGACTCCATCACTGAACACGCACTGACGGCTCGCGCCGACATGATTGCCGCTGTTGGTTGTCTCCATGGGACACGGCAGGCCGAGCCGGAAAATCCAGTAGTCGGGTGGCTCTTGAATGCGCGGAAAGGTCAGCACATGAGGCCAAACTCGGGCGGGCGGGGCATGGATCAGAATTTCGTCGGTGACCGCTTCCTGCTCGTCAGAGCGGAGTTGGGTCTCGGCATGCGCTAAGAAGGCCAATAATGGCAACATGACCAGACGCAGCCCGTTGTCTTGAGGCATGAACAGCAGTCGGCCAAACAGGATTCCCACCAGGAGCATCACATACAGCCCTGGGGTGGCGATGACGAGGCAGACGGCCCCTTCACCGAGAAACATCGCCGCCCCACCGATCCCGATCGCTGTCATTGAGACGGAATGGATGAGACAGTCTGGTATCGTGAGGTTGAGTCTCCGCCAAAACCACGAGGCCATGAGTCCGCCGAATGCCGGGAACAGCAAGAAACTGGGCACTGACAGCAAGGGCCCCGTTGGCCCGTCGATGCTCGCGACCCATTGTTTGATTGCTAAGAAAAGTCCGGCCGTGGCGAGGTCTCCGATCAGAATGCCGGACCAGAGCCTGATGAGTCGAAAGCGCGCGGACTGGGCCCCGATCACTGGGGGGACTCGATTCATCATGACTGGAACGCTACTCGGAGCTCATAGACGCGCGAGCGTATTTGCTAATCAACACCTAAAAGCGGTGGTTTCAGGGCCGGCCTTCCCCGACGCTGTTGGATTGGAGGAGGGGCGATTGGGGGGGCTGAGGGGCGCGAATGCCCCATGCGGTTCATGCGGTGGAGATCCCACGAGGATCTCGCCCGTTCAGGCCAGGATTTCGCGGATCGGGCCGCCGCGCTCGACGAGGCGTGAGACGGGGCCGAGGGCGGGGAGTTCCATGCGGGTGTGGTCGAGGCCGAGGAGGTGCAAGATGGTGGCGTTGAGGTCGCTGTAGTAGTGGGGGTTCTCGACCGCGCGGTAGCCGACGTCGTCGGTGGCGCCATGCACGAGGCCGCCTTGGACGCCGCCGCCGGCGAGCCACGCGGTGTAGCCTTTGGGGTTGTGGTCTCGGCCGGTGGTGTTTTGGGACCACGGCGTGCGCCCGAATTCGCTGGTCCAAACGACCAGGGTGTCATCGAGCATCCCGCGCTGTTTGAGGTCTCGGATGAGTCCTGCGATGGGCCGGTCGGTGGCGCGGCAGAGGGGCTCATGGGTCTTCATGTCGCCGTGGGAATCCCAGCCGCCGTTGCCTCCGCCGGCATGGCAAACTTGGATGAAGCGAACGCCGCGTTCCGAGAGTCGTCGCGCGAGCAGCAATTGCTTTCCGAACTCCTCGGTGTGCCGATCGTCGAGGCCGTACAGCGAGCGGATGTGGGCGGGTTCCGCTGCGAAGTCTACCGCTTCGGGTGCCGACATTTGCATGCGGGCGGCCAGTTCGTAGGCCCGGGTACGGGCCTGGATGGCCGACTGCAACGTGTGTCGTGCCCGAAACTCGGCATTCATGGACTCCAGAAGTTCCATTTGCCGGTCGCGTTCGCGGGCGCTGAGTCCTTCGGGCGGATGCAAGTTGGGCACCGGTGTGGGGCCCGCTTGGAATGGGGTGGCCGAGACGCCGGCACCGAGGTATCCGCCGGTGAGTTGCACCGGTGAGGAGGGGCGGCCGATGTTGACGAAGGTCGGCAAGTTGCGG
>SYMJ01000157.1 GCA_005805505.1 Verrucomicrobiales bacterium | reverse complement strand
GGACTTAGCGCACAAGACGGCCTTACTCGTCATCGCCGGGGGAGCCAATCGGGAAGGGGAACTTCCCAAGCCCAGTGCAGAGCTCACCCGGATCGCCGAGGCGACTCGCTCGGTGGTGGTGGAGTTGAAGATGATCCCCAATCAACCCCTGATCTTCCACCGGGATGGCAAGGAGCGGGTCGAGGATGATCTTATCGCTTACACGTGGGACCAATTCCTCCGCACCGGTGACTCCCGGTGGCCGGCTCGGCTGCCGATGACCAAGTCGGTGGTCCGCGCCATGGATGCGGTCAGTGCCTTCACCGCGACACCTGCTGGAGGCGCCCAAGCCGTGGAAACCTACGTGGTGGCCGGGGGGTCCAAGCGCGGTTGGACGACCTGGACGACCGCAGCAGTCGATAAGCGCGTCGTGGCCCTCTGCCCCATCGTCATCGACATGCTAAATATCGAGCCGTCCTTCAAGCACCACTTCCAAGCCTATGGCAATTACGCCCCGGCCGTGGGCAATTACGTCGAGCAAGGGATCATGAACTGGCAAGGGACCCCGGAATACCGGGCCCTCATGAAAATTGAGGAACCCCTCGAGTACCGCGACCGACTCACCCAACCCAAGCTCATCATGAACGCCTGCGGCGACCAGTTCTTCTTGCCGGACTCCTCGCAATTCTACTTCGACGAACTCCAGGGCCCGAAATACCTGCGCTACATTCCTAACACCGACCATTCCCTCAAAGGATCGGATGCCTACCCGACGCTCATGGCTTGGCACCATGCGACGATCAACCGGACGCCGCTGCCCCGCTTCACCTGGAAGCAGGAGGCCCCGGGCCGCATCCGTGTTCAGGCGACCGATGTGCCGAAAACCGTAAAACTGTGGCAGGCGCACAACCCCAAGGCCCGCGACTTTCGCATCGAAACCCTCGGCCCGGCATGGACCTCAACCCCGCTGACCCCCGACGCACAAGGTCAGTATGTGGGCCAAATCACCCCCCCTTCGGCCGGCTGGACCGCGGCCATGGTGGAGCTGACCTACGATCTCGGCGCGGCTGCTCCGCTGAAGCTCACCACGGCCGTTTACGTGACCCCAGACCGATTGCCCTTCGCACCGGACAAGCCTGATGTGCGGGTCAAAGGCTTCCTCAGCCGCTGAGACGGCGACCTTTGGAGACCCATCGAACCCAATCCGAGTCGGGTGGGTTTCACGGGGTTCTTGAGGCAGCAAATCGGGTCTGTAACTCTTGGTTGGGGGAATCTTGGTTTTGTCTGGACAGAACCAAGATCTTTGCACTTATAGCGGAGTACCCCGTCAGAGTTTTTCACCAATGCCGATCTGGTCCGACGCACGGAGTGTTCCAGATCGTCCATCGATGAGTGGATTTAGCGTGGGATCAGAACCCTATCCCCTAACCATGAAACATTCGATGAACCCTCAGGGTCTCTTGGCAGCAGCTGTGGCAGCGGCTTTGCTCCAGACATCCCCTACCACGCAAGCAGGTCTCTTCAAGATCGACTTCGGTTCTCTGGAAAATGAACGAGCACCCGTCGATGTAGAAAACAATCCACTCAACGATGCGAATGGCATTCCAATAGGTCCACAGCCCGTCCTGCTCGATTGGAACGTCATCCCCACTTGGACCTTTGGGGATCCCAATGCCAACGTCACTCCCGGTTCCGCGAGCGTTTCAGGCGTTGCCAGCGCCGATGGGACCTCGGTCACCTGGAAACTGAAGGACGTTTCAGTGACTCCTAACAACAACGTCACGCTGACGATGTTGGACAATAGAACCCTTGCCGAAAAACTCTCGTCTGAGGCTCCGCCCTACATGCTGGGCCAGACCGCCAACAATCCCACCAAGGAAGGCCGGGACGTGATGTATGACGGCGTCCGAGTTCCCGGTATCGTCAAAGACGATTACCTGTACCGGAATCCGGATGCCGACGGCTCCGAGACGTTGATGCGCATCGCCAACCTCGACCCCGGAACCTACAATGTCACGGTGTTCGAAGGTCGCACTACCGACGGCAAGCGAACCGGCAAGGTCTGGGTGGATGACATCAAGGGTTTGAAGGAACCGGCCAGCGAGAACACAGGCAACTACGCGGGTAAGAACGACGCTGGAGAAGTACTCCTCGACGGCCAACCTCGGACCGTCACCGTGAAGGTGAATGCCGGTGAATATCTTTGGTTCGCCGAGATGGAAGACAACTCCGGCGGCATCAGCGGCATGGTCATTCGTTCCGTGATCGATCCAGCCGACTCGAAGGGGTTGTTTAAGCTCGATTTCGGCGAGCTGGAAAACGAGCGGGTCACCAAGATCACCACCGCGAACAAAGACCAAGCCGGCGAAGATGCTTCCGCCCCGCCTCCTTTGACCGATTGGAACGTGATCCCCACGTGGACCTTCGCGGATCCGAATGCGAACGTGACCGCCGGATCGGCCAGCATCAAAGGCACAGCCAATGCCAACGCAACAGAGGTCTCCTGGAACCTCACCGACTTCTCCAAAGACGCTAACAAGAACGTCACGGTGACGATGCTCAACAACGTGGCCCAGAACGACGCCAACTCGTTCCCTCCGGCCCTGGGTCAAACCCCCAACAATCCCACCAAGGAAGGGATCGCGGTCATGTACGATGGCATCCTCGTTCCCTCCTCGGTGAAAGATGACTACCTGTACCGCAATCCGGACACGGCCGGAAGCGAGACCCTCATGCGTTTCGCGGGCCTAAACCCGGGTAAATACAAGGTGACGGTCTTTGAGGGACGCACCACGGACGCCGCACGAACGGGCAAGGTTTGGGTGGACGACATCAAAGGTTTGAAAGAACCAGCGGACCAAAACACCGGGAACTATTCCGGCAAGAACGACGCTGGAGAAGTGCTGCCCTTGGGACAGCCAAGGTCGGTGGTTGTGGACCTCAAGGCCGGTGAATACCTGTGGTTCGCCGAGATGGAAGACAACTCCGGCGGCATCAGCGGCATGATTATCCGAGGTGTTCCGGCGGCCCCCTCGGCCGTCTCTCTGCTGAGCTCTGCGGCCCTCGGTAGCGCCTTCTCGGCGGTGACCGGAGCGAGCGTCGATGCAGCAGCCAAGACCATCACCATCCCGGCTCCGACGAGTTCGTCCTTCTACCGCCTCAGCGGCGCGGCGAAGGTCAGCATCTCGACCAGCGGCGCCAATTTGGTGTTCAAATACGAATGACGCGCAGGAACGCAACGCGTTCCTTTCTCTGAGTTCCGACAAGGGTCTCGGGTTATCCCGAGGCCCTTTTTAATTGTCGATTTATTCGTCGCCGCCACCGCCACCGTTGCCACGTTTTTCCCAACGCCGCGGGGCCCGTTCGGGCAGGGAGTTGTCCACCTTAACCTGGTAAGATTCAGAGCCGAAAAGACCGGTGATCGCCGCTTCGAACTCTCGGGACGGAGTAACTTGGTAACGGTCGTTCGGTTCGATCCACACCGACTCCCCGCCCGGCATGCGAATGCAGAGGTACACCACCACCGAACCGGAGTGGGCCTCAATCAGGGCCTTGAGATCCGCAAGCCGTGTGTCACCCAGTTGGTCGGACCGGAGGCGCAGTTGGACCCGCTTAGTAAACTTCTTGGGAGCAGCATCGAGCGGCAGGATCTCCTGCGGGAAGAGCTTGGGCCGTTCCTCGCCCGTGCTGACCTCCGCGGTGACCAGCAACGCCTGATTGACCACGAAAAGGTCGGCATAGCGGTCATAGGATTCGTTCATGGCCAGCGCGGTGACCGTGCCGGTCCTATCCTCCAGCGTGACCATCGCGTAGGGCTTGCCTGTCTTTTTTGAAACCCCTTTCTGGACGGCGGAGACCAGTCCCCCGATCCGGATCATTGACCGATTCGGTAATGCTGCCAGCTCCTCAATAGTATGCGTGGTATGCCGGGAGAGCAGCTTCTCGTACGGACCCAGCGGATGCCCGCTGACGTAGAAACCCACCAGTTCCTTTTCGTCAGCCAGCTTCTGGGCCACCGGCCAGTCTTCTTGAACCACCGGATTTTCCACCCGCTGCCGGGCGGCCGGCGCAGCCTCGAACGTGTCGAAAAAGGAAACCTGACCCCGGGATTTGTCCGACGCGTTGGCCGTGGCGCGGGCCATCGAGCCATCGATCTGGTGGAACACGGTGGCGCGATTGGGCCCGACGGAATCGCAGGCACCCGCCTTGATGAGGGACTCGAGGGCTTTGCGGTTAATGGCCTTGGTTTCCACCCGGCCACACAGGTCTTCGAGGTTTATGAAAGCACCTCCCAGAAAACGAGCTGCCAGCAACGCTTCGACGGCGGCCTCACCGACTCCCTTGATAGCCGCCAAACCGAAGCGGATAACCCGCCGTCCTTCCTCGGCCGCGGCGGGGGCAAAGTGAAGACCCGAAGCATTGATGTCGGGACCCAGGGTCTCGATGCCCAAGAGCTTCGCCTCAGCGATGTACTGACTCAACTTGGCGGTGTCGCCCTGATCGTTGGTCATCATCGCACTGAGGAACTCCACCGGGTAGTTCGTCTTCAGCCAGGCCGTTTGATAGGCCACGACGGCATAGGCTGCCGCGTGCGATTTATTGAAACCGTAGCCCGCGAATTTCTCCAACAAGTCGAAGACCTCGTTGGCCTTGGGGGCCGGGATGCCATTGGTATCCGCGCAGCCTTTCACGAAGGTCTCGCGCTGCAAGACCATCTCCTCGAGCTTCTTTTTGCCCATGGCCCGACGGAGCAAATCGGCTCCCCCGAGGGTGTAGCCGGCCAAGATCTGCGTCGCCTGCATGACCTGCTCCTGATAAATCAGAATCCCATAGGTTTCGCGGGCGATGGGCTCCAGCAGGGGATGGGGATAGACGATCTCCTGTTCACCGTGGCGTCGCTTGATGAAATCTGGGATCAGGTCCATCGGACCCGGCCGGTAGAGCGAGATGAGTGCGGTGATGTGCTCGATCGAGTCAATTTTGAACTTCTTGCACAGGTCGCGCATGCCCCCGGACTCCAACTGGAACACCCCCAGGGTCTGGGCGTTGTTCAGCAAGTCGTAGGTCTTGGTGTCGTCGAGCGGCAGGTTGTCGAGATCGAGCTGGAGACCGGTGGACTTCCGAACCATCTCTGCGGTGTTGCGAATGACCGTCAGGGTCTTGAGACCCAAAAAGTCCATCTTGAGAAGTCCCAGGTCGCCGACCGGCCCCATGGCATACTGGGTGACGATATCGCCCTCGTCGTCCTGCTTGAGCGGCAGGAGGTTCACTAACGGCTGGGCCCCGATGACCACGCCAGCGGCATGAACGCCAACGCTGCGGGTCTGGTCCTCCAGGAGGAGAGCCGTGTCGATGAGTTCGCGGGTCACCTCTTCCTCGTCGTAGGCCTGCTTAAACTCGGCGTTCTTCTGGAGCGCGTCCTTCAGGCCCCATTTCACGTCGGTGATCATCTTGGCCAGTCGGTCCGCATCACCGACCGCCAATCCCATAATACGACCCACATCGCGAATGACCGACTTCGCGCCCATGGTGCCGAAGGTGATGATTTGAGCGACGGCATCCCGGCCGTACTTGTCCCGGACGTAGCGGATTACCTCCGCGCGGCGGTCGTCGGCGAAGTCGATGTCGATGTCGGGCGGGCTGACACGTTCTGGATTGAGGAATCGCTCGAAGAGCAACCCATAGCGCAGCGGGTCGACGTTCCCGATCTCAAGCAGGTAGGTGACCATGGAGCCGGCGGCTGATCCGCGCGCCACGCAGGCGATACCGTGGTCGCGGCCCCAACGAACAAAGTCACCGACGATTAAGAAATACGAAACGTAGCCGGTCTTCTCGATGACCCCGAGTTCCAGCTCCAGGCGATCGATAATTTTGCGCACAGCCGCTTCGACTAAGACCGGATCCGGCGGGGCCTGTAGGACCGATGAAACCTCTGGGGTCGGACTGATCGGGCTGGCGACGGCTTCGACCTCCGGGGGCGGCGGCGGGGGAAAGAGGAACACCAACCGCTCCGGGTGGGTCACGGCCTCGACCACAATGCTCGAGCCGTCGACATGGGCCTGAATGGAATACCGGAGACGCAGTCCGTCGCAGAGGAGCTTGCGCAAGTATCCCTCACGGGTCCACGTCTCGGGCGGCTGGAATACCGGGTAATGCTCCGCGCCCTTGCCGTAGCGGATCTCCAAATTGCATTTCTCGGCCACCTCGACCGTGTTGAGGACCGCTTCGGGCACCTCGGCAAAGAGATGCTTCATCTCCTGGGCCGACCGCAGGAAGAATTGTTCCTGCTGGTAGCGCATCCGCTTGGCGTCGCTCAACTGCGACTGGGTACCGATGCAAATCAGGCAGTCGTGCGCCCGCGAATGGTCTTTCTGAACATAGTGGACGTCGTTGGTCGCGACGCACTTGAGTCCGAACTCTTTGGCCCAGGGAATGAGCTGTCGGTTGACCTTGGCCTGTTCCGGAATGCCGTGATTCTGGAGTTCGAGGTAGAAGTTTCCAGGCCCGAAGGTCTGCTTGAAGAAATCAATCGTGTTCCGGGCGCGCTTGAGATCGTCCTTGAGGATGGCCTCTGGAATCTCACTGGCTAGGCAACCGCTCAAGCCGATCAGGCCTTGTCCGTGCGCGGCTAGGATCTCCTTGTCGATGCGAGGCTTGTAATAATAACCCTCCAAATGGGCGGAGGTGACCAGCTTGATCAAGTTCTTGTAACCGATCTCATCGCGGGCCAGCAGCACCAGATGGTGATAGACATCGCGCATTCCCCCAGAGCCTTGTTTCTTCTCCAGGCGCGATCCGGGAGCGATATACACCTCGCAACCGAGGATGGGTTTGATGCCTGCTTTCTTGGCGGCTGAGTAGAACTCGATCGCCCCGAACATGTTGCCATGATCGGTCATGGCGACAGCGGGGAAGTCTAACTCCTTCGCCCGGGCCATCAACCGGTCGAGGCGGCAGGCAGCGTCGAGCAGGGAGAACTCGGTGTGAAGGTGCAGGTGGGCGAAGTCGGCGGGCATCGCGTTGGCAACTATGCGAACCAAT
>SYMJ01000156.1 GCA_005805505.1 Verrucomicrobiales bacterium | reverse complement strand
TAGAGCAGTTGACTCTTAATCAATTGGTTCTAGGTTCAAGTCCTAGCCGAGGCACCAGTCCGTTCTTCTTCACTCTCCCCAACCTGTTCTGAAAACTGGTGTTCCAAAAGGGCACCACAGAAAGATGCTCCCTCAACGGAGCCCTATCGATCGATGACACGATTCTTTTCTGAAGTGGCACGAAGCGTCTGGCTCTTCCTGTTGTTTTTCTTGTCCAGCCACTTGTCCGCCCAATCCTCGGAGATCGTCTTCGAGAACATGTCCGGGATGACCACCAACTACTACATGTTCGGTCGCCAGTACGGCGACGACATTAACTTAGCCAAAGGTGGGCGGATTGTTACTCAGTTCACGTTTCTCTATTTCGGCAGCATTCCGACCAATCAAGTCTCCCCGGGTGAATGGCGGATCCGTTTTTACAAAAACGACGGCGCACTGGAGAACGCCTCCATCGCCACTTCCCAAAAACCCAACACCCAAATTTGGGACAGCGGATTGCATCCGGTCCGACCCGGCTACCAGATGACCACACTGGCAGTCCCTCAGGTAACAGTCCCCGACCGCTTTACCTGGACGGTGGAGTTTTTCAATCTCCCCCAAGATTCGAACAACGGAGCCGGACTCGTCTTAGCCAACCCACCCACCATCGGGGCAACACTGCCCGGCAAAACCTCCACCGTCATCGGGAGCTATACTGATTTCTGGTTGCTCGAGGAGGCAGACCTTCTCGACTCTTGGACCCTTCAAATCTTCAGCACCAATCCCAACGTCGGACCTCAAGGTAACTTTTTCGCCCAGGTGGTCACCGCGGCCAATCCCAACAAGGCTCCCGTCTGGACAACGGCGGCCCAAAACCGGCGCGTCTCTGAAGGCTCCACCCTTTCATTCCAACTCCGGGCCACCGATTCCGACCTTCCGCCCCAACCCCTGAGTTACCGCCTTATCAGCGGTCCGACGGGCCTGACAGTCAGCACCAACGGTGTGGTTTCCTGGCGGCCCACTGAAGAGCAAGGGCCCAGCACCAACCGGGTCCGCGTCGATGTCAATGACGAGATCGAAGGCACCTCCCAAGAATTCGACATCGTGGTTCAAGAGCGGAATCTTCCTCCGGAGTGGACCGCCGTGGGCACACGCCGTGTGACCGAAGGCCTGCGGCTTTCGTTTCAACTCAAGGCCACCGATTCCGACCTGCCCGCCCAACTGCTGACCTACCAACTGGTGTCCGGTCCGACCGGCCTGACCCTCACCACCAATGGCCTGCTTTCTTGGACCCCAACGCTGCAGCAGGGTCCCAGCACCAACCGAGTACGGGTTAGCATCAGCGATCAGGTTACCCGTGTGCCCCAAGACTTTGATATTATCGTCCGCGACACCAATCCCGCGCCTGCCGTCGCCACACTAGAGATTTCCAGCAACTCGGGTGGCGCTTGGAATCTTCATCTACGGGCCACCTCGGGAGTCAGCTATCAAATTGAGCAGAGCCTCTCGCTCGGAGGCACTTGGACCCAACTGCCTGGGGTCGCCACTGTGGTTGGAAAGAGCCTCTCGGAGGCCGTGATAATCCCTCTGCCCAGCAACTCGGCGACAAACCTCTTTTTAAGAGCCCGCCAGTTGTAATGTGACCGCAGGGCGGCAGATTTCCGGTCTTGGGATCTGTCTCACTCCCATTTTAAACCGTGGCCCCAAATCCACCGAACCCTGACCGCCCCTTACTCCGGGCCCTCATCGTTGAGGACTCCGAGTTTGACGCGCTCATCTTGGTTAACCACCTGCGTCAAGGTGGCTGGCGGGTGGAATCTAAGCGAGTGGCCAGCGCCGAGGCCTTTGCGCAGGAATTGCAAATCGGCAACTGGAACCTCGTTCTGTGCGACCACTTCATGCCCGGGTTCAGTGCTCCCCAGGCCTTGGTTCTCTACAAGCAGTCCGGCAAGGACATGCCCTTCATCATCGTGTCGGGCGGCATCGAAGAAGGCGTGGCCATCGAAGCCATGAAGTCCGGAGCCCACGACTTCATGACCAAGGGATCGCCCGGCCGCCTGGTGCCCGCCATCCAGCGGGAATTGCGTGAAGCCGCCGTCCGTGCCTCCAGCAGACTGGCCGAAATATCCCTGCGAGAGAGCGAGCTGCGCTACCGATCGGTCTGGGAAAACTCGACCGACGGAGTCCTGCTTATCGATTTGGAAGGGGTCATCCGCTTCGGCAATCCGGCCGTAAAAACCGTCTTCGGCTGGGAAGCCGAACAAATCTGCGGAAATACCCTCGATTTTCTCCAAACAACGGCCACCGCCCCGGGTACCTGGAAGGCGGCCGCCGAGGCCGAAGACCGCAGGGTCTTCGAATCCCTCGCCCGCCGTTCCGACGATTCGGAGGTCGAAGTCGAAATCGGCTTCACCCGGATGCGGATGGGTCAACAGCAATGGCTCGTCGCCTTCATTCGGGACATCAGCCAGCGCCGTCGCCATGAGGCTGAAATCCGCAAGACGCGACAGGAGTTCGCTGCGGCTCACGAAATCCAGTCCCGTCTTTTCCCCAAATCCTCACCCCGGGTGCCGGGATTCGATATCGCCGGGGTTTCCCATGCCGCCGAGGCCACGGGCGGAGACTCTTTCGATTACCTGCCCTTACCGGATGGCTCTTGGGGCATCTTGGTGGCCGATGTGGCCGGACATGGAATGGGACCCGCCCTCCTCATGGCGGAGACCCGATTTTGTCTTCGCATGACGGCCCGATTGGCCTTCAGCCCGGCCGAAATCCTAACCCAAGCCAACCGGCTCTTGGCCGAAGACCTCGGCGGCGACAATTACGTAACTGTGTCCTTGGCGGCGATCCATCCGGGGAGCCGAACCCTGCGTCACGCCAGCGCAGGCCACCCCGCGACCTGGGTCCTCGATGCGACCGGCCAGATCAAAGCCAGCCTGCGCCGAACCGGCAAACCGCTAGGGCGGCAAGGCCTCATCGCCTACGGTGAGAATCCTGAAATTATTCTAAATTCGGGTGACACCCTGCTCCAACTCACCGACGGCATCGACGAAGCCATGCGCGCCGACGGGAGTCTCTTCACCGTGGAGCGGGTTTTGGATCTCATCCGCAGCCGTCCGGGAATGCCGGCGGCCGATCTGGCAGAACTCATTTGCAGCGAGGCCCGAGCCTTCACCCAACCGGAACCGCAGACCGACGACTTCACCGTGGTCATCGTCCGGGTCCTCTGAGATCCTCAAAATAACGCCATGGCCATGAGGCATTTCTTCACCGGACCCTGGATCAAGTGTGAGCTCTTGCAAACGTGGCTCGAGAAGCACGGCATCGAGTCCACCATCGAACCCGTCGAACCCATCACGGGTGAACCTATCCCTTTAGATCCCGAAGATTTGGACCGCGAAGTGCGGATCCTGGTTCCAGAAGCCGATTTTTCCAGGGCCCACGACTTGTTTTTCACCGAACGCGAAGGAGAACTGTGAATCTGGAATCACTGAACGCCCGACTTGAACAGACCGAGGCTTCCCTCGCCCATCTCGAGCGCAACTACGACGCACTCAACTCGGTGATCATTGACCAGAGCAGAACGATCACCCGACTTCAAAAACAGCTAGAGATCCTCGGGGAGACCTTGCGCGGCCAAGATGTGGACCGCACTCAGCCTCACAACCAGAAGCCGCCGCACTACGCGCCTGAGCAAGTACGATCTCTGCGGCGGTCCGTGTCTGCGGACGTGGCGCTGTCGGAGAAATCGCCCTACCTCGGAGGTGCTGCGCCCTACCGTGGGGCGCTCGGCCCTACCTCTGAAGCGCGCCGCCCTTAGCCTTGAACCGTGACGACGGCGTAGTTGCGACGCCCTTTGCGCAGGAGCAAGTGCTTGCCGAAAAGCAGGTCGTCGGTGGTGACGGCCCGCTGGACTTCCCCGACGCGCACATTGTTGAGCGAGGCTCCGCCGCCTT
>SYMJ01000155.1 GCA_005805505.1 Verrucomicrobiales bacterium | reverse complement strand
GTGAACGAGTCCATGGCGTTCGAAAATATCGGGCCTAGGGCGAATGCTGAATCCACTTCAACCAGTGTCCAAGGCCAAGGTGATCGGCCCAAGCCTGGATAACCCGGCGGTCGTTCGATGGGGTCGCCAGATACCCATCCAGAATCCCCAGCAAGGCCTCACCGCCTGCAGACGAACCATCCACCACATGCGGCAGATACCACCCGGGTTCGTTAAACTCCACCGACCACACCTTCGCAAACGCCGCGTTGATCGCGCAGTTCGCTCGAAGGGCCGGTGCCGGGAGGGTGGCTTTGGGCGCTTCATGCATCAATATCAAGAACTGACCCCTTTTTCTGAAGTCATTAACAGCGCCACCTGCGGCCTGGCCACCGAGGCCGACGGCGAGCGTTACTTCTAAATCACGCCCGACCTGGTTCAACGAGTGGGATAGAGCGAGCCGCGCCTCAACCTCAGACCGATTGAATCCGCCGCGGTCGACTTCACCCACTCAGCACTGTTGCTCCGAGCGCGGTGCCAAAAACAGAAATTAGAGACAGACTATCAAAATGCGACTGGAGTTTGGCGACTCAATCCTTCACTTTAGAACCACCCCTAGTATTCCTTTTTCCACTCATGAAATTCCAGACAGCACCCTCAAAGCCACACGCCTTCACTTTAATAGAGCTTTTGGTGGTGATTGCCATCATTGCCATCCTGGCTGGGATGCTCCTTCCGGCTCTGGCCAGGGCTAAGCTCAAAGCCACGGGCGCCAATTGTCTTAGCAACCAGCGCCAACTCGCTTTGGCATGGAATATGTATAGCACCGACAATCAAGATCGAGTGGTCAACTTCCTCCAAAATAAAAACTCAACCGGTGACGTGCCCTGGCGTTACGAGTCCGGCCCCATTGCTGTGGTCATTCCTGCCGGAACCAGTAACGAGAGGCGCATTCAACTCTGGATCGAAAATGGCTACCGCCAAGGAGCTCTCAATACCTATGCACCGAGTCCTGGCATTATCCATTGCCCCGGTGACACCCGCATTAAACTCAAGGCCGGCAAAGGCTACACCTACGTCAGCCTTTCTGGCATCGGAACCCTCAATGGCGAGGTCTCCGAAATTCTCAAAATCTCGATGCTCAGCAGTGTGAGTGAACGTTTTATCTGGGCCGAAGAAAATGATCCACGTGGGGAAAACGTGGGCTCTTGGATCATGGCTCAAGGCAGTCCTGCCCAAGATTTTAAAGGAGCACAACTCGTTGATTCTACCGCTATTTTTCACGGCGATGCCAGCACTTTCAACTACGCTGATGGTCATGCTGACACCAAAAAATGGGTTGATCCCGTGATGAAAGCCTATTCCGCTAGCATGGATCCAAATAAGTTCGGTAGTGCTCCGAACGATACTAAAGCTCCCAACGACGTACGTTGGTTGGCTCGCCGTTATCCATCCAAAATCAATCCTTAAACCTCCACCGGACAGCACGGGCCTCTGCACCAGTTTTCGAAGAGGCGGTATTCGATTTTTACAATGGCGTCGAGTTGCGGGAATCCCAAGGGATGAAATTGAGTGATATCGCGAAAGCCGAGACGACTGCGACCGAGTACAAACAACTGATGATCAAGAAATGGCATGAGCCCCTTGACCGATAGAGCCCAATCTGTTGCGCACTGGAACGGCATGATCGTGCTGACGCTGCGCAGCGGATCGGAGGTTCGATTTCCGGTGGCCCTCAACCCACGACTGGCACGCGGGACACCTCAGGAGTTGGCCAATATAGAACTTTCACCGTTCGGTTTGCACTGGCCCGATTTGGACGAGGACCTCTCAATCCGCGGCATCTTGGCTGGAGACTATGGGCAACCGGCGACGGTCAGACTCTAAAGACGCTTTTAAGCGCTCAAGCTCGCCCGCACCTTCACTGATCAGGAAACCCTTCCCTGTTTTCGCAAATATCGGTTCCGCGGCGAATCGATTGGCTTCGATGGTTCGCAAACGAACCTGTCATTTCGCTTTTCAGCGATGAGTTACCCACCCATGTTGGCCTCACAATGAAGACTGCGCTGTTTGTGTTATGTGCCCTCTCGCTTGCCCTGACAACCCTGCGCGCGGCCAATGATTCCGCGCTCTGGCGAATCGCCGATGATGCCCGCATCCAGGCCATGATTTCCGGTGATGCAAGCAGGCTGGCCGAGACTTTTTCGGACGAACTCTTGTACGTTCACTCCAATGGCAAGCCCGACACCAAGGCCTCATTCACCGAGGCGCTCGTGTCCGGTAAATCCAAATACAACTCCATCACCTACGAACAACGCGAATTCCGTGAAGTGGCTCCTGGGCTTGTCTTGATGAACGGCCGTTGCCGCTTGAATCTCGGTAAGGCAGCCCCCTTTACCGAAGCTCACCTCTCCTTCCTCGCCGCTTACCGACTCGAAAAGGGTGTTTGGCGATTTCTCGCTTGGCAGTCCTGCAAACTGCCGGAGCCCGAGGCCGCAAAGAAGCCCTGAGACCGGAAAGCTCTGGTACTGATGCGTCGTCGATCCTGACCCTGACCACTCCCAAGCCGAGCTCCGGTTCCGGGTCTTAGGTCGTACCGACGCCGGCCGACCTCTCCACCTCAATTTCACCCTTCGCACCAGTAAACTGCGGATCATCTCCGCCCGACCCATGAACCGCAAAGAACGGACCGTTTATGAAACCTACCAACGCTAAAGTCGGTCTCTCCGCCGCGGTGCCGGCCATGGCCACGACCGACGGAGCCAACTTCGATTGGTCCACCGCCCAAGCGGCCAATTTCCCGAATCTCCAGCCCAGTTCAGAAACGATCTCACTGCGTATGCCCATCTGGATGCTCCACAAGCTCAAGACCCGGGCCAACCAGCGCGGGGTCCCCTACCAAGCCCACCTCAAGGAAATCCTCGCAAACGCGTTGAGTATTTAACTCACCAGCGGCCCCCTCATCCCGCCCGCGCAACATTCTAGGTAGGGCTCCGATCTCTGAGACGGCCGCACGTCGACCCGGCGCTTTCGGAGCCCAGACCGCCGGACGTTCCCTGACCCTCAACGCTTTCGGACAAGCTCCCTACCTTCTAAGTCGCTGCCTTCTCAGTTGCTGCATTCAACAAATTTCGTCGTCGATGAAAGGTTCGGTCGGGGCCGAGCGAATAATTAGGAAATGGCCGATCCCCTCGATCACGACAGCCCCTGGAAAGACACCGTCGAACAGTTCACAAGATCCTTCCTTGAGGTCACCTTTCCGGATGTCGCTGCCGGCATCGATTGGTCAGTCCAACCCGAATCACTTGAGCAGGAACTCCGCGAGATCACCCCGGCTTCCGAGATCGGAGCCAAGCGGGTCGACAAACTCCTCAAAGTCCGCCTCCTCGATGGCACCGACCAATGGCTCTACGTCCACATCGAGGTCCAAATGCACCACGATCCCGATCTGCCCAAGCGCCTTTTCATCCACCACTACCGCATCTTCGACAAATACGGCGTCAGCCCGCTCACCCTCGCCATCCTCGGAGACACCAGCCGGAAATGGCGCCCCACATCGTACCGCTACGAATCCCTCGGCTGCGGCATCACCTTCCTCTTCCGTATCTGCAAAACGATCGACTTCGAGGGCAAACTCGACGACCCGCGCTACCGGCATCAACAAGTCCTCTTCATCATCGCCGCCCATCTCGGCACCCAACAGCACCGCCGGAACCCTCAGAACCTCTTCGACTGCCGCTTCGAACTCTTCGTCAAACTCAACGACGAGGGATACTCCCCATCGGAAATCCGACAATTGATCCGCCTGATCGACTGGTTGATGCCGCTGCCCGACGACCTTAAGATCCAGTTCAGAAAAGAACTCCAGCAACGCCTACCCGACAAAACCATGCCCCACATCACCCTCTTCGAAGAACTCGCCCTCAAAGAAGGTCGCCAAGAAGGCATCCTCCAAAACGCCCGCGAGGCGATCCTTGATGTTCTCGACACCCGGTTCGGCGAGGTGCCTGACTTCGTACGCGAGCAGGTCAATGCCCTGTGCAGCGAGCCCACCCTGAAGGATCTCCTTCGCCGAGCCGTTCGGGCGTCCAGCCTTGACGAATTCTCAATGACTCTGTGATTCACCCAGAACGGTGATCCCCAGACCCACCCCGCCCGGTGATGGCACCGGGCCTACAACATGCAGGTGCCGACCAGTACTCAGTTACCGGTCAAATTTCCCTCCCCGTAGGCCAGCGTCCCCCGACCCGGCGTTCCCCGCCCTTACCTGCCTTCGCGGCCCTTCCGGGCCGCCCACCTCCCGGTTGGGATCGAGTCCTCTCGGTCCATTTCTTGCCTAACCCAGATGCAGGGGGCTGGACGGTGAGACACCATCCCTACCAGATGCAGGGGGGCTGGACGGTGAGACACCATCCCTACCAGATGCAGGGGGCTGGACGGTGAGACACCATCCCTACCAGATGCAGGGGGGATGGACGGTGAGACACCATCCCTACCAGATGCAGGGGGGATGGACGGTGAGACACCGCCCCTACGACTGTCGCTTCGATGAAAGGCTCCACTAAAAATCGCGGGAGTAGCCCGCGAGCCAACCGCCATCGACAGGGATAATAGCGCCGTTGAGGTAGGAACTCTCGGGGGCAGCGAGAAAGAGGACGGCATGGGCAATCTCTTCGGGCTGGCCGGGTCGGCCAAGCGGTACGTGGGAGAGCATGGCCTGGACGCAATCGTTGAACTGGCCGTTCTCGCCATAAAAGAGCTGTTTGGTGCCTTCGCTGAGAATGGAGCCGGGAGCAATGCAGTTGGTGAGGATACCCTGCGAACCGAGCTCAATGGCCATCGTGCGGGTGAGGTTGACAACACCTGCCTTGGCCGCGGTGTAGGCGCACTGGAGCCGAGCTGGGACCAGACCCATGACGGAGGAAATATTGATAATGCGCCCAGATCTGCGCCGGAGCATCTGGCGGGAGGCGGCTTTACTGACGAGGAAAAGACCGGTGAGGTCGACGCGGAGAATCCGATCCCATTCCTCGGCCGGAAAAGAATCGATGGTCACGCGGTGCGCCATGGTGTTGATGCCTGCGTTGTTGACGAGAATGTCGAGTCGACCGTGGGCGTCGATGATCTGACTCATGGCCCACTCGACCTCTTTTTCGTCCGTCACATCCATGCGGAGGGGCATCGCTCCGGGAGTGGCTGCGGCGAGTCGGCGTGCGCCTTCGAAATCAATGTCGGCGTAGACGACCTTGGCGCCATTGGCAGCGAGCGAGGCGCAAATGGCCTGACCGATGGCACCGGCGGCACCGGTGACGAGGGCCACCTGATCTTGGAGTTGGACGTTCATTGCCTGGGTAACGACTAAACGAGACTACATGAGGCCTTGGAAGGGCTGTTCGATAAGTTGACGGAGGGTCAGCAGGAAGCGCGCAGCGGCAGCACCATCATTCACACGGTGGTCGAAGGTAAGGCTGAGGGTGAGCCGGTCGCGCGCGACGAAGGTGCCGTCATCGAGGGGCACGGCCTCCCGCACGATGGCACCAATACCCAAGATGGCGGATTCGGGAGGGTTGATGACCGGGGTGAAGGCCTCGACCCCGAGGCTGCCGAGGTTGCTGAGCGTGAAGCAGGCGCCGTGCATGTCGACCGCGGCGAGTTTGCCCGCACGGGCCTCGGCGATGAGCTTCTGTGATTGGGCGGCCACCTGGGTGAGTGTGGCAGTGTCCACGCCGCGGATGACGGGGACGAGAAGGCCGGACTCAGTATCCACGGCGATACCGAGGTGAATGCTTTCAGGGAGTAGCAAGTGATCGCCCGCCCATCTCGCCGCGAGCATGGGATGCTGGCGGAGTGCGGCGGCCGTGAGCACGACGAGGATGTCGTTGATCGTGGGGATGACGGCAATGGAGTGCTGGTCGGACGAAGACTTGGATTTGAGTCGCCGGCGCAGCGCGAGCAACTCGGTGGCATCGCACCGTCCAGTGATGGTCACGGGAACGGTGGTTTGGCGGTTGTGCATCAACCGCGCAGCGATGGATCTGCGCAGGGGCGTGAGCGGCACCGATTTCATGCCGCCGGAGGACGTGGAGTCGGCGGCGGCGAGAACATCGCACTCTCGGATGCGCCCGCCCTGGCCGGAGGGAGAGAGTGTGGAGAGATCAACGCCGTGCTGCTTGGCGGCTCGGCGGGCACGCGGAGAAGCGGGGTAGCCTGCCGTGGCGCGAGGCAGGGTTGCTTCAGTGGATTGACTGACATCCACCCTTTGAGATTTACCTTCCGCCGATGGATCGAGCCCACAGGCCTGCGGGTCGGCGGCAGAACGTTGCGGCGATGGGCCGGGTGCGGATTCGCCTTTGAACAACAGGTAACCCAGGACTTGCCCCACTTGGACGCTGTCACCGGGCTTGGGGCCGTTGGAGGGAATGTGGAGAATTCCGGAGTCGATGGACTCGATTTCCTGGGCGGCTTTGTCGCTCTCGAGTGTGAAGAGCGGTTCGCCCTCTTGGATGAAGTCGCCGTCCTTTTTCAACCAATCGAGGAACTTGCCTTCCTCCATGGACCACCCGAGACGCGGAAGTTGGATTTCGATGGGCATGACTATGTGCAGTGAGAATGTGGCTGGATGCTGATGATCACTCGGCGTGGAGACTGCGGATCGCGTTGGCGATGGCCTCAACATTCGGCACCACCGCGGCCTCCAAGGTTGGGCTATACGGTGTGGGAGAGGGTTTGCCGTTGAGGCGGCGGATAGGAGCATCCAGGTCGTCGAAACCGCGATCGGCCAGTTGGGCAACAATCTCGGCACTAATGCCGCAGTGCGCGAAATCTTCATCCACGATCAGGAGGCGTCCTGTCTTGGCAACGGAGCGCAAAAGGGTGTCCACGTCGAGCGGGGCCACGGTACGCGGGTCGATGAGTTCTACCGAGATGCCTTCGGCGGCGAGGGTTTCACAGGCCGCAAGCGTCTTGTGCACCATCAGCGCGAGTGCGACGACGGTGACATCGCTCCCTTCGCGGACGACGGCGGCCTTACCGAAGTCGATGAAATATTCTTCCTCAGGCACCGGTCCCTTCACCGACATGAGCTCGCGATGTTCGAGGAACAGCACGGGATCGTCACAGGTGAGCGCGGTCTTGAGTAAGCCTTTTGCATCACGCGGTGAGGACGGCACCACGACTCGCAATCCTGGGAAGTGCGCATACATCGAGTAGTAGCTGCCGCTGTGATGGGTGGCCGCCGCATGGCCGATACCAATGCATCCCCGCAGGAGCACGGGCATCTTGAGTCGCCCGCTGCTCATGTATTGCATCTTGGCGATTTGGTTGACGATCTCGCCGACCGAATCGAGCACGAAGTCAGCGAACATGAAGTCCACCACGGGCCGCGTACCGGTCATCGCCGCGCCCCCCGCCAGACCCACGAAGCCCCGTTCGCAAATAGGCGTGTCACGCAGCCGCGCCGCTCCATGCACTGCAAACAGGCCGCTGGTGGTGGCAAAGTTGCCGCCGCGCACACCGATGCCTTCGCCCATGACGAAGATCTTTGGATTGCGCGCCATCTCTTCAGTCAGCGCCTCAAGGGTGGCCTTCATGAAGGTAAGTTCGCGCGTGGCGGAAGAGGTCGACGGCGCCTCCCGATGAGGTGCGTTGGCGGAAACAGCGTAGACATGGGAGGTGGCGCTCTCAGCGGAGGGATAAGCGCTTTTTTCAGCAAACTCATGCGCCGCTTCGGTGAGTGCAGAGACCTCCTCTTCGATGGAGTCCAGCTGGGCATCGCTTGCGAGGGCGTTCTCCAGGAGGTGCTTTTTAAGTCGAGCGATCGGGCATCGTGTCCTCCATTGCTCCACGTCTTCCCGGGTACGGTAAGTGAAGTCGCCCATGCCCTCGGCGTGCGCCCGGGTGCGGTAGGTCTTGCATTCGATGAGTGAGGGGCCTCCGCCGTCCCGTGCGCGCGTCACGGCCTCGCAGGCGGCGGCTTCAACGGCGAGCACATCGTTGCCATCCACTTCGATGCTGGAGAGGCCATAGGCAGCACCCCGAGCTGCGACGCTGGAATTGCCTGCGACACTGGCAAAGGGAACCTCTGTGGCGAACTGATTGTTCTCGCAGATGAACAAGACCGGCAATTTCCAGATGCTCGCCATGTTCAGGCCTTCATGGAATGCGCCGTTATTCGCAGCACCATCACCGAAAAACGCGACACCCACCTGGCCGCTCTTGAGGATCAAGGAACTGTAGCCCGCACCGGCCGCTTGCAAGATGCAGGGACCCACAATGCCGCTGGTACCCATCATTCCGATCTCGGGCGCAAAGAGATGCATGGACCCGCCGCGACCACGCGAGCAGCCCGTCTCGCGACCAAACAGTTCGGCCATCAGCTGCCCCGGCTCCATGCCTTTTGCTAGTGCATGACCGTGACCCCGGTGCGTGCTGAAAATGGCGTCCGCGTTGTGCAAGTGCGCGCACACACCCGTCGCAATGGCTTCTTGTCCGACATAGGTATGGCAGGCTCCGTGGATGAGTCCGCGTTGATGCGATTTCGCCAGACGCTCCTCCACCATGCGGATGGTGAGCATGGTTCGGTAGAGTTGAAGGGGGGATGATTTGTTCGTGTGGGGACTCATGCGGTTTTGGGCTTGAGACGCAGAAAGCTAATGATAAAGCCACCGACGATGAAGCAGGCAGCGAGGAAATGGAGGCACTGCGTCTCGCTGAAGCCGTTCGTGCGCAACCAACCGGTGACGTGGTTGCCGAGATAGCCTGCGAGGTTGGCTCCCATGTTGATTAAACCCGTGGCCACTGCGGCGGCGGAGGCGGTGAGCGTGAGCGATGGCAGTGTCCAAAACGGCGAGATCCAGAAAAACGCTCCGAGTGCGGTGAGGCAGAGCCATGCCATTTGAGTGCCGAAACCTTGGCCAGGAATGGTGCTGCATATGAGAAAAATACCCGTGGCGATCATGCCCCCCGCCGCATGCCATTTGCGATCCCCTGTGCGATCGGCGGTCTGGCCCGAGATGATGACGCTGAGGATGCCGCAACAGTAGTAAAGAGCGCTGTAGAAGAGCGTCATTTGGTCGGAGCCACCGGAAAGATTTTTCACCGTGGTTGGCAACCAGAAGTTGAGGGCATAGCCGCCGCTGTTACCAATCATCACGCCGAAGACGAGCGTCCACACCGCGGGCAAACGCAACGCCTGCCAGACGGAGATTTTTGCGGTCGCTTCTTTGGCCGTCGCTTCAGCGGCAAGTACCCCCTCCAAATAATCTCGCTCAGGCTGGGTCAGCCATACGGCATCTCTTGGTCGATCGGTGAAACAAGCCAGAACGATGCCTCCCAGCAGCACTGCAGGCAGTCCCTCGACGATGAAGATCCACTGCCAGCCCTCGAGCCCGAACCAGTGCACATCCAACAGCATCAACGACACCGGCGCACCGAGCGCGAGACTCAACGGCACGGCCACCAGCAATCCCGACAACGCACGCGAGCGGTCTCTCTGCGCAAACCAGTGTGTGAAATACACGATAATGCCGGGGAAGAATCCCGCCTCGGCCACGCCGAGAACAAATCGGGCCCAGTAAAATTGCGATGGCGTCTTCACAAAGGCCATCGCCGCCGAGATGAAGCCCCAAGTAATGAGAATGCGAGCAAACCACTTCCGCGCGCTCCACCGCTCCACGAGCAACGCACCGGGAATCTCAAGAAAGAGGTAGCCGATAAAGAACACACCAATGCCGAAGCCAAACACCTCGTCGGAAAACCCCAAGGCCTTTCCCATGCGCAGCTTGGCAAACGCCACGTTCGCGCGGTCGAGGTAGGAGACGATATACAGGACAACGACCAGCGGCAGGATCCGCCATGCGACTTTGCGTCGTAGTGCGATGGGGTCGACGGCGGAGGGGTTCATGGAGCGCTGGAGTGGGACGATTCAGCGACTAAACAGTCGCCTCGGCCACGACGGGATTGGTCAGTGCGCCAATCTTCTCGATGTCGATGGTCACGGTGTCACCGGGCTGCAAGAAGACGGGAGGTTTCATCGCAAATCCGACGCCTTGGGGCGTTCCAGTAAAGATGACGGTGCCGGGGAGCAGCGTGGTGCTTCCGCTGAGGAACTCGATGAGTGTGGGCACGTCAAAGATCATGTCGTTGGTGTTCCAGTCCTGCATCGTCTTGCTGTTGAGGAAGGTCTGGATGCGCATGGTTTATTGTGGTGAGTGAGGGTGAAAAGGGTGGGCTTCTATTTTCCTGCGGTATAGCCGCCATCGACGGTCATGGCGCTGCCGGTGACAAAGGAGGCCGCATCGCTGGCAAGGTAGAGCGCGGCAGAAGCGATCTCCGACGGGGCCGCCATGCGCTTCATGGCGTGCGGCGCCTCCATCTGACGGAGATAGTCCTCGGGGTTGTCATACTGGCGTAGCATTTCATCGACGAATGGGGTGCGAACACGACCTGGGCAGATGCAATTAATGCGCACGCCCTGGGTGCCCAGATCCATTGCCATCGATCGCGTCATTCCGACGACGGCGTGTTTCGTGGTGGTGTAGGCGAAACGGGCCTCCATGCCCATCAAGCCGGCGATGGAAGCGATGTTCACAATGGACCCGCTGAGCCGGACGATCATGCCGGGCAGTACGGCACGCGAGAGTTGATAGATGCCGAGGACATTCACCTTCCACAGTTTCTCTAACTCTTCGGGCTTGGTGGTCAGAATGGTGCCGACATGCCCGACGCCCGCGTTGTTCACGAGCACATCGCAGCGTCCGCACTCCTCCGTCACCCGCTGCACCGCGGTACGGCACGCCGTCTCGTCACTCACATCCAAGAGGAGCGATTCTGCGCGATGTCCCCGTTCACGAATCCGCGCGGCCGTTTTCTGCGCCGCGGCTTCGTCGCAGTCGGTGGCAAACACCCATGCTCCAGCTTCGGCAAAGCATTCTGCAATGGCGGCTCCGATGCCGGAACCCGATCCGGTGACGAGGGCGATTTTGTCTGTCAGGGTTATCATGCTGAAGGATGGAGTTGCAGCCTCTCGGCGGCCTCGCGGTGGGTCTTCTCGAATAAGGGGACGCTGGCGGGTTGCTTCAGGTCTTGGTCGAACGTCGGGATCATCCGCTTCATCCGCGCCAGGCCTTCGGAACAGCCCAGCAACTGCGGAAGACAATTCTGGACGACCTCGAGCGCGATGTTCACCGCAACCGATGCTCCGGGCGAGGCACCCAACATCGCTGCAATCGAACGGTCGGCGGACGAAAACACCTCAGTGCTGAAAGACAATTTACCCCGGTCTGCCCTCTTAATGGCCTGCACGCGGACACCGGCCTGCACGAGCCTCCAGTCTTCCAATCGAGCATTGGGATAAAATTCGCGCACCGCTTCCATCCGATGGTCCATGCTTTTCAGCCCCTGGGTGATGAGATACTTCACCAGTGGGAGATTCCGCGCGGCGGTCTGGAGCAACGCGCCCAAATTGCCCCCGTGAATCGAGAGGGGCAGATCACTCCAATGCCCCTGTTTAAGGAAACGGGTCGTCCATGAGGCAAACGGTCCAAAGAGCAATTGGCGCTGCCCGTTGAGCCGCCGCACATCGAGGTGCCCGGCACCCAGACTGGGCGATGAGGGCGGCGTTAAGCCGTAAACTTTGGAGTCATGTCGGGCGCAAATCGAGGGCGCGTCACAAACAAGCCACTGACCGCCAATGGGAAACCCACCCAGTCCCTCCACCTCGGCGAGACCCGTGGACTGCAGCAAGGGAAGGCTGCCGCCGCCGGCGCCCGCAAAGACGAACTTCGCTCGCTGTTGGCGCTCTTCTCCCGAGGCGCTGCATCGCAAGGAGAGATGCCACTCACCCGCACCGCGCTGAAGTCGGGTTACCTTCCATCCTGCAGCGACGCCGCACTGCTCCTGATCCGCCAGCCAACCACACAAACGGCGGGCCAGCAGTCCGTAGTCCACCTCGGTGCCATCGCCCGTCGTGGCTGCGACGGATCCAGGCTCGCGGCCTTCCATCACCAGCGGAGCTCGCTGATGGATCGTCGACGCATCGGTGGTAAAGGTCATGCCACCGAAGAAATGGTGCTCCGCCATTGCTGCGTGGCGGGCCCGCAAGAAGTCCACGTTCTCAGCGCCCTTCACGAAACAAACGTGCGGTACCGCGTGAATAAAATCCGAGGGGGCTCCCACCAGGCCATCGGCGGTCGCAGAACCCCAAAACTGCTTCGATTGCTCGAACTGTTCGAAGATCCGCAGCGCTCTGCCAATCGGCACCCGGCCGTCCGGATCTCGAGACGGTGTGTAGCTCATCTCACACAATCCAGCGTGGCCCGTGCCCGCATTGTTCCAGCCGTCCGAGGCTTCAGAGGCCAAGTCCTTGGTAGCCTCAACCACCTGGATACGCAGACGCGGGTCGAGCCGCTTGAGCATCACCCCGAGCGTCGCGGACATGATGCCGCTACCGACGAGGACGATATCGGGAGCTTCCAAGAGGCGGACATCCCTGTCCGGTGGCGTCTGCATGGTTTTAAGCGACAGAGTTTAGCACCAATGCGCCCCTTGGGCCTCGACATAAACCGCATAGAGACTACGGCTGGCGGTCATGAAGAGCCGGTTCCGGCGCGGGCCTCCGAAACAAACATTGCTGCACACTTCCGGTAGCAAAATTTGTCCGATGCGTTGGCCTTCCGGCGAGAAAATCTGCACGCCGTCATAGCCCTCGCCGCCCCAACCTGAGCCAGCCCAGACGTTGCCGTCCTTGTCACAACGAATGCCATCCGCGAACCCGGCCACCTTCTTGCCGTTGAGGTCCATTTGCATGGAAGCGAACTCGCGCCCGTTCTTCACCTTCGCTCCATCAATATCCCAGACCTTCATGTTCTTCGGAGCCTTGGGGTAGTGGCTGGCGCCGGTGTCAGCGACATAGACCTTCTTGTAATCCGGCGAAAAGCAGAGCCCGTTCGGCTTGAAGATTTCGTCGGTCATCTTTTGCACCTTGCCGCTGCGATCGATGCGATAAACGGCCTCTTTGAGCACGAGATCGCCCTTGTTGCCCTCATAGTTGCCGAGGCTGCCATATCCGGGATCGGTGAACCAGATGCTGCCATCGGGGTGTACTACGCCATCGTTGGGTGCGTTGAACGGCTTGCCCTCAAACTTGTCAGCCAAGACGGTGAGGCTGCCGTCCGCCTCGTAGCGCACCACGCGCCGATTGCCATGCTCGAAGGAAATCTGCCGGCCCTCGCGGTCAAAGGTGTTGCCGTTGCTGTGGCCAGCGGGCTTGTGAATCGTCGTCACCGCGCCGTTATCCTGCAGCCATCGATGCTGGACGTCGTTCGGGATATTACTCCAGACGAGGTACTGTCCCCAGCCGCTCCAGGCCGGTCCTTCCGCCCAATACATGCCGGTGTGCAGCCGTTCGATGGGCGAGGATCCGATCTTGTACTTCTCGAAGGCCTTATCGAGGGCGATGACATCCGGCTCGGGGTAACGGACCGGGGCCGCATTGGCTCCGTAGTCTCGGGCTAATAGAGGCATGGCAGCGAGCGAACCAATGGAGGAGAGGAAGGATCGACGAGTGGTCATGGTGTGTGGGTTGAGTTGGGTGGGGTTGAATTACCTCGGAGCGGTGACGCCATTGACGATGTTAGGCGGCAGTTCGCCGCGCACGGCTTGCAGCGCGATGCGAGCGGCGCTCTCTCGCAGCGTCTTTACCGACGGCGGGCTCGCCGATGCGATGTGAGCAGCGAGAATCACGTTGGGCATAGTGCGGATGGGGTGGTCTGCAGGAATCGGCTCCGGATTAAAGACGTCGAGCGCAGCGC
>SYMJ01000154.1 GCA_005805505.1 Verrucomicrobiales bacterium | reverse complement strand
GGTTGATCCGGCTCGATGCGGGCCATCCCGGCGGCTCGCACATGCAGCAGGCGGCCGTCGACCACCAATCCCCAAATATGCCCCGGGATGTGGTTGGAGGTCGCATGGGCCTCGTACAGCGCATCGAGTTGCGGGAGCAGGGCGCGGATTCTTTCCACGCGCGCCGAACTGCCCCACTGGGGATCGGCCACTTGCGCCCGACCGATGAGCACTCCCAGCCAGACAACGAGCAGCAATCCGCGCATCATGCGGGTGAAGATGGCCACCGTGAGCACCGCTGGGCCAATGGTTTTTCGCAGCCAACTGAATACCAGTGAGCCGAAGTCCGTTTTGACATTGGTGTCTGGCCGGCAAGGCTGGTCAGGGATTTCATTCATGAAGCGACCTTTTCATTTGGCTGCGGCGTTGCTGCGAATTTCCGCGGGCTGGTTGTGTGCTTTCGGGCTCACTGCGGCGGATCCGGCTTCGGTGGAGTTCTTCGAGAACCGCATCCGTCCGATCTTGGCCGAGCGTTGCTACGAATGTCACAGCGCCCAGGCCGAATCGCTCAAGGGCGGGTTGCGCTTGGATTTTAAGGCAGGTTGGGAAAAGGGCGGGGCTTCCGGAACGCCATCAGTCATTCCGGGAAAACCCGAGTCGAGCTTGCTCATTCAGGTGGTGAAGGGGACGGCGGCCGATGTGAAGGCCATGCCTCCCAAGGGTGGGGCTTTGAAGCCCGAACAAATCGCGGACTTCGAGGCTTGGATCCGCGCGGGAGCACCCGATCCGCGGACCGGCGCCCCTACCGCGGCCAAGCCCGATCCCGCCTCCCGCCACTGGGCGTTCCAAGGGCCGCGCATGCCGCCCCAGCCGACGGTCCGCAAGTCCTCCTGGCCGCGCACCGGCATGGACTGGTTTGTCCTCGCCGCCCTGGAGGCCAAAGGCCTGACGCCCACTCCGGAGGCCGATCGTCGCACGCTGCTCCGTCGGGCCACTCACGATCTGACGGGGCTGCCTCCGACGCCCGAGGCGATGGAATCCTTCCTGAAGGACCGCTCCGAGCAGGCTTACTCCCGGGTGGTGGATCGATTGCTCGCCTCAACTGCCTACGGTGAGCGCTGGGGTCGGCACTGGCTGGATGTGGCCCGTTATGCCGACAGTAAGGGTTACGTTTTTGAAGAGGAGCGTCGGTATCCCTACAGCCACACCTACCGCGACTGGGTGGTGGAGGCCTTCAACCGCGACCTGCCTTACGATCGGTTCATTATCGAGCAGTTGGCCGGAGACCAGTTGGCCACCGAGACCGATCGCAAGCCCTTGGCAGCCATGGGTTTTCTGACCTTGGGTCGCCGGTTTCTTAACAATCAGTCGGACATCATCGATGACCGAATCGATGTGACCACCCGCGGACTCATGGGACTCACCGTTCAGTGTGCCCGCTGCCACGACCATAAATTCGATCCCATCCCCACGGCCGACTACTACTCGCTTTACGGACTCTTCTCCAACAGCCACGAACCGGATCCCAAGCCGCTCGTGGGCGAGAATCCTGATCGTCAGCAGGCGGCTGACTACGAGAAGGAATTGGCCAAGCGGCGTAAGGATCTCGATGACTATCGGACGGATCAAACCGCAGCGGTGATCCAGAAGTTACGGACGAAGATCGGCGATTACCTGCTCACGGCTCAGGAGAGCACAGTGCTCGAGGGCGGCGCCCAGGAAAGCCTGGCCCGGCAGCGGAGCTTGGATCCGGGATTGGTGGGTGCGTGGAAAGGGCGATTGGAATCGTTGAAAAAATCCCCCCATTCGGTGTTTGCCCCCTTCTTTGCCTGGGCGGCGTTGGGGACCAATGACTTTGCATCACGGGCTCCGAAGATCGCCGAGGAGTTGGCCGCGGGTCGGTGGCAGGGGCAAGCGATCAACACCCGTCTGGTGGCTGATTTCAAAGGATGGGCCCCCACCAATTTGGCGGCGATGACCGCTCGCTACGGCCAAGTTTTCAATCAGATCGACACCGAGTGGAAAGCCGCTGTGGCCGAGGCGAAAAAAGACGGCAAGCCGGAGCCCAAGTCATTGCCCGACGCGGCGGCCGAGGAATTGCGGCAAGTATTGTACGCGGGCGATTCGCCCATCCAAGGGGCGCTGGGCGGCATCGATCGGTTCTTTGACACGCCCGTGGCCCAGAAAAGCCGGGCCCTCAAGCGCAAGCTCGACGAACTCGATTCCATGCATGCCGGGGCGCCCCTGCGGGCTATGGCTCTTTTGGACAACACCAGCATCTCGCAACCGGTTATTTTTAAGCGGGGCAATCCCGGCAATCACGGGCCGAAGGTGCCTCTGCAGCAATTGGCTATTGTCGCCGGACCGAATCGAAAGCCCTTCACCCAGGGAAGCGGTCGGTTGGAGTTCGCCCGGTCGGTGGCTTCCCCAGAAAACCCGCTCACCGCGCGGGTCATGGTCAACCGAGTTTGGATGCGGCATTTCGGATCGCCGTTGGTCAAGACTCCCAGTGATTTTGGGGTGCGCACCGAACCTCCGAGCCATCCAGAACTGCTGGATTATCTGGCGGTTCATTGGGTCCAACAAGGGTGGTCTATGAAGGCGCTGCATCGGGAAATGCTCCTCTCAGCAGCGTATCGTCAATCGAGTGATCCCGAGGCGGCAGGGCTCTCGCGCAAAGCGTTGGCCCGAGCTCAAAAGGTGGATCCGAGCAACACCCTCTTCTGGCGGATGAACCGTCAGCGGACCGACTTCGAGTCCATGCGCGATGGGTTGCTGGCGGTGGCCGGAAGCCTGGATCCCAAGGTGGGCGGGCTCGCGGTGAGCATTTACGACACCGACAAGCCCGTGTTGCGTCGCACCCTCTACGGTTACATCGATCGACAGAATCTTCCCGGAATCCTGCGGTCTTTTGACTTCGCCAGCCCGGACACGTCGTCTGCGGGTCGCTTCCAGACCAGCGTTCCCCAGCAGGCACTCTTCTGGCTGAACAGCAGTCTGGTGGCCGAACAGGCGCGGGCTATGCTTGAACGGCCAGACGTGAAATCTCTCGAGGGCGATGCGCGGGTGAAGCGCCTCTACGCACTCACCTACCAGCGGGTTCCGACGCGGCGTGAACTCGCCGCGGCTCGAGAGTTTCTGAAGCAAACGCCCGTACCGCCCCAAGTGGAACCGGTCGCCGGCGAGGCCAAATCGGGCGACAAGAAAGCATCCAAGGAACCCCCGAAGCCACTGAGCTTGTGGGAGCAGTACGCACAAGTACTCTTGGCTGCCAATGAGTTTGCCTTTTTCGATTAATCCAACGGCCCTCTCAGCCCCTCATGAAGCCTTCTGCCAGCCATGCGATTCCGTTGCCTCACCGGCATCGCCAAGAAGCGGCCGAAGGCTGGCTGATGTTGGGTAATCCACTCGAGGCATTGGCGGAGTTGGATGGCCTTCCGGATGTCTTCCGTCAGCGGTTGGATGTCCTAACTTTGCATTGGTCGGCCTGCTCGAGCCTGCGGCGTTGGGATGAGGCTTGGAGGGTGGCCAACGCCCAATGGACCCATTATCCGGAGGCTGTGGAGAGTTGGATTCACCGATCCTATGCGGCGCGTCGTCACACGGGTGGGTCCATCGATCAGGCTTTTGGGTTGCTTGAGCCGTCACTCGAGCGGTTCCCCACTGAGCCCATTTTGTATTACAATTTGGCCTGCTACCTCGCCCAGATGGGGCGTGAGGAAGACGCCTGGAAGCGCTTCCAACAGGCACTGGAGGCCGGAGATCCCATCGAGTTCCGCATGATGGCTTTGGCTGACGAAGACCTGAAGCCCATCTGGCCTCGGATCGCGGTCATGAGTTGAGTCTGGCTGAAGAATCTGAGGTTTCTCGAGCCTCTTGAATTGGCCTTTGCCGCGTTTGGAACCACCTTTCTCCTAGTGACCATTGAGATCATCAACACCGGTTCCGAGCTCCTGCTGGGCCGTATTCTTAACACCCATCAGCAGTGGCTGTGTTCGCGGTTGACCCAGTCCGGATACACGGTGGCTCGACAGGTGTTGGTCTCCGACCGAGGCGAAGACATTCAGCAAGCGGTGCGTGAAGGATTGAGTCGGGCCGACTTGGTGATTACCACCGGTGGCCTCGGTCCGACCTGCGACGACATCACCCGCGAACGCATTGCCGAGTTGTTGGGGCGGACGCTGGTGTTTGACTCTGCTGTCAGCGACGCCATCCAAGCGTTTTTCCAATCCCGCGGACGTCCGGTTCCTCCGCGCACCCGGGTCGAAGCCATGGTTCCGCAAGGAGCGATCGTGGTGCCCAATGGCCAAGGTACGGCCCCCGGGTTGATGATCGAAGCCTCACCCAATCCGTTCCGACCTGAGGGAAAGCGTTCTTGGTTAGTCATGTTGCCTGGGCCGCCGCGCGAGTTGCGACCGATGTTCGACCAAGAGGTTCTGCCATGGATGAGTCGTGGATTTCCCCATGAAACGGAGTTCGTTTGTCGCACGCTCAAGACCGCTGGCATTGGTGAATCCAACATGGAGGAACTAATTTCGGCTCCGCTCCAGCACCTCACCGAGGGTGGAATGGACTTGGGCTTCTGTGCCCGGGTGGGCGAGGTGGATGTGCGGTTCGTGGCGCGAGGAGCCGATGCGGCGGCGGTGGTGACCGAGGCCGAGGCCATCACCCGACGGTTGGCCGGAGACGCGGTCTTTGGCGAACAGGACGAAGTGCTCGAAGGGGTTGTGGTCCGCGCATTGACCCAGCGGGGGCAGACCTTGGCGCTGGCCGAGAGTTGCACCGGTGGTCATATCGCCCACCGCATCACCAATATCCCTGGGGCATCGGCGGTGTTCTTGGCCGGCTACGTGACCTATGCCAATGCTGCCAAGGCTCGAACCTTGGGAGTTCGGGAGGAGTCGCTGCGAGAGTTTGGAGCGGTGAGTGAAACTGTAGCGCGAGAAATGGCCGAGGGAGCCCGTCGGGTGTCCGGTTCGGACTGGGCCTTGTCGGTGACCGGCATCGCCGGACCTTCGGGCGGCACTCGGGATAAACCCGTGGGCACGGTGTGGATGGCGCTGGCCGGACCGGACGGCACGGAAGCGGTGCAGCGCCTCAATCGCTTCGACCGCGAGACCTTCAAGTTCACCACCAGCCAACAGGCCCTCCACCTGCTATTCCGTCAACTGAAGCGCTCCCACTGACGTCAGGTGTGGGTGGGTCGACTGTGCCGAGCTAGCCGAGCGGCAGGCCCGCCCGGCCAAGACACGAGGACCCGAACGTCGCTTAAATCAGAAATCCAATGGCAAACCTTCATCGCATTCAGGTCGTGGACTCCCATACCGGCGGCGAACCGACTCGCGTGGTGATTTCCGGCGGGCCGGACTTGGGAACCGGTCCTCTCTCGGAGCGCGTGCTGCAGCTGGGTAGCCAGTTCGACCGATTCCGTTCGGCCGTGGTCAACGAACCACGGGGTTCCGATGTCTTGGTGGGCGCTCTTTTGGTTTCGCCTCACGCCCCCGACTGCAGCTTCGGTGTGATCTTCTTCAACAATGTCGGATCCTTGGGCATGTGTGGGCATGGCACCATCGGCTTGATGGTCACCCTGGCGCACCTGGGTCGAGTGCGACCGGGCACCCATCGAATTGACACCCCTGTCGGCCCGGTCTCCGCCACCCTGCATTCGGACGGATCTGTTTCGGTGGCCAATGTGCCTTCCTACCGACACAAAGGCTCGGTCGTCGTGCAGGTGCCGGGGATCGGTGCGGTTTCCGGCGACGTAGCCTGGGGTGGTAATTGGTTTTTTCTGGTCCATACCCCGGTGTGGGAGTTGTCCCTTCAAAACGTTGAAACCTTGACCGATGTGAGTTGGCGGATTCGCCAGGCGGTCAATGCCCAGGGGTTTCCCGAGGTAGACCACGTAGAACTCTTTGGTCCTCCCGCATCCGGCGGACACTCACGCAACTTTGTGTTGTGCCCCGGTAAGGCCTACGATCGATCGCCCTGTGGCACGGGGACTAGCGCCAAGCTGGCGTGTTTGGCCGCGGATGGAAAATTGGAGGAGGGTCAGTCTTGGATCCAGGAAGGTATTCTGGGCAGCTCCTTCAGCGGAGAATATCTCTGGGAGGATCGTGCCCGAGGTCGCGTCCTGCCGGTGGTCACCGGAAGCGCCCATGTCATCGCCGAGGCGACATTGATCTTGAGCGACGAGGATCCCTTCCAGTGGGGAATCCGCCCGGCCTAGCCTGGATGGCTTCAGTGGCCTCGTGACGAAATGCCGTAAACCCTCCGGGCGAGGCTTCGTTAAAAAACGTGTGGAAACTGGTTGAAGCCAAACCCGTCAGGTCGAACGATTTGGATCTCGTATGTCGAAACCAGCGCTGGGGCGCGGATTGGCCAGTTTGCTACAGGAAGAGATTGACCGTGGGGCCGTGAACGCACCGGGTCTGACTTCATTGAAAGAGGCTCCGGTCGCACAACCGGTACCTGTCCCGGCGGTGGTTTCCGTGGCGACTCCGATCGCATTTTCAACCCAGGTTCCCGCCGAGGTTCCAATACCGAATCCAACCCAGGTTGCATCGATTGGTACCGCCGATCAGCCTGTTTCGGAGCAGGAGATTTCTCTTCCGCAGACGGTATCAGCAGAGGCCATCAAACCGGTTCCCCTGGCCCCAGTCGGCGTGTCGAACCCACCCAGTCCCGCTTTAGCGACGCCCCCGGGGGTGGCCACTATCCCGGGTTGGATCATCCCCACATTGATGGTCGGAGACTTGGTGGTGGTTTTGTCGGCCATTCTTTGGGCGGCCTGGGGTCGGGGAATGGGTCGTTGGCCTTGGATTGCCGCCCTCTTTGCCGTGGGGAGCTCTCAGGCCATCGCGGCATTGTTTCTGGCTCGGTCCGGAACCAGTCAGGGTTCCGGCCCATTCTCCGGACGCCCTCTCACTGCTGCCGTACCCGCTCCTGGAATCCGCGTCCGCTTTGTTGAGGAACAACCTCAGAGTCGCCGGGGCGATCGCCGTTGAAGAGGTTCCCGCTGAAGAGGCGCTGAAGAGTCACTGAAGACGCGGCCACGGGTCCGGCAGCCTCGAAGAACATCCCAGACCAAAGGAAACCCAGGGAACTCAATTTGCCCGAGGTCCGGTGTCTAGAGGTAATACCAGTCGTCGAACCGCATGTAAGTCCGGACCGACTAACCGATCACTCCACACCGCCTCCGAGGTTGAATCCGACCAACCGAGGCGCGAGGCGATTGAGAGGGTTCTCCCAAGCCGACCTCAATTCATGGTATTCGTCCGCCATTGCGGCGTGATCGCCCACAGGTTGATGGGTGAGAGCGATTTGCGGTAGCGCAGGTAGCGGGTGGATCCGTCGGCAAAGGCGAAGTTGGATCCACCGTTGGCAGAACCCCCACGGTCCGAACGCACCGCGCTATTGTGCACCGCGTGATTGAGCACCTCGTTGTCGTTGCCCAGATTACCCTCCAGCAGATCCATGAAGAAATGGCCGATCGGGTAGAGCTTCTCGCCGTACACAATGGTCTCGGACGGCTCGACGAGGACACTCTCGTTGATGGTTTTGTTCATGATCGTACCCATGTTGAAGGTCTCGCCACTGCTGGTCATTTGGCGTTCCAGAACGTCGTTCCAGCCGTTGATGATGTAAGTGCGCGGCGCGGAATCGGCTAACAAGTTGGTGCGAGCCTCCGCTGTGGCGGGCTTGTTCTTGCCGCCCGATCCGAAATCGCTCGGGCAGACGAGGACCTGCACCGAACGGAAAGTGGGTAAAAGTCGCTCACACCAGCGCGGTCCTATATTTCGATCCGGGAAATGCCCCTGATTCTCGCCCGTGTACAGCGTCGTCGCGATGCCTAATTGGCGCAGGTTGTTGACGCAGGAGATTCGTTTGGCGCTCTCCTTGGCCTTGGACAAGGCAGGCAGAAGCATCCCAGCCAGGATGGCGATGATGGCAATGACCACCAGCAACTCGATCAGGGTGAAGGCTGTCGTGTTGCGGCTCGGACGAACCGTTAAGCGTTCAGGACTCATGGATAAAATTGGATAAAAACACACTTCAGTGACATCGGTCTACTCGGCCGGTTGACCAGAGCGACCCGATCGACCACGACCCGATTTTCAAAAGTGGCCCCGCATCCAACGCCGAGCCCTTGAAATTCGTGTTCCGCTCAAGGCATTAGATTCCTTCGAATGCGCCGGGGGGTGGAAATCGTCCAGCTCACTGTGAATCGCAAAGCCTGGGGAATCATTTTGCTGTTGGTCGCCGCCGTCGCGGTTCCGATGTACCGCTTGACCGACTGGTTCAGTCCCAAGGCTATTCAAGTCAGTGTCTCTTTTCGTCCATTGCGTCAGGCCGAACCCGGAGCCGCCTTGCCCGTGGTGGTGGGCCTAGACCAAGACTATGAGTTGAGTTCTCTGGTGGTTTCGGAAGTTCAACCCGAGAAGGCGCCAGCCAGCGGTCATGTGGTGTGGCGCCTCGAAAAACAGGGCAAAGGGGCCTTTACCCGGGGTTTTCTCTATGGTCAGCCGCCTGAAGGCCTTCAACTGGCAGCCAAAGCCCCGGCGGAACCCCTGAAGGCCGGCGCCTCTTATGTGGTTCAAGTCGCCGCTGGCAAGGTGATGGGCTCCACTATTTTCCAGGCCCGCGGTTCCGAGGAGTGATTTCCGGGGTCTCCGTCCCTGATTCCGCCCACCGGCTCCCCTCCCGGGCCTCCGCAAGCAAATGGATCCAGCCGCGCCAGGGATTTATTTGGAGAAACAAAGAAACCGCCCTATTGGGTCATTGGAAACAGGGGCTCAGATTCCCGTTTCGTGTTCGAGCCCCTTCATAGATTCTCTTCCAGTCTCGGTTCCGACTTAGAAACCGTCGCCAAACAAAGAAACACGCACCATGGGCATCATCGACTACCTCAAGACACAGTTCCTGGAGATCATCCAGTGGGAAGACGACTCGCGCGACACCCTCAGTTGGCGTTTTCCTGATCAAGACAAGGAGATCAAGAACGGAGCCCAGCTCCTGGTTCGCGAATCGCAAAAAGCTCAGTTCGTCTACCTGGGTCAATACGTCGACACCTTCGGCCCCGGCAAACACACCCTCAAGACCGAGAACATCCCGGTTCTCAGCACACTGTTGGGCTGGAAGTACAATTTCGAGTCGCCCTTTAAGTGCGATGTCTACTTCGTCAACACCCGGCTCTTCACCGGCAACAAATGGGGCACGAGCAATCCCATCATGGTGCGGGATCCGGACTTCGGCATCGTTCGCGTTCGGGCCTTTGGTACTTACGATTTCCGCATCGTCAATGTCCCGGTGTTCCTCAAGGACGTCGCCGGCACCGATCATCACTTCCGCATTGATGAGTTCCAGGACACCATGCGGTCGCGCTTTGTCAGCGCCTTCAGCGACGCGGTCGCCAGCGCCAAGGTGCCGGTGCTCGACTTGGCAGCCCGGTATTCCGAGTTGGGTGACGCGCTCCTGCCGATCCTTAATCCGATTCTCACCGAAAAGTACGGCATCGAACTCGGCAGCTTCATTGTTGAAAACATCAGCGTCCCGCCCGAGGTCGAGGGAGCCATCGACAAACGCTCCAGCATGGCCGCCATCGGCAACCTCAACGACTACGTGAAACTCCAGTTGGCCGAATCGCTCAAACTGCCCGGTGGCGGTGGGGTCGCCGGCTTGGCCGCCCAGTTTGCTCTGGGAATGCAAATTGCCCGCGATTTGGGTACCGGTACGCCTCCGGTCATCGGTGCTTCGATGGTCGCTGGTTCGGCCTTAGGCGCGGCCTCGGCGATTCCGGAACTGCTCTCACCCGCCGACGTGGCCCAGAGCCTCGGAGTTTCCGAGGCCGACGTGCTCGCAGCGCTGGGCGACGGCTCCCTCAAGGGCAAGAAGATCGGGTCTGCGTGGCGTATTCCTCGAGTCGCCCTGGATGAATTTCTGAAGCACTGAATCGTTCCTCCACAGCCGGGTCGCCGGAGTGAGTTGAGGTCCAGGTTTGGAGAGCCCAAACCTGGAACAGTGATCCTCGTTCCCCATCGGCTCAAAAAGCCCTAAGATCGGCCCCAGAAATGGACGCTCCGATCCGAGTTCGCTTTGCTCCGTCACCGACGGGTTACCTACACATTGGTGGGGCCCGCACGGCCCTCTTCAACTGGCTCTTCGCCCGTCATCATGGCGGGAAGTTTATCCTGCGCATCGAAGACACGGACACCCAGCGCAACAGCCAAGAGTCCATCGATGTGATCTTGCGCGGACTCAGTTGGCTGGGGCTCGACTGGGACGAGGGACCGACCACGGGCGACACCGCCTGTCCGAGCCGGGGCGACCACGGGCCTTATTTTCAGAGCCGCCGGGGTGCCATCTATGCCCGGCGCATCCAAGAAT
Organism: Verrucomicrobiales bacterium; assembly: GCA_005805505.1. GTDB lineage: Bacteria > Verrucomicrobiota > Verrucomicrobiia > Limisphaerales > UBA9464 > SXXZ01. The sequence continues at coordinate 18,433 of SYMJ01000154.1, read as the reverse complement.
TGCGCGACAAGGGGATGGCCTACGACCGCGATGGGGCCGTGTTTTTTCGCATGTCCCGCGAGGCCATCACCATCCCCGACCTCATCATCGGCGATGTGCTGCGCCCACTGACCGACCGCGAAGAGGCCGACCCGGATTGGGTCCTCGTTCGCAGCGACGGCAATCCCGTCTTCCACTTGGTCAACGTGATAGACGACCTCGAAATGGCCGTCACCCATGTCATCCGGGGTGAGGATCACTTGGCCAACACCGCCAAGCACATCGCCCTGTTCAAAGCCTTCGCGGTCGAGCCCCCGAACTACGCGCACATCCCGCTCATCCTGAACCCAGATGGTTCCAAGATGTCCAAGCGCGACCACGGCGCCCACGTCAACAACTACCAGGACGACGGCTACACGCCGGAGGCTGTGCTGAACTACCTCGCATTGCTCGGTTGGTCTCCGGCCGACGGCAAGGAGTTCCTGCCGGTGTCCGAGTTGGTCACCCGCTTCGGGCTCGACCGCGTGAACCGCAGTCCGGCCAAGTTCGACGTCAAAAAGCTCGAGGCCTTGCACTTCGAGCACACGCGCGTGATGGAGCCCGCCCGGTTCGTGGAACGGGGCGTCGCCGCCTTGGCCCGCGCCGGCATATCCACGGCCAGCTTCCCGCCCGAGTACGTCGCTGCGGCCCTCGAAACCGCCCGTGAGAAAGGGAAGCTCTTCAAAGACTTGCCCGCCTTCGTGGACTTCTACTTCGCCCCGGACGAGGCGGTGCCGGTGGAGCCCGAGACCCGGTCCAAGGCCCTAGGCGCATCGGCGAGGGCCCCACTGGAGAAGTTGGCGGCGGCCTTTGGATCGCTGGCCGACTTCCGTGCCGCCGATCTCGAAGTAGCTATCAAGTCGCTGGCAGCCGAATCGGGCACCAAGGTGGGCGCCTGGGTGCAGCCGGCCCGAGCCGCCTGCACCGGCAAGTCGGTGGGCCCCAGCCTCTACCACCTGCTGGAGGTCTTGGGTCGCGAGCGTATCCAGCGCCGCTTCGCCGCCGCCCTCGCGGGCCTGACTGCGGCCTGAAGAGGGGGGCTTAATAAGGGACCCTATCAACGCTGGAAATCGCAACCGGGCACCTGAGGATGAGTGGGTGTCGCCGGAGCCTCCAGCCTTGCAATAAAATAAATTTGCTATTTTGTTGCCAAAATTATGGGGGGGTAAACCTTCGGCAGGTAACTGCCTTTGGGGTTGACTGGAGTCAATTCCGGCACTCCGGAAAGTGGCTCCACTCGGGCCTACTCGGAGCAGTTACGTTGAATCAGTAGCCAAGGTATTATATGCATCTATCATTCATAAAAACAAGCTGCTAATATTGTTTGCGGCCATCGGTTTAATAATCACGTTTTTACCATTCTCGCTCGAAGCTGGTATATTGGGGCAATGGTGCTCAAATGAAAATAACTTAAGCAACTACAGATACAGGTGTGGTAGCTTCTGGCAAGTTCTTGACTGCCAATCGTACTACGACAAGATATATCAACAGTGTCTATACAAAAATAAATCTTGCTGCAACCCAAGCAACAAGAGTTCAGAGAATCCATATGATGTAGAGTTGACCGAGAAGGTCGGTCCGGATGTGGTTAAAGCCTTCACAGAAATAGAACAAGGTCTTCTTCGGCCTAACGTGCGGAAACCAAAGCCTTTCGGAAATGACGGACGCGATGGAACAAAACGACTACCAAAGGAGGACGAAAACGGCGACTCCATAAGCTACACTGAACACACCGTGAATCCAAAGAAAGATTCGGTATTGGATGGTCAGCGAATAATGGAAGGGAGCGACGGTAGCATGTGGTACACGCCTAATCACATGTATGATTGGATTAAATTAAAATGAAAACAGCAATCGATTATCTTTTTCGCGTAGAACCCCCCTGGGTTTTTATTGGATTCGCCGAGCCCGAGCGAAGGAATTGGATTCCTCAGTACTATTTCTCGGGCGCGGATTCTAATACGTGCGTTCGTCGTCTGCGCGGCAAGAAAATGAAAACGACTGCCGCCTTGATGGACGAATTCGGAGCCGCTTTGCAGTTTTTCATGGGGTTTGGTGAAAATTGGTATGCGTTGCGCGACTGCTTGTATTGCCTTGACGAATGGTTGCCTGCAACCGCTTACGTTTTGGTAGTTGAAGATGCAGAGGAAGTATTGCGAGATGAGCAGCCATTCCAGATGGAAGTACTCCTCAAGACCTTGCACGAGGCGGGGGAGTGGTGGGCAAAGCCGATAACTGACAATGGCCCGTATAATCGGAATGCGATTCCGTTTCATGTACTGCTTAACGTCACAGACGGCTTTTCACTGGATGTCGATAGGATTGCGCGTCTAGCGGACGGTTCAAGCGTCCCTTTTCGCCATTAGCAGGCTGCGGCCAAAATCGCTTTTACTATCCCGGTGAGGGATAAAGCCACACCTTTCCAATAAATTGGAGTTTTCAGAGATTTGTCAGATGGATTCCATGTTCAGGCAGGCACGTTCAGTTTCCCAATCATCGCTGATCTCAGGAGGTTGCACGCCTCATGCTATTTCCCTACCACGGAAATTCTCGAAGAGCCCGATTCTGACGTCGTGTCCGTCTTAAAGAACCGTGTTCAGCTCTTCGGGCCCGTGGGAGAGGAGGTGAGTGAGGAAGCCTATGGAGTCAATACTGCTGCTGATGTGGACGGGTGGACGTGGCGGGGAATAGCGCAGACTCTCAATATCCAACGCGAAGTTGGGCCTATCAATATTATGAAAAAATTCTGGGTTCTGTTAGTGCCGATTTTAGTTTTCGTGGTGGTTGGTCTAACTCAATACAAATTTCGTATGGATAATTCCACTGAGATGTATTCCAAGGTCGCTCAAAATATAATATCGGATTGGAGATCCCGGTCTTTCACTTCCTTGACGAACCTCACCCCGATTCGGTCGAGCCTCGTCTACGGTGAGGGAGTTAAACTCGACCAACACCAAACCGACTCTCTCCTAAAGACCGTGGGGGCTTGGTTTCTGTCCTACAGCGCGGGCACCGAATCGGCCTATCTTGGCTTTCGACTTCCTGAGGGAGTGGAATGGGATTGGACGCCCAAGGCAATGGACGACCTCTCCAGCTATTTTGTCCGTGGCACCGTCTTCGAGTCCAAGGAACTGATGGACAAATGGTGTCAGAAGTATGGACATCCAGATCGGATTGAATCGTTCATACCATTTTCAAAATTCATCAATAAAATATCCCCTAAAGAGCTGGCCGAAATCCGTCGGATCTGGATTGAGATCAATGGTCCGGGCGTGGTTTCCCCAAAGATACCGCTCACAGCGATTGAGCAGTGGAAGCAGATCGCCTTTGATTCCTCGGGCGAAACCTGGTTTGGTGGCTATTGGACTGGCTACTCGTTGAAGGATACGCAAATTCAGATCTACCGAACCAACTCCCTTCCCACTCCGCTCGACCGGCGCAATTTCGGAGCAGATTTTAAAAGCCGCAGTTTTGGGGTGGATGCAGGATTTGAGAACCTAGGCATCGGTTCTTTACATGCAAATTCTTTGATCCAATGGAAACTGTCTTACGCCGATATATTAAATAAAACCGGAAACCTTCTCATTGCTGATATAAAAACGCTGATCAATCAATCTCCCCCCGAATCCCCCCGACCCATGCTCCTCCGCCTCGTGTTCCGTGAGGACAAAATGCGCTGGGTTCCTTATGAAATTGTGGAAGGAAGCATTCGTGACACACACAATCGATATGCATTTTGGTGACGTCATCAAGCAGATAAGACCGAGTCCATCCACCGCTAACAAGGTGCGGCGGCTCATAGGAGTGCTTCTTCTGGTGTTTGGCATCGGCAAAGCGGGAGGACTCATCATGAGCAATATCAACTGGACAATGGGAGATCCAGTATTAATTGGGGTTCCTCACTCCATGGTATTCGTGACCGCTGCGGTTGTGGAAATTGCTGTTGGACTCTTGTTGATGGTGAGGCGCACTGAAGTGCGATCACTGGATTACACACTATTTGCCTGGGTGGGCAGTTTGGTGGGCTATCAGATCATTCGATCGTTTTACAAGATCGTGCTTCCGTGCCGCTGTCTCGGTCTCTGGCAACAATGGCTGGGATTATCAGATACAGCAGCCAATATCGCTTCTTTAGTGAGCCTCGGCTTGCTGGGTCTTGGTTGCCTGATGATTGGTCTTTCACGCACTTTATCCCAAGATCTGGATTCATCTCGGCTTCCCTCGTCACTCTCTTGAGGTTTCTTTCGCAAGCCCCGCCACTCTCAAAAGTTCAATCCCAAGGGTCGGACAGCACAAGTGGCTTTCGAACCCTCTACACTTGGGCCCTTGGAGCAAAACTGTTACTTCTCTCGGTCTTGTTGTGGCTTAGCCCGGGACCGAACAACACCGCCTTCGCCAATTACGAGCCTCACTGGCCGGAGCGAGGGTCCGCGATCTGGCAATCGCGGCTGTCCTACATGGACATCGGGCATTACCTTTGGATCGCACAACACGGCTACACCCCCGACAATCCATCGAATGCCTTCTACCCGCTGTGGCCCGCGATTCTCAAAATTCTAGGAATCTCGGCCTCATCGAACGCCCCGACCTTTGCCGCATTGACGGCGTTTGCTCTATGGGCATGGTCCATGAGGCGGCTTTATCTTTGGATTCAAAAACGATTTGTAGAACCGGTGGCGTGGTCGACCCTATTGGTGTTTTTGCTGTTGCCGAGTTCTATTTTCTTTTGGGTCGGGTTTACGGAGTCCTTGTTTTTGGCTCTGTTCGTGACCTATTTGACGGGCCTGAGAAGCATCAATAGGTTTCCCGCCTTGGCGGCGGCTTGTTTGCTCCCATTAGCGCGCCCGGTCGGCATTTGCCTCGCGGTAATTCCATTAGTGGAATGGCTTCGGGGCCGTTCCCGATCGTTTCAGGCGATGACTCTGGTTTGCTTCTTCATTGGGTTCGCTATCTATCTTTCAATCCTGCGGACGGCGACAGGAGATTTTTTTGCAGGATTCCATGCGCAGCAGTATTTCATAAATTCTCCTAGCTTGTCTCACTTGCTAGAACCCGGGGTTGTCGTGTCGCAATTCCTCCGGTTTGAGGAATTGCACAGTCCGCAGGGATCCATGCTGGACCGTATGATGTTCATTGGGAGCCTGGTGCTCATTGTGCCCGCCAGCCGTTTTCGTCCCGGTTGGGGTGCGGTTTGCGTGGTAATTGTGCTCATCCCAGCCTCCACCAACTGGTTTCTTAGCTTCAGTCGGTTCTCAATTGTTGCGATACCATTGTGGATCGTTGCGGGTATTCGTATCGCGAAATGGGATCCATTTGTCATGCGAGTTGCTGTCGCCTATAGTCTGATTATCCAGAGTTGGCTCTGGTGGCGCTTCCTGCAATTTCAATGGGCCTCCTGAGCGATCGTGCTCCAACAAACAACTGACGCTGGAATTGTAACAAGTGAAAAATTGGATATCAAAGATGAGTTTGCGAGGTTGGATGATCGCGCTCTTATCGTTTATTGCCTGCTTGTTGTTAGTGAACAGGGGGCTGTTCCCGGAGGCGCCGGGCAATCGGGACAAAACTTTGAAGTCCGAGGAGAGTGTGACTCCAAGAGTCCCCGTTAATCCGATGCGGGATGGTTCACGGTGGTTTCCGGGTTTGAAACAAGGTCGCGCTAACTCAAAACCATTGCCACCCCCCAGCGATGTGAGAAGCGATTCTCGTTTTTCCGGGGCTATTGATACGTTCGATCACATTCAACTGACGATGGACAAGCTTCCGTCAAAGTACGGTAACGCAAGAAAATACCTCAACGGTTTAAAAGAGAAATTGTTCATAGATGACTATCGTTTCATCGCTACAAGTTTAGGGGTGGATTGTGCGGGGGCTAAGGCGGCGTTTGATCAGGTAAACGGTGCGATCGAGGTTCGCGCTGAACGCCCAATCCCTGACGTAGTGTCGGCCATGGGAAACGTGCAAAGCAACGCCCTCGCTGACCATTGCAAGCGGATGATTGAGGAGTCTGGAAACCCAGGGTACTCAAATATTGCGGGTGTTTTTGTGTCCCGCGGCATTGAGGGCGCGAGTCAAAATCAGCTCCTCTTGGATGCAGTGATTTATGTGGCGGCTAAAACCGACCTCGAACAAGTTCTTGAAGAGGATATCCGGCACGACGCAGGCATTCGGAAACGGCTGGATGCTGAATTTGTGGATCAGAAAACAGGGGAAGAGTGGGCGAAGGTTGCAGAAGAATCCGTCTCGGAGTCGACCCATGTCCTTGACGCCTACCAATCCATTTTCCAACGACGACTGACGAGGCACTTGGGGGCAGCAGGCGACGGCATCATGGAGGCGTTGGGTCAACTGAAACTCAACAACGTTAACTTTCTGGAACTTAGAGTGCCTTGCAACTGACGGACAGGAGGTGGCAACGGTCTGTGGATGATCCTTCCGACCCGCTCAAGAACCGGTTAACGGTTGCCTTCAAGCGCTGGGCACGGGCGACTTCTCCCTGAGTGCTTGCCAGCAGCCTGCTTGCCAGCGTCTGTCGCGGTCGCTTTGCGATCCTGCGATGCTCCGGGGTTTGCTCGGCGGGCAGGTGGTGCTGTTCAGAGCTCTGGGAAGGGCGCCGTCGAAAGAGCGCTAAAGAGCGGATCCAACGCGGATGACCCAGACCTCCGGAGGCCTGGGCGACGCAGGGACCGTGTCCAACGCCGCTTCGCCGTTGCCCTCGCTCAACCTCGCCCAACTCCCGCAGGCTTGATCTCTGGCCCGATCGGTGGCTGTAGTCACGGCCACCGATTCCCATGAATGCTCCTTCTCTGTCGCGTCGCGAAGCTCTCCGACATCTCGCTGCCGCCGCCGTCCTTCCAGTCGCAGGTGGCTGGCTGGCTGGCTGTGCTACTTCGGGCCAACCGACGACGGCCTCAGTGGTCGGCACCGACTTCGGCCGGATGCCGGATGGTCGTCCTGTCCGCCTGCACACCCTGAAAAACGCTTCGGGTGCCACGGTGGGTGTCTCGGAGTACGGGGCCACAATCACGTCTATTCGGGTGCCGGATCGGACCGGCCAGCCGGCCAGCGTCGTCTTCGGTGGCGACTCGATGGACGCCTACCAGCGGGGGCTGCCCGCCGCGTCGGTCATCGGCCGCTACGCCAATCGGATCCACGGTGCGCGGTTCACGCTGGAGGGCCAGGAGGTGCGCATCACTGCCAACGAGGGGGGTAATCATATCCACGGCGGCCGGGAAGGGTTCGCCTCGAAGCTCTGGCAGTCCCACACCACGGTAGAAGGATCGACCGCCATCGCGGAGTTCCGCTACCGGAGCGTGGATGGAGAGGAAGGCTATCCCGGTAATTTGGACGTGACCGTGACGTACGCCTGGAACGATCAGAATGAGTTGCTCATCACCTACCGGGCGAAGACAGACCGGGCCACCGTGGTGAACCTGACGAACCATGCCTATTTCAACCTCGCCGGCGCGGGCAATGGGGATGTCTTGGGACACGAACTTCAAATCCACGCCCAACACTACACCCCGTCGGATGCCGCGCTCATTCCCACGGGCGAAATTGCTTCCGTGGCAGGCACGCCCCTCGACTTCCGCGGTTTCCACCGCATTGGCGAGCGGATTCGCGACGTCCGGGGCCCCAAGGGCTACGACCACAACTTCATCGTCGACCGACGGGGTGGCGGGTTGCAGTTGGCGGCGCAAATCCTCGAGCCAAATTCTGGCCGCAGGATGACCTGCCATACCACGGAGCCCGGGATCCAACTGTACACGGCCAATCATTTCGACGGCGTACACCAACCGCGGTACGGGGCCTTTTGCTTCGAGACCCAGCATTACCCGGACTCACCGAACCATCCGAATTTCCCTTCGACCGTGGTTCGCCCGGGGAAGGGGTTCCAGTCCCAGACCCGCTTCCGGTTCTCGACGGACCGGAGCAAATGGTAACCAGGAGCGGCGTCTTTCAGAAACGGCTCCTGGAACTCGGGACGGTCTTCTCAAGACAGACCGCTCAAATCTCTGTCTTTGAGATCCGCCCCGAGGCTTGAACATCTCTCTGCGGGGAGGTCACTCTCGGTCTTTATGAGTTCTCCGCTGGTCGGCATCATCATGGGTTCCCAGTCTGATTGGGAGACGATGGAGTCTGCGGCTCGCCAGCTGGCGGCCCTGGGTGTGCCATTTGAGACCTCGGTGGTCAGCGCTCATCGGACTCCGGACCTCCTCTTTGAATATGCGTCGTCGGCCGCGGGCCGGGGCCTTGAGGTGATTATCGCTGGAGCTGGGGGCGCGGCCCACTTGCCGGGCATGTGCGCAAGCAAGACGGCGCTGCCGGTTCTGGGCGTGCCGGTGCAGTCCACGGCGCTCAACGGCATGGACTCGCTTCTGAGCATCGTTCAGATGCCCGGGGGCGTGCCGGTCGGTACCATGGCCATTGGCAAGGCGGGTGCCATCAATGCGGCCCTGTTGGCAACGGCCATACTGGGGAACAAGTACCCGCAGTTTCGGAGCGCCTATGAGCAGTTCCGCACCGAACAAACCCAGGCAGTGCTCAAGAATCGGGTGCCCGGCAACACTCCGACGCATTGAGTTTTGGGGAGGTGTTTGTGCGCCCGGGGTGCGGTGAGTCTCGGCCGTCACGGGATGGCCGCAACCCGAAGTGGATGAACTTTTGAACAAAAGTTCCAACAGCCCGCTTGCCGCATGGGGTTAGTCCCCGCTTTCATCGGTCCGGATGAAACGTCGCGATTTCCTGACCTTATTGCCGCTGGCCGCCGGTGCGATTTCTTGGGGCTGTCGCCGCAAGCTCCAGCCAAAACTCATCAAGATCGATGATTTCGAAGACCGGAAAGGTGGTTGGCGCGTCATCAAGGTGGCCTGTGTGGGCGATAGCATTACTTACGGCGCGGGCGTCGAAGACCGCGAGAAGAACAACTATCCCAAGCAATTGGGCGATCTCTTGGGCAACCGGTTTGAGGTGCGCAACTTTGGGCGCAGCGGCGCCACCTTGAGCCGGGTTGGAGACCTCCCGTACGCGAACACCGACGAGTTCAAGGCGGCCCTTGTTTGGCAGCCGGACATGGTCATCGTCAAACTGGGAACCAACGACACGAAGCCGCAGAACTGGAAGAATCAGCCCTTTTTTGAGCAAGAAACCCGCTGGTTGATCGATCAATTCCGCAGCCTCAAGTCCAAGCCTCAGGTTTGGGCGTGCCTGCCGGTCCCCGTGTATTCCGATACCTGGGGCATCACTGGCCATATCCTCGACGACGGGGTGATTCCGGCTCTCATGGAAGTGACCACCGACAAGAAGGTGCCCGTCATCGATCTCAACGACGCCCTGACCGGCTACCCTGAGATGTTCCCCGATAAGATCCATCCCAACGCCGCCGGGGCGACCTTGATGGCTCGGACGATCTTCCAGGCCATTCGTCCCTGAAAGTGGCTCGGACGGGGGCGGGATTTAAACGGAGTGGGTCGAAATCCTTTTTGCCACTCGGATCGGTCGGTCCCTAGAGTGTAGGTCATGTCGAAACCGGCCTTGGGACGCGGATTGGGAGCGCTGATGGGTGGAGGGATCAAATCTCCCTTCGCCGCGCCGTCAGCGACGGGCGTCCCGGCTGTGGGCGCTGCACAGGCTCCAAGCCCAGTTCTGGCTCCGGTGCCACCGCCACCGGGTTCGCTCGTTCGCAAAATTTCCCGCGACCGGATTCGTCCTTCAGCACTGCAGCCTCGCAAAGAATTTCCGCAAGAATCTCTCGCTGAGTTGGCCGATTCGATTCGCGAGCAGGGTATTATCCAGCCCTTGGTGGTGCGGGTGGTGGGCGACTTTTTCGAGTTGATCGCCGGTGAACGCCGATGGCGGGCTGCCGGATTGGCGGGCCTGACCGAAGTGCCGGTGATTGAGCGGGTCGCCACCGATCTGGAGGTGCTCGAGCTCGCGCTCATCGAGAATCTCCAGCGTGAGAACCTCAATCCTATCGACGAGGCTTTGGGTTATCAGCAGTTGATGACCCAGTTCTCCCTGACCCAGGAGCAAGTCGGCAAGAAGGTGGGTCGCGGTCGTGTGGTGGTGGCCAACGCCACACGCCTCCTGAAGCTGCCGGCGGCGGTGCTTGCGGTCGTGAGGGAAGGATCGCTGTCGGTGGGACATGCGAAGGTTATTCTCAGCGTGGAGGATCCTCAGCAGCAGGAGACTCTGGCTCGCTTGACGCTGCGCGGAGGCTGGACCGTACGCCAACTCGAGGCCGCGATCGCCAAGAAGGATTCATCTGCGCCCTCGATGGCGGTGGATCCGCGTGCGGCTTCGGTGCCGGTACCGGCCGATCCCCATGTCACCGATTTGGAGAACCGCATCCGCGAACGGGTAGGTCTTCGCATCGGCCTGCACTACAAGGCGGGCAAGGGGCGTTTGGAGATCCAATTCCACAGCGATGACGAACTGGACCGGATCTTGGATGTCCTGGGCGTCTCGGTGGATTGAGGGGTCGGCCTGTTTGGGTCGGGTGCGCTTTCCGGCTTCACCCCGAGCGTGCAATGGCCATATTCGTCGTGCTTCCGGTTTGCTCCGGATTCACTGACCATGCAGAACACGCCTGAATTTCGCGCCTCCGTCGCTTCCCGCCTGGCCGCTGCCGCGGCCCAAGTTCCGTCCCTGACCGCCTTTGTCGGCTTGGATGGCTTTGTGGACGAAATTCTCCATGTGGTGGACAAGCGCTACGACGCCGTCCGCTTCGACCGCATTCCGACCATCGCCGCATACGCCCAGCGATTGGCTGCAGCGGCCGGTCGCAGCACCAATGTCGAATTAGTGAATGTGCTGACCAAGCTGGGTGGCAACGGTCCGATCATGGCCAATGCGCTGGCCAGCCTCGGGATCGGTGTGACCTACGTGGGTTCCTTGGGATGGCCGGCCTTGCACCCTGTGTTCGAGTCTTTCGCCGCCCGCGCTGAAGTGCACACGATTAGTGAGCCCGGCTTCACCGACGCCCTCGAGTTCGAGGATGGCAAGCTGATGGTGGGCAAGCACTACACCCTCAAGCAAATCCACTGGGACAACTTGTGTCAGCGCTACGGCAAGGAGAAGTTTGCTGCCAAGTTTGAATCCTCCAGCCTCGTGGCCTTCGTCAACTGGACGATGCTCCCGCACATGTCGGCCATTTGGGAAAGCCTCCAGGCTGAACTCATGCCCACGTTGCAAGGCCCGCGCCGAAAGATGTTCTTCGACCTGGCCGACCCAGAGAAGCGCACCGCCGAAGACATCCGTCACGCACTGGACTTGATCCTGAAGTTCCAGAGTCGCTTCGACGTGATCCTTGGGCTCAACGAAAAGGAAGCTTATGAAATCGCTGGAGTCTTGGGCGTGGATGCCTCGCCACGGGATTGGAAGGGGTTGGCCGAACTGAGTGTGGCCATTCAGCAGCGCATTCCGGTGGATACCCTCGTGGTGCATCCCGTGGCCTACGCGCTGGCGGTGTCGGGAGGCGTCGCCTCGGTGGTCGAGGGACCGGTTTGCAAGAAGCCCAAGATCACCACGGGCGCGGGCGACCACTTCAACAGCGGCTTCTGCCTCGGCAAGTTGCTGGGCCTGGATAATGCAGCCAGCGTCCTGTGCGGTGTTTGCACCAGCGGACACTACGTCCGCACCGCTGAGAGCCCGAACGTGGAGGCCTTGGTGGCGTTGATGCTCCACTACCCAGTGGAGTGAGCTCCAGTGCCGCCCGAGCAACTTGGAGCAAACAGAGGGGTCGCTGAGGCGCTTGAAATGCTCAGGCCAATGGGTGTGAACGGGGCGAGCGACCGTGGTGGGTTTTTCTCTGGGGCGGTCCGCCAGAGAACGGTCAGCGTGCTTGAGACATGGCCAAGAGAAGGCCGCTCCTCAGTTCAAGATCAAGATTTGAAAGGCTCAGGCTTTGAAAAGCCAAGGCTTTGAGGGAGAAACAGGCTTGGGAAAGAAATCAGAAGATGGTGGTAGGAGAAGGATTCGAACCTTCGTAAGGCGTTAGCCTGACAGATTTACAGTCTGTTCCGATTGACCGCTCCGGCATCCTACCACTGTCTACGCTTTGGCGAACCGAAAGCGCGGACGCGAATGAACGCAAACTGCTTCCTCTGGCTCAAGGAGTTTTTGCGTCTTCCTGAAACTAATTTACCCTAGCGGCATCGGGGTTGCCGACAAATCTGGGTCACTTCAATTCGATGTTCCCAATTCTGAGGCACTCGCCGCTTGGCGCGGCAGGCAGTTGCCCCGTACAACCTCGGCCGTAATGGTTGCTGCACTGCTCATCACTCTGATTTTTGCCTACCTTGCCGGTTCGCTGCCGACGGGCTTTCTGGTTGCCCGCGCGATGAGGGTCGACATCACTCAAGTTGGCAGCGGGAACATCGGGGCGACGAATGTCTTTCGCGTATTGGGTAAGGGCCCCGGAGCCTTGGTGTTGATCGTTGATTTGCTGAAGGGGGCGCTGGCTGTCCTCGTTGCGCCGATGCTGGCGGCGGCCATGACTCCTACTGATTCGTTGGCGTTGCCGGCACTGGCTGCCTTGGGAGCCGTGTTGGGGCACAACTACACCTGCTGGCTAGGATTCAAGGGAGGCAAGGGAGTAGCCACTTCCGCCGGTGCTATGGCGGCACTCATCCCTCCGGCCTTTGGTGTGACCGTGATCACCTGGTTGCTGGTGTTTTTTCTAAGTCGGTATGTGTCGATGGCTTCGATCGCTGCGGCGCTCATCTTGCCCGTTGCGACGATCTTCACGGTGTCGGGTCCGACTCGGTGGCCTCTAGTGGCTTTCACCTCGGCGCTGGCCGCCCTGGCGGTGGGGCGTCATCGGGCCAATATCGAGCGATTGAAGGCGGGGACCGAACACCGCATTAACAAATCCAAGCTCTCCGCATCATGAAGGTGGCTATTTTGGGGGCGGGCGCTTGGGGGACGGCGTTGGGAGTGGTTTTGTCTCAGGGTGGGCATTCGGTGCGTCTCTGGGGGCATCGACCGGAGCATGTGTCTGAACTCGCTCGCGCCCATGTCAATGCACGGTTCCTGCCCGGGATTCCCCTGGTGGGAGACTGGGTTTTCGAGACGGAGTTCGAAGCGGCTCTGGCCGGTTCTGAGGTGGTGATTGTGGCGGTTCCTTCCAAGGCGTTCCGCGAGGTCGCGGCTCGGTTGGCGGGTTTCCGAGGTCCGGTGGTTAGTGTGACCAAGGGGATCGAATTCACCTCGGGTCTGACCATGACCGGAATCTTGGATTCGGTGGCTCCCGGTCTTAAGACTGCTGCGCTGTCCGGGCCCTCCCTAGCCTTAGAAGTTGCCCGTGGCGTGCCCGCGGCCGTGGTGGTGGCTAGTCGCGACGAGGCGGTATCGCGAAGGGTCCAGGATCTTTTTCACCGACCGGCGTTCCGCGTCTATCGCAGTTCAGACCTCATCGGCGTGGAGTTGGGTGGGGCTTTAAAGAATGTCATCGCTATCGCTGCAGGGGTTTGTGATGGCCTGGGCTATGGCGACAACGCCAAGGCGGCGTTAGTGACTCGGGGCAAGACCGAGATGACGCGGTTGGGTGTGGCCTGTGGAGCGCAGGCAGAGACCTTCGCAGGGTTAAGCGGGCTCGGGGATCTGGTGCTGACGTGTTTCTCGCGGTTGAGCCGCAATCGGGGTTTTGGTGAAAGTCTGGGTCTCGGTAGCCCCGTGGCAGAGGTGTTGGCCAGTTCGGCCTCGGCGGTCGAAGGGTATCCCACTGCCAAGTCCGCGTGGGCACTGGCACAGCGACTTCAGGTGGATGCTCCTATTACCTCCGAGGTGCACGCCATGCTCTACGAGGGCAAGGATGTGCGGCAGGCTGTTCACGATCTCCTGAGCCGCGACTCTAAGGCCGAGGATTGACTCGCATGGAACCGCCGCGTGCTGACGAGCCTTCCGCCTGTCCCCAGTTGGAGGGAGCACTCGCCCTTCGGACGCTGCTTTCCCGGCCGGAGCCAATGCTGGCCCTGGCTCCGATGCAAGATGTCACGGATTTGCCGTTCTGGGGTGTGATGGCCCACTATGGAGGTCCGGATGTTTACTGGACCGAGTATTTCCGGGTGCACAGTACCAGCACGCTCGACGCTCCTATCTTGCGATCCATCGTCGAGAACCCAACCGGTCGCCCGGCCATCGCTCAACTCATTGGCAACGACCCGGTGGCGCTAGCCAAGGCCGCGCGGGAGTTGCAGGAGTATCCGGTGGCTGCCGTGGATCTCAATTTGGGGTGTCCCGCGCCCGTCGTGTACCGCAAGTGTGCCGGCGGGGGATTGTTGCGCGAACCGCATCGAATTGATGCCATCTTGGGAGCCCTCCGCCAGGTCGTGACTCGAGTGCCCTTCACGGTCAAGACCCGGGTAGGATTCAGTGACGATGCCGACTGGGACGCACTCCTGGCGATCTTCGCCCGGCATCAGATTGATCTTCTGACCGTGCATGGCCGGACCGTCACCGGAATGTATCGGACGGAGGTTCGCAGCGACTGGATCGCGCGCGCCGTTCAAGCCATGCCGTGCCCGGTGCTGGCCAACGGCAATGTGCATTCCCCGGAGCGGGCCGAACAGGTGCTGCGCGACACGGGGGCGCGAGGGTTAATGATCGGTCGCGGGTGCATACGCAACCCGTGGATCTTTGAACAAATCCGAGAACACCAACGCACTGGGAGTTGGAGGCAACCCACGGGCCGCGATGTCTTGGCCTACGTGAGGCACCTTTATGAAGTCACGCGACCCACGGCCGGGTTCCGGGAGCGACTTCAGGTCGAGAAGATGAAGAAATATATGAACTTCATCGGTGAAGGCGTGGCTCCAGAATTCTTGCATCGCATTCGGAGATCCACCACCCGGGAGGAGTTTTTTGACTGCTGTCGGGAGTTCTTGGAACATGACCGCATCATGTCCCTGCAACCGCCTCCCTTGCCGGCTCACAATGCCCGGGTGGGTGATTTGGATCAGTAGGCGAGCAATTCGAGGGACTGCTGTCCTTTGGCGGTGAGGGTCCAGAGTTGGCCGCGCTTGAAGACCAACTTTCCGCAGGGGAATTGCTCGAGCGTCTTTGGGTTGACCCCGAGCAGGCGGTAGGGGCCCATGTTAGATGGCAGTTCGGAGGCCGCCCTCGGAATGGCGCGCAGCGGGATGCCATTGAATCCGAGCGAGAGTTCCCAGGCGGCGATGCCCTGGCGCTGAGCTACTGGATTGGCTTCGACGGCACCGGGGTTGCGCCGCACCCAGTCGAGGGCCGGTCGTCGGATGAGAACTCGTGCGAGTTCGGGGCTTTCCCGCAGATGGCGGGCGAGGTTGAAGGGAGCGCCGGGGCGGGCTTGGGAGCGGAAGACGGCCGCGGGATCCAGTCCGACCAAATTGCGTCCGTTAAAGTTGCCGTGATCGTTGCGGGTGCCGCCCATGTTCGCCTTGTGCCACGCTGAATAGCGCGCGGCCGCCATGAAGGTGATCTCAAAGTGTAGATGTGCCCGGTCGGGAGTGATTCGCTGGCGGGTGTTCGAAGTGCGACCCATGCGGCCCAAGGGTTTGCCTGTCTGGACAGGGGTGCCCACCCGGATCCCTGATCCTACGGAGGCGAGATGGGCGTAAAGCGTGAAGACTTCGAGTCCATTGATCTCATGGCGCACCACCACGTAATTGCCGTAGTTGGAGAGTCCGGAATGCGTGTTGACGTAAGCCACCGTTCCCGGCGCCGCGCACAGGGCGTCGTCGGTGGGTTCGTTGCGCCGGTCCCGCTGCATGGGGCGGATGTCGAGACCCTCATGCAATTGAGCCCCGCCGGACCGGACGCAGCCGAACTGACCGCTGGTCCAGGGTTTGCCGGCGGTGCCCACGAAATACCGCTCGGCTCCACCGTCCGGTTCTAGAATCGCGCGGTTGGCCGTGGGTAATTGAAAGGGCTGAGCTACCAGCCCCAGGGTCATGCACAGGCCCGCGAGATAAAGAAGGGTTTGGATCACTGGCCTTGGAAGGGGTCGAATTCGTTCTTCAGTTTGGTGTCCGCCTTGGATGCTTTGGGTTTGGCGGTTTTGGAACCGGGTGCGGCATTGGTCGAGTTCGAGTCCGCGGGCTTGGTCTTCTTTTCTTTCGGTGGCTTGGTTTGGTTTTTTAGCTTCACGGCCACGTTGTTGAGTCCGCGGACGAAGAGGACCGATTCTTCTCGGCTCATGTCCGGTGTGAAGACAATGACTCCTTGATCAAGAGCTCTGCGCATCAGCGGGGCGGCGATCCAGCGGTTGAAGACATTGGTGCCGTTCGACCACCGTGCGGCGATGACGAGTCGCTGTCCCTTGGCGGCCACGGAGTTCATGTGCAGCACCATGGATCCGCGTTGGACGAATTCGACGGCGATCGAAAAGGACTGATCTCGCTGCTCGACGAGGGTGGCCCGTTTTACGTCCCGTTCATCCAGCACAGCTTCGCGCTGGACGGTCATCTCTACGGGATCGCTGCGACCCACGGTGGCTTTGTTGACCCCGAGGGTTCCTAGTTCGCTGGCTCGGCCGGAGAATTCGATGACCTCGCGGTAGACGCGGATCTGCGCCATCTGCTTGGCTTCAATTTTCTTTTTCTGTTCCAAATCCTTCTCCAGCTTCTTTTCTTCTGGGGTGGCGCCATGAACTCCCCAGCACAGGATCAAGGCAGCCAGACTGAGAAAGAGGTTGAAGCTGCTGCGCCGCTCTTTCATCTTCCCGCCCAAGAGTAGAAACATCTGCGAAAGTAAATCCGAGCCATGGGACAACAATCCAACAAAATTCAGAAGCGCGCCCGCCGCAATGCCTACATGATCCGACGGAAAGATGCCGCCAAGTTGGCAGCGAGCGCTCCGAAGAAAAAAAAGTAACCGCGAGTTTCGCCCTCTGGGCGTAACCCACAGGCCATCCGCGAGGGTGGCCTTTGTCGTTTTTAAGGGTCTCATCCGAGAGGGTGGCCTTGGGGCGGTGTTGGTTGTAAGGTGTCGGGAAATGAGTTTTCCCTCCCTGTATTGCGGCATTGGCGACGAAGCCGGAAATTTACTGGAGTCTCAGATGGCGGCGGCCCACGAGTTGGGTTGGAAGCACATTGAGGCCCGCAACATCACGGTGCCGGGCTTTCCTAAATCCAATCTCCACGATCTCCCGGACGCGGCTTTCGATCGGGTGGAGCAGGCTCTGAGCGCGTCTGGGTTGTCGATTTATTGCTTCGCTTCCACGATCGGGAACTGGGCCAAGAGTGTCGAAGACCCCTTTGAGATCACTCTGGCGGAGGTGGAGCGCGCTATTCCTCGCATGCAGCGGTTGGGTTCCCGATACGTGCGCGTGATGAGCTACAAGGTGCGGGATGGGGCCGACCTGATGGAGGAGGAGCGTTTTCGTCGGATGCGGGAGGTGACTCAGCGTTTTCTCGATGCGGGTATTCAGCCGCTGCATGAAAACTGCATGAACTATGGGGGGATGAGTTGGCGGCATGCGCTGCGGTTGTTGGAAGCGGTGCCTGGATTGAAGTGGGTTTTTGATACGGCCAATCCGGTCTTCAATGCCGACCGAACAGGGGTAGCACCTTATCCTCGGCAGGATCCGTGGGAGTTCTGGACCCAGGTTCGCGATGTCTCGGAACACATCCACATCAAGGATGCCCGTTGGTGCGATGCTAAGAATGACGCTGACTATCATTGGCCCGGAGAGGGGGATGGTGCGGTGGTGCGAATTTTGGAGGATGCCTGTCGGCGCGGTTATTCCGGGGCCTTGAGCATCGAGCCTCACATGGTCGCGGTGTTCCATGATACCAGTGGCGTGGCGGTGCCTCCGTCCGATGCGGCGTTGAAGGCCAATTTTGTGGAGTATGGCCGGCGTTTGGAGCGGCTGGTTGGGGGTGTTCAGGCCAAGGTGAGTCCGTCGGATCGGTGAGCGATGTGGGGCGGCCGCGGGACCGTGCCTGCGCTCGCAGGAAGACTTAGGGAAGGAATTGCTTTCGCGCTGTGCGCGAGGGGGTGGGTTTGATCGCCTTCAATGCTCGCTCCGGCACGGTCCCGCTGCTGCGTTGGCGCTCGGTGATTTGGGGACAGGCTGCAAGGGTGGTTTTCGGGGACAGGCTGCAAGGGGTTGGGGGCGTTGATGGTTTTTTGCCACCCGGATGTAGTCCGAGGACCTCCTAGGTAGGGACCGATCTCCGAGCGGTCCGTGTCTGCGGCAGTCTGATCTCTGCGGCGGTCCGTGTCTGCGGACGTGGCGCTTTCGGAGAAATCGCCTTACCTCGGAGGTGCTTGGGTGAGGTGGGGTTTTTCGGCCACCCGGATGTAGTCCGAGGACTTCCTAGGTAGGGACCGATCTCCGAGCGGTCCGTGTCTGCGGCAGTCTGATCTCTGCGGCGGTCCGTGTCTGCGGACGTGGCGCTTTCGGAGAAATCGCCTTACCTCGGAGGTGCTTGGG
>SYMJ01000153.1 GCA_005805505.1 Verrucomicrobiales bacterium | reverse complement strand
CCAGCGGCCATCGGATGATCGCTGGTCCAAACAATTTTGCGGTCGTGGTTCAACTCCACCATGGAAACGCCCTGATTGGCCGCATGACTGCCGACCACGGTGTTCCCGTTGGCCAGGCGCTGGGATCCGCAGGGGTCTTTGAAAATACCGCCAACCTCGTCGTTGGTGACCTTCCAAGCGATCGCACCCGAAGGAGTGAATTCGGCCACCTTGTTGCCATGCGTGAGCGACACAAGCGTGTTGCCGTTGTCCAACCGAATGGCGGTGAACGGCCAGTTCTCGGCCGGGCGGCCTCCCAGCTCGGCCAAGTCGGTCCGCAGCGTGGCAACGACCTTTCCGTCCGGCGTGTACTCCTTGATGGCGAAGGCCAGCAGGTGGGGTACGAGGTAATTACCGTTCTTCAGTTGTCGGGCCATGCGGGTTTGCATGTGGGCGTTTTCGGTCTCGGGCTGGAGCGGCGTCTCGTGAACGATCGCCCCGTGGCCGTCGACTTCGAGCAACCGGGGCCGCTTCCCCAGCTCGGTGACCAGAGTGTTGCCATTGTACAAACGCTGCACGGTTCCGATCTCGGAATTGTCCGGATTGCGGGTGTACGAGAAGACCACCTGCTTGGCTGGAGTCACCTCTTCCACCCGATCCGACCAGGCCAATACTGCATTTCCATTGGGCAACACGAATCCGTCACGAGCCCCCCCTCGGTACTCCCAGCGGGCCGCACCGTCCTCGCCGATGATGGCCGTCTTGCCGCCCATCACGAGGTAGGAGTGTCGTATTGATGAGGCCGTTTTGTCTTCGGCCAGTCCGGTAGAAACAGATGCCAGGACGAGGATCCAGGCGGCGCAGGAGCGATGGAGTGAGCGATGGGCATTCATGGGAAGTGCCTAAGACCCTCCAACCTCCAGCCTCCGGGCCCAAGGTAAAAATAACCAAGACCCAAACACAGTTTGGCCCCGAGAAAGACCTCCCCACCGCACCGCTGCATCCCTAACCTACAGAACCATTCTCCCGGATGAAACTGCTCACACTCATTGCCCTCACGACCCTCATCGGAAGCGTGGTCCAGGGCCAAAGCCCTTCGACCGGTCCCTCAGTCGGTCTTGAATTTTTCGAGCAGCGGATCCGGCCGGTGCTGGTGGAGCATTGCCACGAGTGCCACAGCGCCTCGGCTAAGAAACTTCAGGGCGGTCTCCGCCTGGACTCACGCGCGGGTCTCATCGCGGGGGGTGATACCGGCCCGTCCATTGTGCCCGGAAAGCCCGAGGCGAGTCTCCTCATCCGGGCCGTAAACCATGCCGATGCCGATTCGGCGATGCCCCCCAAACGCCCTCAACTCGCCCGGCAGGTTCGCCAGGATCTCGAGCGCTGGGTGGCGGCCGGTGCCCCATGGTCCGCCAGCGAGGCGGCGGACGCTCCGACGAAAGTTCCCTTCGATCTGGAAGCCCGCCGCAAGGCACAAGCCTGGCTCTGGGAGCCCCCCCAACGGCAGGATATCCCAGTGGTTCGCCAAGCCCAGTGGGCCAAGGACCCCGTCGATCATTTCATCCTAAAGCCCCTCGAAGAACGCTGGCTGCGGCCGGCGGAACCCGTCAGCGATGCGGTCTGGCTGCGACGAGCCAGCTTCGCAGTGACCGGACTCCCGCCCCGTCCCGAAGATCAGCATGCCCTAGATAGCCAGGCCGGTCCGACCGAACGCGAACACGCCGTCGATCAACTGCTCGCCTCCCCCCACTTCGGCGAGCGTTGGGCGCGCCACTGGATGGACTTGATGCGCTATGCGGAGTCCCGCGGCCATGAGTCCGACTACGGCATCGCCAACGCTTGGCAGTACCGCGACTACCTCGTCCGCGCCTTCAACCAAGACGTGCCCTATGACCGGTTTCTGCAAGAACACCTCGCCGGGGATTTGCTCACCCCGCCCCGACTGCGTCCGGGCACTGAACACAACGAATCGGTCTTGGGCACCGGCTGGGCCTTCCTGGGTGAGGAAGTGCATTCGCCTGTGGATATTCGTCAGGACGAATGCGACCGCATCGACAACAAGATCGATGTCTTCACCAAATCGTTCCTAGGCCTGACGGTGGCCTGTGCCCGCTGCCATGACCACAAGTTCGACCCCATCCGCAGCCAAGACTACTACGCGCTGTCTGGGTTTATCTTGGGTTCGAACTACCGCCAGGTGCGTTTCGAGGCCATGGAAAACAATCAGCGGATGGCCCGGCAACTTCAGGAACTCCGCACGCGCCACCTACCGCCTTTGGCTCGCCGCGCTGGAGTCGTGCTGCGACCCGCAGCCCAGCGTCTGACGCGCACTCTGATGGCCGCCCTCCAGAAAAAGGAAACACTCCTCCCAGCAGCACGGGCTTGGATCACCGAACTGCAGTCGGCCACCACCAACCAGCAGCACCTGCTGCACCCGCTGGTCCAACCCGAGGCCCGCGGTAACGGGACCGAGACCGAGCTGACTGAACCCCTGGGGATGAGGGTCATCGCCGATTTCACGCGGCCCGGCGTCCAACCTTGGAAAGCCGATGGAGAGGCCTTCGGATCAGGCCCCTTGGCCCTCGGAATTCTGGTGCCCGGATCCAGTGAATCGCAGCCCATCGCTCGAATCCTAAACTTTGGCGCGGCCCGCCGAGACGCCTTCTGGAATAGACTCTCCAACGCCCCGGGCAACGAGAACGACTCCGGTCGCATCGGATCCACGGCCCGGGCCGGTCAAATGCTGCGGACCCCCACCGTCACCCTAAAATCCGGCCGACTGCACTACCTGATCCGCGGCAAAGTGCGGGTCTTTGCTTCCGTCGATTCGCACCTGATGGTCGAGGGTCCCCTCCACGGGGCGCTGAATCAGACCTTCGACACGGGAGATTCCCTGGAGCCCCGATGGGTGACCCACGCACTCGGCGCTTACTCCGGCCACCGAGCCCACATTGAATTCGGGCCCGATGGATCGCGAGATCTCGAAATCCTTCAGGTTGTGGAGTCCGATTTTGTCCCAACCTGGAAACCCACCCTTCTGTTTCCGGGAACCCATCGGGAGACCTCGACCCAAGCCCTGGTTGAATCATTGCAGAAGCGTGGAATAGAAGCCTGTGACTGGCTCGAAGGCCGGAGCACGAACACCCCAGCACCCGCTACCCTCCGATGGGCGGAATGGTGGATTCAGCACCCGGAGCTTTCGGACCTGTCGACCGACCTCGAGTATCGAAAACTCGCTCGGCAACTGATGCAGGGGCAGGACGAACTGGTGCGCCAAGTCACCTGGCAATCACGGACCGCCGTGGCCTGGATGGACGGCACCGGGGTTGATGAACATGTCCTCGTCCGCGGAAAGCCACTCAAGCCAGGCATCTTGGCCCCTCGCAGCCTCCCAGCCGTCTTCCAGGGAGCCAAACCCATCCAGCCCACCGATTCCAGCGGTCGCCTAGAGTTGGCTCGTCAGTTGGCCAACCCTTCCAACCCGTTGGTGGCCCGCGTCTGGGTCAACCGGGTCTGGTATCACCTCTTCGGGCGAGGACTCGTGCCCACCGTAGACAACTTCGGTGCTCTAGGAGAACGACCCACCCACCCCGAATTGCTCGACCATCTGGCTTGGCAATTCGTCCATGTCGATCGTTGGTCCACCAAGCAACTCATCCGCCGACTGCTCCTCACCCAGACCTATGGCATGGCCAGTCAAACCGCCGACACTCGAGCGCCTGAACTCGATCCAGCCAACCAGTGGTGGCATCGAATGCCGGTGCGGCGCCTGGAGGCCGAAGCGATCCACGATGCGCTCCTGGTGGTCTCGGGCCGATTCAATCCGACTCTGGGGGGCCCACCCGTGCCGGTCCACCTGACTGAGTTCGTGATCGGACGCGGCCGTCCCGATCAAAGCGGTCCGCTCGATGGCAACGGACGTCGAAGCGTGTACACGGCGCTCCGACGCAACTTCTTGCCGACCACCCTGCAGGCCTTCGACTTCCCCACTCCATTTAGCACTGTGGGCCGACGCAACATCACCAATGTACCGGCACAATCCTTGGCAGTGATGAATGATCCGTTCTTCCACCAACAAGCGGAAGCCTGGGCCCGTCGGCTCCTCGAAGAGTACCCACAGGCCGACGCGCCCACGCGAATCCGAGCGTTGTTCACCCGCGCCTACAAT
This sequence comes from Verrucomicrobiales bacterium, assembly GCA_005805505.1. Lineage (GTDB taxonomy): Bacteria > Verrucomicrobiota > Verrucomicrobiia > Limisphaerales > UBA9464 > SXXZ01. The sequence continues at coordinate 15,374 of SYMJ01000153.1, read as the reverse complement.
CGCCTTCCGACACCGACCGAACTGGAGTCCTGTCAAACTACGCTCGTTGAATTGAAGGCACTCCACGCGTCGAACCCATCGGGGGCGGACATCTGGACCGACCTCTGCCACGCCCTGCTCAACGCCAACGAGTTCATTTACCTGCCTTGAACATGATGCCTCCCCATTCCTCCTCAGGAACTCCCGGGCTGCGAATGACCCGTCGAGAACTCTTGCGTCGCGCATCCAACGGATTCGGGACCCTGGCCTTGGGGTCCCTGCTTTCCAAGTCCAGCCACTCCCAGCTAGCCGCCGCAGTCCGAGGCACTCAATCGGGCCCGCTTGCCACTCCCCATTTTCCAGCCAAGGCCCGCAGTGTTCTTTTCTTATTCATGGAAGGGGCCGTGTCTCAGGTGGACAGCTTCGATCACAAACCGTTGCTGGCGAAGTACCATGGCCAAGACGCCCACAAGGCCATGGGACGGATTGAGAAGACTCAGTTCGACAGCATCGGAACCATCCTCAAATCGCCCTGGCAGTTCCGCCAGCACGGCCAAAGCGGCCTCTGGATTAGTGACCTCTTCCCGCACATCGCCCGCCAGGCCGACGACCTGTGCGTACTGCGATCGATGACCTCCAACTTCCCGGAACACACCAGCGCCAACTACTTCCTCCATAGCGGGATCGGGCTTCAGGGCCGCCCGAGCATGGGAGCCTGGGTGAACTACGGGTTAGGCTCGCTCAATGACAACCTGCCGGGCTATGTGGTGCTCAACGGCGGTCAGATTCCATCCGGAGGGCTCGACAATTTCGGCAGCGGCTTCCTGCCGGCCACCCATCAGGGTTCCCTAATTCATGCTCAAGGGACTCCATTGGCCAACGTGGTGCCGTCTGAAAAGCAGGCTCAATTGCAACAAACCAAACAGCGCCTCGTTCGTCGGCTCAATGAGCACGCACTCGAACAATCCGGAGGAGTCGATGCGCTGGAATCGGCGATCCACAATTATGAATTGGCGGCCCGCATGCAGGTGACCATCCCTGAGTTGATGGACATCTCCAACGAGACGGCGGCAACCCGGGCGCTGTACGGCCTCGATGCTCCCTACGAACACACCCGCACCTATGCGCGGGAATGCATCTTGGCGCGGCGCATGGTTGAGCGAGGCGTGCGCTTCGTCGAACTCACCATCCCGATGGTCGATGGCTACAGCCGCTGGGATGCCCATGGTGGTCTCGTGAAAAACCACGGCGACAACGCGCGCGCCGTGGACCAACCCATTGCCGGATTGCTCATGGACTTGAAACAGCGCGGATTGCTCGACGAAACGCTCGTCGTCTGGGCCGGTGAATTCGGCCGTACGCCCTTTGCCCAAGGCAACGATGGCCGCGACCACAATGAACACGGCTTCTCGGTATGGCTAGCCGGTGGCGGCGTGCGTGGGGGCATGACCTACGGACAGACCGACGATTGGGGTTACAAGTCGGTGGTAAACCGCCTGGAGATGCATGACCTGCACGCCACCATTCTACACCAATTGGGAATCCATCACGAACGGCTGACCTATCGCTTCGGCGGACGCGACATCCGACTCACCGACGTCAAAGGCGAAGTGATCCGGGAAATCCTCGCGTGACCCAATCGCCCGATTTCGTTTTTAATACATTTAAGCCACATCCCGCATCGCACACCCGATCATGAACACCCACAACCCGCTGACACGCCGGAGCTTCCTCCGCAACTCCATCGCCGCGATGGCCACCGTAGCCATTGTCCCGAGACATATTCTCGGCGGCGCTGGCCACACGCCTCCGAGCGAAATTCTGACCCGCGCCGTCATCGGCACCGGCGGCATGGGCATGGGACATGTCAACTCCATCAACACCACCTGCAAAGTGCTGGCCGTCTGCGACGTAGACTCCAACCATCTGGCCCAGGCGGTGAAGGCCGGCGGCCCCGATTGCAAAGGTTACAAGGATTTCCGCGAAGTCCTCGCCCGCAAGGACATCGACATCGTCCATGTGCCCACGCCGCCGCACTGGCATGCCATCATCTCCATCGCTGCGGCCAAGGCGGGCAAAGACATTTGGTGCGAGAAGCCCATGACGCGGACCATCGCCGAGGGCCGAGCGGTCGTCGCTGCGGTCAAGAAGCACAAGCGCATCTTCCGCCTCAACACCTGGTTCCGCTTCCAGGACAGCTTCTACGGCATGGGCGTGCCGGTAAAAGACATCCGCAAAGCGGTGATGCACGGGATGCTGGGCGACGGTCCGCTGAAGGTTACTCTGAACGCTTCAACCGGCTTCGATTGGAAGTTTTATTGGATCGGCCGCACCGACCTGACACCCCAAGCCGTCCCATCTGAACTCGATTACGACTTCTGGCTCGGGCCTGCCCCGTACAAGCCTTACCACGCGCACCGCGTGCACGGGACCTTCCGCGGTTATTGGGACTACGATGGAGGCGGCCTGGGAGACATGGGCCAGCATTACCTCGATCCTGTGCAGTACATTCTCGGCAAGGACAACGAAAGCCCGGTGGAAATCGAGTCCGACGCCCCGGTGCAAGATACGGATGCGGTAGGCACCTTCCGGACCATCCGGATGAAATACAAAGACGGCACCGAGATTATCTTGGACGGCGACAACAAGGACAAACAGGCCGCGTTTATTGCTGGATCCAAGGGCAAGATCTTCAAAGGCATGAAGACGGACATCCCGAACTTCGAGCAAACCCTCAAGGTACTGAAGGATCCGGAACCCATGGTCACTGACTTCGTCCAGGCCGTGAAGACCCGCTCCAAGTTCGCCCTCAACGAGATCAATGGCCACCGCTCCTGCACCCTGGTGAACCTCGCCAAGATCGCCCTGCAAACGGGCCGACCACTGCGGTATGACTCCAAGAAGGAGACCTTCATCGGCGACAAGGCGGCCAACGCCTACCTCGATCAGCCAATGCGCGGAAATTGGAAGCTCAGCTAATCTAACTCTCCGTAAAACTCCCAATAGCAGGATGCCGGTCGGTCCGGTTTGTTGCCCAAGCGCATCACCCAGGCCGTCTGGCATCCTGTCTTGAGATCCGTGTCCAATTCCTCGGTGACCTCCTTCAGGAACAGAATGTCGGCGACCTGAAGCCCTGCCGACTCGGCGACAGCCCGGTCACTGGCCCCTGCGCGTAGGGGTCCGGGCGCAGGGTGCTTATTTTAGTGGTCTAGTCGGATATCCAGCGCCAGCAAGACAAAGGGCGCGGTATTGAAAGTCACATGCGCGGCGATGGGGGTCAGGAGATTTCCGGAGTGCTGGTACAGCAGGCTCAGGAGGCATCCAAAGACCGTCAGCGGCACTAGAACACTCCGGTTGGCGTGGATCAAACCAAAGGCAAGGGCTGTGCCCCACAGAGCCAAACGAGGCCATCCGAGGTCTTGGAGGAACGGAAAGACCACGCCTCGAAACAGCATCTCTTCGACCCAGGGAGCACCCAGTGCGGCTGTCAGGAAAATCGCCGCACGCCCCCAGGTATCGGCTTCGGTGAGAATCCCGATGGCCGTCTGCGCAGGCAATTCGACCCCCATGGTCTGAAGCCAGGAACCGATGGCCCATTGCAGTCCGTAGGCCGCCGGGAGGAAGGCTAACCCCGCCAGAACACCCATCCCCACCGCGCGAGCACTCCCGCCCACCTGCAATCCAAAGCCTTCGCTCCAGGTGCGGCCTTGATTCCTCATGAAACTCACCATCGCTGCCACCACGATGGCATGGAAACACAACTGACCGAGAACCAAGGCCTTCCACGGTGCCATCAGAGTTCCACCCGAAGTATTCGGATGCATCACCAGCGACTGAAGGAGTCCGGACAGCACGAAGCCGATGAGTACCCGAAGGGTCAGTCGGAGGATTTCCTCGGGTTTCCAGTCCCGTCGCTCAATCATGGGGTGACCATGAGGGATCGGCCGGTGCTTGGCGAAACCTCAATCCTTCCTGCCTCGCGGGGGACCTCAGCGAAGCGGGGCCCATTTCTCCACCGTCCTCAAACCAGAGTACCGTTTTCCATCGAAATTATCCGATCCATTCGCGCCGCAAGTTCTTCGGAATGGGTGGCCACAACGAGGGTAATTCCGTGCTCGCGATTGAGCTCGAGCAGCAAGCGGCCGACCTCCGCCGCTGAGACGCGATCGAGGGCCCCGGTGGGCTCGTCGGCCAATATTAGGCGAGGTTGGTTGATCAACGCTCGCACCACCGCCACCCGCTGCCGCTCCCCGCCGGAAAGACGGCCCGGTAGGTGTTTTTCGCGGTCTGCCAACCCCACTCTTTGAAGCAATTGAGTGGCCCGGAGCAGCACCTTCTCACCCACCTCGGACGCCTGGGCCAGCACCGGAACCAGCACATTCTCTAGGACAGTCAAATGCGGGAGCAAGTGATGGGACTGAAAGACGAAGCCGATGTTGAGGTTACGGAACTTCGCCAGTTCATCTCCGGCCATCATGGCCAGGTTCTTGCCGTCGATGACGATGGTTCCCTGGTCCGGTTGATCCAACGTTCCCAACAAATTGAGGAGGGTGCTCTTGCCCGATCCACTGGGACCGACAATGGCCACGCTCTCTTGGGCAGCCACGCTGAGGTGGACCTCATCCAAGACCCGGACCTTGTGATCACCCGTCCGGAACGATTTGGAAACCCCTCGAACCTCCACCAAGGCCTTGCTCATGGGGATAGTCTATCCAATCCACAGCCGTTGTCAGGCTTCCGGTTTAATCCGCTGAACTCGCGAGGCAAAACGCCGGCCCGGCCCAATCGCCATTGTGAGCAAGTTTCCCTGCAAACGGTTTGACGACACTACCGATAGTGGCTTACCTCGTCCTAGGCCACTGCCGATAGATCGTTACCTCCAAATATGCGCTGTCCCAAATGCGGCGGTCAGGATGACAAGGTCATCGACTCCAGATCCTCCAAGGAAGGGGCCACCATACGGCGTCGGCGTGAATGCTTGGCTTGCGAGCACCGTTTCACCACCTACGAACAAATTGAACACGACCCCTTAATGGTCGTTAAACGAGATGGACGGCGTGAGGTGTTTTCCAAAGAAAAGCTGACCGCCAGCCTCCAGAGGGCCTGCCAGAAACGCCCGGTCTCTGAAGACGACATTGCCGGTGCCGTCGAACGCATCCAAGACGGCTTGGTGGAGGGCTTCGATCGTGAAACAACCTCCCGTGCCATCGGCGAGCGGGTGATGAGGGAACTACGAAATCTCGACCCGGTGGCTTACGTTCGCTTCGCTAGCATCTACCGAAACTTCGAGGAGGCCACCGATTTTGTCAGCGAGGTCGAGCGCTTGGGCTCCCTGCCAATCGCTGACAAACGGCAATTGGAATTGATCGCCGAGGCCGAGGCAGCAGCCAAAGGGAAGCGCCCGTCATGATCGCCCTCCGCGATGATTTTCTCTTGGTCGCTCAAGAGGGGGGGCACTACATCCCCTGCTCCGTGGAACACCTTACCTTCGAACTAGCCGGGAGTGCCGCCAATCAGGTGGATCCCGAGTGGATGAAGCAGGCAGCGGCCGGAGTGCTCCACTATTTCAAGGACGAACTCGGACAGAGCCATGTCACGGTGGCCGAATTCACCACGGCGTTGTCCAAGGTTTTCCAAGGACTGGGAATGACGGCAGAGGTAACGACCATTGCCCCCCCGGTTGCGGAACCCGAGGGTGCGACGGCTCCGCCTCAAGTAATCTGGCGCGGAGATCTGGAGGCCATCGCGGTCGAGTCAGGCGAACTGGGCGAATTGGCCTTTCAAAAAGCCTTGCTCTCCCAGTTGACCGCGGCCCTCGAATCCAGCCCTCGGACCGTAGAATTCTCCGGTCTGCGCGGCTGCGTCAAAATGATCACCGGACGCAAACACTGGTGCCCAGAGTGCCGAAAGTGGTCGGCTTGGATCGTGGACTTGCTGCGTGCTTGGATGAGCGAAAAAGCCGGACACCGCCACGTGTCATTGGTGGTTCGCTGAAGACCGTGACACCCAAGCCATGAACCCCGACCTGATTCCTGCCCCCATTCCCGTCCCCGAATCGGATCCTTTTCTGCCCCTAGATCCCCCGGGTTCCACCGTGGATCTCTCACGCTGGAAACAAATACCGCTCGGGCTGATGAACGAATACCGGGTCCAATTCGACGTCTTCGAAGGGCCTCTAGATTTGTTGCTGCACTTGGTCAAGAAGCAGGAGGTCGACATTTACCAGGTCAACCTCACTCGGATCGCCTCGGAGTTCGTTGCCTACATCGACCAGATGCGGGAACTGGACCTCGAGATCGCCGGCGAGTTCCTGGTGATGGCGGCCACCCTGATCTACATCAAAAGCCGGGAACTTCTCCCCGCCGACCAAAAACCCGAGGCCCAGATCGGTGAAGAGGATGAAGAGGATCCGCGCTTTGAACTCATTCGTCGGCTGGTCGAATACAAGAAGTTCAAGGATGCCGCCGGCGAGCTTCAGTCGCTAGAAACCCGGATGGATCAGGTTTATGAACATCGATCGGCACAGGTGATTCTTCCCGAGATCGAGCCCAAGCGGCGGGAGCCTGTCTCGATTTTTGAACTCATTCAGGCCGTCAGTGTCATCCTAAAGCGCTTTGGCGAACGCGACGATGTCCGAGAGATCCAGGCCGATCCGTACACTGTCTCGGAGAAGATGGCTGCACTTCGGATCCTAATCCAAGAGAAGGGTCGTTTTCGGTTCAGCGAACTCTTTGCCGAGGCGCGCAGCCGGGGCGAAGTGGTGGTCACTTTCTTGGCCATGCTGGAACTCACTCGACTACGCCACCTGCAAGTCATCCAAAGCGAAGACTTCGGCGAGATCGAGGTGGAGCTGGCGCCTCCAGAGGCCCCGGTGGTCGAAGCGCCCGAAGAACCGGTGCTGGAGGAGTCTGAGAGCCTGGGAACATTGCCGGCCCAGCCTACGCGGCCACAGGACCCACCCGAAGAACGCTTCGAAGATTGATCTTCGGCCTGTCAGTGCCCTCTCAGCGGTGCTCAGGGGTGCTCAAACTTGCCCTCGCGACCGCCCCCTGCTCAAGGTGTCAGCGACGTTCTGGAACCCACGGAAATTTGCCGGTTTGAAAACCACGGTTTTGCCCTGTTCTTGGAGGGGGGGCTTCCGGATTGAGCGGCCGCGTTTCCTACTTCTTCCAATGGCACCCGAATGCGTTCAAGGCCCTATAGACCGAATCAGGATCTGCTTGGGCAACAAACACGAAGAGGGCCGATGGATGAGGCGTTGAACTTTTGGAGACGGCGGTTTTCAAACTCACCGATTTCGTCGGTTTTCACGCCGTCGCTGACATCAAGGCTCCCTGAAGTCTATTGCGTGGAGTCCTGAGCAACGGCAAGCCAGACAATCGGTAGTTCGAGCCGCAGAAGGGACCCGGTTCAGCAGAACCGGGTCGATGCGCCGTCTGCGGGTTACCGCGCCGTCTGCATCCGCTCGTATTGCGCCACGGCTGCCTTGGCTCGGACATCGCCCTTCTGGGCCATCGCGTAGACTTCCTGCATCACCGACGCGATATTGTCCTGAAGGGCCATGCGTTGCTCGGGCGACATGACTGGCTGAGCACGCAGCAATTGAAGGCGTGTCACAGCGTCTTCCATCTTGCCGGCTTTAAAATCTGCGATGGCTAGCTTGACCTGCTCGGCCGGTGCAGGGCCGGGATTGGCCTCTGCCGCCCCTTCGGCCGGAGCCGCAGGAGCCTTGTCCATGGCTGCAGCCGACTTCTCCAACTCCGCCATGGGATCTTCCTTCTTGCAGGCGGTGGCGACGAGGACGAGCAGGGCCAGTCCGAGCGGGGTGGAACAACGGAGAGTCATCTTAAGAATCGAGAACAGGTTCAGCGTCCGTTGGGAGTGGCCGGATTGCACCAGAGCCGATTCTTGGCAGCCAGATTCCCCTCAGCGTAGAAGAGTTTTGTCTTCAGGTATTCGGTGTGCCCGTCCACGACACCCACGGTAGTTCCGATGGAATGAACGCGGGTAATCCCCTCTGCCGCGCTGCTCGATCCATCATTGAAATCACCAGGATTGGTCTCCAGCGCCTGCCACAGAATGATAGCGTTGGGATCGAACTGCGAAGACTTGTAGGAACCCGGAGAGATGCCTCCAAAACCGCACACCGCACCGTTCATCAGATAACTGGACATCTTCTGAGACCGACTTTTCCACGCAGGCTTGTTGGTCCGGTCGGCGGGGCAACGGAACACAGCAGGGCTTCCGATGTTGGCATACAAGAGACCGGTCTCATAGGCCTTGGTAATGTTGGTACTCCATCGCGCGCTGGTGATGTCTGGCGGTGCCCCCAAGGTGGCATCGTAGAGCCAACCTTTCTTGAGCCACGGAGAATTCCAATTGGGCTCGGGCAGATAGTCAGCCGAATCGCCCACGTACATATGGGTGCCAAGGGTAATCTGCCTGACGTTGTTCTGGCACTGAATAGTGATGGCCTTTTCCTTCGCCTTGGCCAAAGCCGGCAACAGCATGCCGGCCAAGATTGCGATAATTGCGATCACCACCAACAACTCGATGAGGGTGAACGCGGCTCGACGGTCCGCCGTGCTGTAAATGGGGGAATTCATGGTGGGGTTAGGTGGAACTTCAATCTTCCGACGCACTTTGGCAATCGAATCAAACTGGGGATGGAACAATTCGAACTCACTGCCCAATCGAGTCAAGGCTTTCCCACCGAATTCCCAATATCTCTCCCCCGATGAGGATCAAAGACCTCACCTAGTAGGAGAAATATCAGGAAGTAACCAGGCCGTGAGCTACCCCTTGTCCTGCGCCCAAATTAGGGATTCCTCAATGGCAACCACCAGGCTCCCGAAACGCCGCGGGCCACCCAAAGCCCACTGGGAGTCGGAACACCGAGGTTGGCTCGATCGAGCCAAAGACTGCAGGGTCTTTCACCCCGAGCCTGGACACGCAGCGGATTGGCCAGCGTGTCCACGAGGATCAACGAACCATCCCCCTCCCCGAGCAACGCTCCATCGAACTCCAAAAAGCGGTTCACGGTGAAACCCAATTTCACGCGGGCGGCGAGTGTCGTCAGGCTTCCACCGGACTCTAAGGCCCAGGTCTCCAGAGCCGTCCCTTGTTCGAAACCAACCGCGATACGGCCGTCGGCTAAGACGACAACCGGATAGGCACCCAAGTCTGGGAGTTCCCGCTCCACGATGCGTCGGGCCGTAATTCCATCATAGCCCAAGGCTTGAAGAGCCACTGAGGTCAATCCCTTGATCGTGTTTGATTCGACCCGGCAATAGAGCACTGAGCCTCCGTGCGAGACCCCTTTGAGTTCACCAGGCAGCGGGACCGAATCTCGCAGCACCGGGTCCGAAGCATCCGTCGCATCGAGAACGTGCAAGGTGTGTTCGGTTACCCAACCTCCCTGCTGTTCCCACCACGAACTGATTGTAGCCCCGGAAGGCTTAACCGCCGGCACCCACTCATAGCGGGCCAAGGAGGCGAATACCTTACCCCCACTGACGGTGACAGAACTGACCGAGCCACCCTCGCCCAGCAAGTAATCACCGGCGAAGACGGGAGACTCGGGGCGCGTCACATCTACCGCCAGCCAGCGGGTATCCCCACCACCAAACCACCAGCCACGACCTGGAGCGATCATCATGTCACCCCCAACGAGCATTCCACCCCGCATCCACATCGCAGACATGTAGCCACCCTCCTGAACCCAGACCAACGAACGAGGTGTCGGCCAATACGCCGTATACCGCCCCCAGCTTGCCGCTGAGAACTTGGAAGGCACCGACCGCCCTACAATGTCCAGTCGATCATTTTGGATCGCAACGACCTGAAGCAACGTCTCCCCAGGAATCGTCGTCCAAACTTCATTGGTGGTGCCGGCCTTGTCGACTCGGTAGGTGTCCGGCCCACGGTGCAACAGGTAGAGTCGTCCGTCTTTCAAATCGGCTCCCACCAGCGGCAAATTAGTGAGGGTCAATGAACTGATGGCGGTATCAGGATCCGAAGCCAGACTCAGTCGCAAACGCGGCGCGGTTTGCGCCTGAAGCGACGCGTCCCAAGAGCCTTTGGAGATCTGGATCAATCGATCGCCCTGGACAAAGAGCTGGTCCACCGACTCCGAAAGAGCCAGCACCGAACGCACTTCCGGATGATCCCGATCGGCAATGGCGGCCGAGACCAATTCACCTCCGGAGAGACTCAAAACGTGGCTGTCTAAAAGAACTGCACGACGCGCCGCAGAGTTATGATTGATGGTACCCCGCAGCTTCAGTGAGTCCTTGGTAAAATCGAGCAACTGGACGCCCTGGAACCATCCGTTAGTTCCCTGCCGTCCGTGCCACGGCAACAAGACAAGGCCCTGGTCGGGGAAAACACGGAAAGCCTTTTCGTCAGCATTGGCCTCGCTCCAAGACCAGCCATCTCCGAGGAAAACCTTGGCTACCAACTTCGGGGCATCGGGATTGGACACATCGAAGAGAGAAACCGCCGCCCGTCCAAGCTCCACGCCCATGGCAATCAATCGATCGCCCATGGGCTCGATGTAGGTAGACCATCCGGGCACTTCCAATTCGCCACGGATCTTGGGGGCTTTGGGATCGGAAAGATCGATAATCCAGAGCGGATCTACGCGCCGGAACGTCACCACATAGGCGCGGTTCCCGTCATAGCGAGTCGCGAAAACCGACTCATTAGTTATCAGGTTCAGACGTGCCAAACGTTCAGGCTTGGACACGTTCTGCAGCGAAAAGGTCTCCAAGCTTACCACCGACGGATCCGAAGTACCATTGGAACGCCAACGCGCATCGATTTGAGAAACGATGCTCAAAACATCGCCATTCAGACCGAACTTAAACTTATCGGTCACTCGACCAACGGTGTTCAACGCGCCGACTTGGCGGATAAGGCCGGTCCGATCGGCAATGTCAAAAATGCTCACCCGATAGCTCGGCGGCAGTGGTTCCTTGGGATAGGACGGATCCAAAGCTCCACCCGCATCAACGGCGGTGGCGAGGAAAAGGTAGCGGTCCGTGGCATGGATGGCCTGCGCCATGGCCTTGAATTCCACGCTCGACCGGAGGACGGGCTTAGCGGGATCGGCGAGATCCACAGCGCTCACCCAGGTCAACGACTCGAAGACTGTGGCCCCTTGGGGATCCGAAGCGGACACCGGGCGGTTAGTCCATCCCTGGCTGGCGACGACCAATACGTCACCCACCAAGCGGCTCTCCACCGGATACCCCGGCAGCATCACGTTCACCCCAGCTTGTGGACCACGGTCCGAGGATTGAACCAAAACAATCTCGGTAGCATCCCAACGGCATTCTGGCTGAGTCAGTAGGGCCAACCACTCGCCGGAGGCGTCATTGGCGGGCAGCACATACAATTGCTCACCGCGGGCCACCACTGGCAAAACACCGCGGATCACCGGACTGGCCGGGCGAGTGACATCAATCACCTGCAAGCCCCGCTGCTGATTGAAAAAATAGAGAGTGTTACCCGAGAACTTCCAGATATCGGATTCCTGGACGGTCGTAGCTGAAGCGGAATTCCGGTCCGTGACCGCCTGACCTGGCACGAGCGCCTCATTGGCCACAAAATTGCGGGACCCGAACTGCGCGGGCTGAGTCGGACTGATTTGCGCGGCAATCTTCTCGCTGCCCTGAAAAAATTGAGACGGAACCCCCAGAGAGAGCGTGTCATCGGTGACCACACGCAGCACCTCGCTGCCCTCGGCCGCAGAAACTGTCATCGTGACCTGCGGCAAATCATTGGTCGGATTGAGGACCGCACGGGGTTTCCATGTGCCGCCCCCGAGTCGCGGACGAGACTCCAAGGTGATCCGCCGGACACCCGTGGGTACATCGACCGTCACCACAAGGTTGGTCTGAACTGAACGGATGCCCGAAATTCGAGCAGCGGACTTAGGCCCGTTGGACTGCTGAGCCTGGGTTGCCACCATGGCTGCGACGGCGAACATCGCAGGGCAAAGCCATAACGAGAGAGCTTTCATAGGTTTCTTAAATTTAATGGTTAGAAGGTAACAAAAAAATGGAGATGTCTCTATGTAGGATGCAGGAGACAAATTCAGGGACGACCCAATCCGGGAAGCGCTGGATTTTGAGCGCCGACCATGGGTCCGGAAGGTTGGAACGAACCGCCGACCGGCTCCAGGGACATGAACATTCCGTCGGCTGAACCGCGTTCGAAGGTGACCACCGACACCGGACTCGGCGACGGGGTCAGCACACCAAGACTCGATACGGTTCCATCGACCGCTCGAATCCACAGTTGGTACTGACCCGTCGGAGGTGCGGTCGGAACTGCCACGGCATACAACCCGGAATCCGGAGCACTGAAGACGATCGGGCTGATCCCAGCCGAATTGGATCGGGCCATGGCCCTGCCGGCTGAGATCGGATCGGCAACGGCAGAAGTTGTGAGATTGGGGAGCCCCAAGGTCGCGGTTTCAACCGGTGCGGGTTGGGCGGGCACCAGAGCGACTTTGCCCACAGGCTCGACCTCGGAAGGCGCTGGGCTACCGGCAACATTGGACGATCCGGAGCGGCTCACGCCATCCGAGGCCAAACCAGAACCGGCAGAACTGTTCAACGCCAAGGCCATTCGTTCACCTGCCATCCGAGCCAGAGACTCCGCGAGGCTGTTTGTTTGCCCAGGTGCATCCATGAAATTGGATGGGATGCCGGTGGGCAGCTCTTGCTGACCGAGCAAAAAGACATACAAACGGCTCACGCCAGAAGGAATGATCATTGCTTGGTTCAACGATTGGGTCAGGTCGGCCAGCTGGGAGTTCAAGGCCCGGATCTTGCCCTGCAAAACCGCATTGGCGGCCTCGAGCGGGTGTTCTGAATCGGAATTCATGACCCCAGCGTTGCCCCCGAGAACCGAGCCGTTCGTGGAAGGACGATTCGGCTTAGGAATGGTCGCAACAGCCATAGAGACAGTCTCCTGATGAACATCGACTACTGGCGCGACGGACACCGATCGGGTCAGGGACCGAAGACCTGGATGCCCAGCCACACCCAGCACAGGATAGCGCGTCGTCAGCCACCACGAATGAAGGATGGCGCCCACAGCCAGGCACGCGGCCGCTGCAGACAACCGCAGCGCCCAGCGGCGGAACGGCCTGGGGAACATCAACACTTGAGCTCCGTCCATTCGGGTTCGCTCCAGAATTTTGACCCAAATGCGAGCCGGTGCCGGTGGGGCTGTTTCGGCAAAGACTTCGGTCTCAAGACCGGCCTGGAATCTTTGGACCATGCCCCGGAGATTTGTATCGCGTCGAAGCTGGACCTCGAAGAGTTGCCGAACATCAGCATCGAGGAGATTCAGCACATACAGACTGGCTTGCTCCTCGGAGGCGACCATCGCCCGGTGGGTGGAATCATTCATGGCGATTTTGGAGTCGGAGGCGCAGAGAAAGCATCCCGCGCCGGATTCGGGCCTTGATGGTCCCCAAGGGTTCGCCAGTAGCCTGAGCGATTTCTTCTTGGGTGCATCCACGATAGAAGGCCATTTCGATGGCCGTGCGCTGAGTCTCGGGCAAAGAACACAGAGCCGAGCCCAAACGACGGGCCTGCTCATCGGCTTCTAGCTGCGCGGAGGCCATATCCGCGCCCGCCCCATCTCCTGAATCGGCAGATTTGAGGCGCTCAAAGCCTGAAAGCCGACGAGAACGCTGCCGCAGACGATCCAGCGCAAGGCCACGGGCAATCATCATCATCCAGGTCAGAGGGCCCGATTTGGCCGGATCGTATCCGCCTGCCCGGCGCCAAATGGTCACAAAAGCATCCTGCAAAATCTCCTCGGCATCGGGATCCTCACCCAGAATTCGTTGCAGAAATCGAAAAAGTGGCCCACCCCTCCGCCGATAGAGTTCGGATAACGCACCGGTCTGGCCGTCTGCGATCTGAGCAATCAGGCGAACGTCTTCGCCGGTATCCAGACCATCCGCCAGCCAAGATCGGACCACGGATCCGCCCGGGAAAGGAATCGGGGATCGGGATTCTGAGCGGGGTTGCACGGTATTGAGAATCTGTTGTTTTCGAGTTATCCGCCGTCAGTTGAAAACTGGATGCACTAATCTTTCAGTTTTAAGAAATCAATCATCCTGGATGGGACCGCATCCGACGGAGCGCAAGACTGCGGGAATGGCTTCGGGAAGGTCCTCTGCAATTAGCCCTGGACCCAAATATCGGCCGCTTTCCAAGTTCAATCGGCCCCCAACCTCAGCGGCGGGCAATAAACAACATGGTGACAGGTTCATTGTTTTTGTGGTGACAGGTTCGTTGTTTTTGACTGGTGAGCGGCGAGCGTCGGTTCCATCTCTCGGGCCTAAACAACACGGTGACAGGTTTATTGTTGTTGACTGGAGAGGGTCAGGGGTTAGGTTAGGTTTATGCGAAGGGGACGAATCAAGGAGGCGGGGGCGGTTTATCACTGCGTTTCTCGGACCGTCGGGGGGCAGTTCTTGCTCGATGACCTCGCTAAACAACGCCTGGTCGATCTGCTCTTCCCTCTAGCTCAGTTCTGTGGCGTGGAAATCATCACCTTTTGCATGATGTCTAACCACTTCCACTTGCTCATCCGAATACCGCCCGCTGATACCTGCATTCCAGACTCCGTCCTCCTCCAACGGGCCGAACTCTTCTACGGCAAACAGGCTCTCCTTCCCTCTCTGGCTAGGGCCGATCTCCAACGATCAGGCTCCATCAGCTCCCACATCCGCCTTTCCCTCTCCAGTCGCATGGGCGATGTCTCCGCTTTCATGAAGGAGTTCAAACAACGCTTCAGCCGTTGGTTCAATCGCCACTCCAACCGCTTCGGTACTCTCTGGGCAGAACGCTTCTCCAGCACTCTAGTCGAGGATTCCTCCTCCGCTCTCCAAACGGTCGCTTCCTATATCGACCTCAATCCCGTCCGCGCTGGCTTAGTCTCCGATCCGAAGGACTACCGATTCTGCGGCTATTCAGCCGCTCTGACCGGTAATCCAGTGGTTCGCAGTGGGCTGATGAGCTTCCTGTCGGCCAGGTCTTGGGGCGCCGCTGCCGCTCAATACCGCTTGAATCTCTTCACCACCGCCGGGGTCGCTGGCCACAGCGATAAACAGGCTTTGGATAAGGCTGCCATCCGCGCCGAATTGGACCGCGGTGGTCGCTTAAGCCTCCCTGAAATCCTCCGTCTCCGGGTTCGTCACCTCACGGCCGGGGTGGCCATCGGCTCAAGGGACTTCGTCAATCAGATCTTCGCAAACCACCGCTCCCACTTCGGCCCAAAACGCCTCGAGGGAGCTCGTCCCATCCGCGGCGTCCCTCTGCCTCATCTCAAAACCCTCCGCGACCTCCGCGTCAATGCCATCGGGT
>SYMJ01000152.1 GCA_005805505.1 Verrucomicrobiales bacterium | reverse complement strand
GAAGCGCGCACCTTCGGCATGGAGGGGCTCTTCGGTCAGGTGGGCATCTACAGCTCCCGAGGCCAACTCTACAATCCTGGCACCAAGACCGAGGACAACGCCAACACGCCCTACATCGAAAAGAAGGACGGTCAACTTCTAGAAGAAGGCATTAACGAAGCCGGCTCTATGGCCGACTTCATCGCCGCCGGTACGGCCAATGTCACCTATGGCGTGCCGACCATCCCCTTCTACATCTACTACTCGCTGTTCGGTTTCCAGCGGGTGGGCGATCAAATTTGGCTGGCTGGCGATTCGCGCTGCCGCGGATTCATGATTGGCGCGACCTCGGGCCGAACGACCCTCAATGGCGAGGGTCTCCAGCATCAAGACGCCCACAGTCACTTGGTCGCCACTTCGGTGCCCAACCTGTATTCCTATGAGCCCGCCTTCGGCTACGAATTGGCGGTCATCGTCTGCGATGGCCTAAAGCGCATGTATGCCGATGGCGAAGATGTCTTCTACTACATCTCCGTCCACAATGAGGACTACGCCCACCCGCCGATCCCCAACGATCCCGGCGTCGTGGAAGGCATCCTCAACGGCATGTACAAGTTCAAGCCGGGCAAAGCAGGCTTGAAGCACAAGGTCCAGTTGCTCGGTTCCGGAGCCATTCTCCAACAGGCCCTCAAGGCCCAGGAGTTGCTCGAGGCCTACGACGTCAGCGCTGACGTGTGGAGTGTGACCAGCTTCAAACGGCTCCGTTCAGAGGCCCAGGCCACCAAGCGCTGGAACATGCTTCATCCGACTGAAACACCGCGAAAGAGCTACCTCGAACAAACGGTCGAGGGCCAGTCGGGTCCTTGGATTGCTGTCAGCGACAACCTCAAGCTGGTGGCCGACCAAATCGCCCCCTGGATTCCGGGAGGTTTAATGACCCTCGGCTGCGACGGGTTCGGACGCAGCGAGGTTCGGCCGATGCTGCGACGTTTCTTCGAGATCGACGGTGAGTGCACTGCCATCGCGTGCCTCTACAAGTTGGCCTCCCAGGGAGCCTTGCCACAGAGCGTGGTGGCCGAGGCCATCCAGAAACTCGGAGTCGACCCCGAGAAGCGCTACGGCGTCTGCGTCTGAGGATCACCCACCGACCGAGTGTCGGTAGGGGTGATCTCGCCTTCTTTCGGCTACCGCATCCACACCGGTGCGGTGGCCTTGCCAGACCGATCCAGCCCCACCGATTCTAACCCAACAAAAAACCCCGCCACTGGGCGGGGTTTTTTGTTGGAGAGCCAGGCAGTATCCGCTTAGCGGAGAGCACCGGCCGAGGGCGGCGTGAGCAAAATGAACTCGCCACGGCGATTCTTGCCCCAGGCGGACTCGTCATGACCGAGCTCGGCCGGCTTGTCTTCACCGAAGCTGCGGGTCACCACGCGGTCAGCACCGATGCCAAAAGCAATCAACGCATCGCGAGCCGACAGAGCACGCTTCTCGCCCAGAGAGCGGTTGTACTCTTCAGTGCCGCGCTCGTCGCAATGACCTTCGATGGCCACCTTGTTGTCGGAGTGGGCCTTGAGGTAGGTCGCCACGGCTTCGATGTTCGCCTTGCTGTCCGCCTTCACCACGGACTTGTCGTAGTCGAAATAAACGCTGTTGGACTTGAAGTGTTCACGGTTGGCTAGCATGCCCTCGATCTCCTCACGAGAAGGTTGACCATTGGCTCCATCCGGATTGTTGATTCCGGCCACATCAGCGCCGTTGGCACCCGAGCCATCGGTAGTCAGCGGGCGCGCCGGAGGCAAAATGGGCTGCCCCTTGCCGAGCGTCGAAGAGGCTCCAGGAGTTCCCGAATATCCCGGCAGCGGCGTGTAATTCTTCTGCCCCTTCTTACATCCGGCAGCGAGGGAGAGGATCAGCACGAGGGCGATGGAACCCAATTTGGAGAACGGCTTCATTGGTGTGTTGAAAAAAGGCTGGAATCTGGAGATCTGAAAGTGGGTTAGCGGGCTGGGCTCAACGACTCCAACTGGGCTGGGAGCTGCTACCTGCTACTTGCGCGGTATCTTTGACGTGGCCCGTCGGCCAGTCAAGCAGCGACAATTTGCGCGGGCCAAACTTACTGGTCCGACGCACAAAAACCAAGGTCCTGGAATTGGGAGCCCAGGAAGGATCCTCGCCTTCGGTAATAACCTTGGCGTCGCCGCCGGCTGCTGGAACGATGCAAATATCGAAGTAATCGCCCCGGGAACGGGTGAATGCGATCCACTTGCCGTCCTGGGACCAATCGGGTTCGGTGGTATTACGGACTCCCGCGGTGGTGAGACGGCGCATAGCGCCCCCCGAGGCCGATACGATGTACAATTGGGGAAAACCACTCTCTCGGGATACCACGCACAGGCTAGATCCATCTGGAGACCAGCATGGAGAGGATTCATCGGCGGCCGTGGTGGTCAATCGACGAGGATTCCCACCCTCGGCGTCGCTCACCCATAAATCAGGGCTCCCGGCCTTGCTGAGGATCATGGCCAATTTGGAGCCATCGGGCGATGGGGCCGGACTAATGTTCGACCCGGAGAACCGCACAAGAGCCTTGCGCCCACCAGTGGTCAGATCTTGCGAGTAAATGTCGGCATTGCCGGCACGGTAACTCGTATAGACCAGAGACTTCCGACCGGGACGCCACGCCGGTGCCGCGACAATATTACCATCGGCGGTCAATTGAACCGGATTGGCCCCATCGAAGTCGCTCGCATAAACCTCGCTGATTCGATCTTTCTGAACCTTGAAAACCATCTTGGTGCGGGAAATTCCCTTCCGTCCGGTGATCGCTTGAACGACGTCGTCGGCCAGCGCATGAGCCTGGGCCCGCGGAGAACCTCCAGGATAGGAACGATTGAACAAGGTGGCATTGTTGTTCACGTCGGCCAGCACTCCCTCCAGCGCCGCACCGGATTTTCCATTCACTGAATACTGCGCCTGGGCGAGAGCAACTAGGTCAAATCCGGCGACGTACAAATCGAATTCAAGGACCGTCTTGGCGTCCCCGGAAAAACCTGTGACGTGGATGGGTACGGCACGGCTAGTGACGTCACTAACAACCACTTCGGCCGCGGAGGCGCTCAGGGAAATCCCCAGAGTGAGGAGGAGGGCGATGAATGAATGACGGAACATATCGGAAATTAAACCAATGGGTTTAGGTCGGAGTTCAATTGTCTAGGCGGGAGATGCAGCGGAAAGATCAAAGCGGATGGTGATTCGGCGCTCCGAATCGGTTGTTCCATCCGGCAGCGGGCGAAGGTCGCGGTTGCCATCCAGCACCTCGCGAACCGAATCGTCCAAGGCGCGGATTCCAGAGGGTTTCACCAACTTGAAGGCCGAAACCCGACCGTTGCGTTGAACGGTGATCTCCACCTCCACCTCGCCGTGCTCCACGTTGAGGGTCGTGGGTTTCTTCCATCGCAGCTTGTAGAAGGCCATCAAGTAGGATCCGTAAGGCGCATAGGCAGCCCCTCCCGGCCCGGGCATCTCAAACGAGGTCGACCCCGATAAATTCTTCCCCAGATTCGAAGCAACCCCCCGAACGGCATCGGCGCGCGCCTGCTGAGCCTTATTCCAAGCCTCTCGGGCTGCCGTCACGCGCGCCTGATGCTCTCGGGTTTCACGTGCCTCCTGGGCGGCGGCAGCGGCGGCGGAATTATTGCGTTCGGCCTCAGCCTCCTTCTTCGAGCGCTTTTTGGGAGCCTCGGCCAGTTGGAAGTCCGTCTTGGAGGACTTCAGCTTCTTGGTGGACAGGTTGGGGTCCACATCCTGGGCCTTGGGAGCACTGCGCTGAATCTCGGTGGCCAGACTCTTCTTGGGTGGCTCCATCTTAGTGGGCTCCACCGCCTTGGCAGGCTCCGGGGGCGGAGTCTGGGGCTGCGTCTTCGGAGGTTCGGGTTGGGGCGGTTCTGGCGGGGCTGGGGCCGGCGGCTGCGGACTGGACTTGGGGGGCTGGGCGTCCGGATTGCCACCTCCGAGGGTGTTACCATCGGTGAGGCGCAGGTTGTCGGGAATGATCTCTAGGATGGGACTGGGAACGTCTTGGGCCGTGTGCGAAGACAAGGCCGGGGCGAACAACAAAACCCCCACGGCCGCGGCATGAATGCCCACGGAGGTCAGCAAGTATCTAGTGTTCGAAGGGATCATCGCCGCTTGGGGAGCTGGGTTCCGATGCGGTAGCGAGTCAGTCCATTACGACCAGCAATGTCGAGCAGACTCACCAGCACTTGAGACGGCGCTGAGCCCTCGACCCGGAGCACGAGCACTAAATTCGGATTCTGGCGGTAGGCCTTCACCAACTCTGTCTCCAATTCACGCTCACTGAGCACCCGGGTTCCGGTCCGTGCAAACGTATACCGCCCCTCGGCCAGACCGTTCACGTTCGCCTCGTTGTTGATATCGGGACGGGTGCGGGCATCGCCTCCCACCGGCAGCTTAATGCTAATGCCCGGCTCCAAAGCCGGCGTGGTGATGATGAAAATGATCAGCAGCACGAACGCCAAATCCAGCAAGGGGGTGACGTTGATCTCGTTGAGCGTCACCAGCGAATTGCGTTGGGAAAAACGGCGCATGATTATTCGAAAATCCGGAAGCCTGAGAATTGGACCAGAATAAAACCGGCCAAGGATAAAAGGAGAACCGCAGCCATGACATAAACCCATTTCATCGAGACGTTTTTTGCACCCAACGGATCGAGCCTCTCATTGATGGAGCGGTGCAGTCTCCGGTTGCATTTCAGACATCGGGGCTCAGAGCGCGCATTGGTGGTGTCGCAGTCGCGGCAGACCACGAAGAGATGCCCTCGGCACTGCTCGCAACGCTGCAAACCTGAGGGATTCGGATGGGTACATTTTGCACAGACAACGGGCTCTGTGGAAATAAGGGAGGGGCCGTGGGACGGATCCGATGAGCCCGAGGATTTCTCCTGAGGACGGGACGTTTCATGATGAGACGTCTTATCCTGGATTTTGCGATGCAACCGGCCACGACAAGAGGCGCAGTGCATCAGCACCCGAGCATTTCGCTTCTGGCACTTCGGGCAGTCGAGGAAGAGTTCTTCACTACAGCGCTCGCAACGCTCGCGATCGATCGGGTTCAGATGCTCGCACTTGCAGCACAAAGTCCCCTTCCCCATCGGGCCCGAGGGGGCTCCGTCCCACCTCGAGGAAGCTGAAACCTCTTCCGGCTTAGAACTTAGCAACCCTGAAAGCAGCCCTCTCTGCAGGGAATGACCGCATTTACGGCATTGCGAGAGAACTCGTTCATTGGTCGCCGAGCAGGTCGAACACCCCACAAAGAGAGGCCTCGAGCAATACTTGCACGACTCCCGATCGGCCGGATTCAGACGATTACAGTCCGAGCACAAGACTCCACGTCCCGACTGCGGAATCTCCGAAGTCGGGTGGATCGGGTGAAAGGAGGACTGGGGAACCGGGTCACTCATCGTCGGGCAAAAACTCGGTCTCCATTTTGGAAGCCAGAGTCTGGGCGAAATTATCCAACTCCACGGTCAACACTCGCAGTGTGTGAACGAGATAATTGTATCCGAACATCGAAGGGATGGCCACGAGGAGCCCTGCGACGGTAGTCACCAACGCGGCGGATACGCCTGGCGCCATCGCCGTGAGATCGGCGCGACCCGCCTTCGCGATGCCTCCGAAGGTGTCCATGACCCCCCAGACTGTGCCCAAGAGCCCCATGAATGGACCACCGCTGACAGCGATGGCCAAGAGGATGAGGCCTGATTCCAGACGCAGCGACTCACGGGCCACCGCACCCTCCACCTGCCGTTTGACATGCTCGATGCTCTTGATCGACAGACGGGTCCGCCTCGAGCCATCGGTCAGGCGTAGTCGGGCTTCGAGATCGGTGCATCCGTCCGTATACACCGAAAACATGGGGCACCCCTCGACGGGCAGCCGACGATCGAAAATACCCAAAACCCCCTCCTGCTGGCGGAATTCAGTCTCGAAAAAGCCATTGTATTTGGCAGCCCGCCGCATTTGGAAAAACTTCTGAATCATCATCGACCAAGCCCCGATCGAGAGGGCGCCCAGAATGAAGATAATCACCTTGGCCTCGGGCGTGGCTTTGTTCCAGATGAAGCCGAGGTCGGTGCCACTCTGAGCGGCGGCGAGAATCCCGAGTGAAATGGTCATGAGTTCGGTTCGGTCGATCGTTTTGCGTCGGCCCGTCAGAAATGACGAACTGGAGTGCAAAACCAACGCAACTAGTTTTCACTTTTTTCTCCACGCCGCAATCCTGCCGCACGGAAAACCCACCTCGAGTCACCGCTTTCTAGGGCGGAGCGCCTAGGCTGGAGGCTTAGGGCGGCTCATTCCTCCAAAAGGAATCGGAAATCCGACAGGGTCAGGGCCTGCGCAAAGCTTTCCTCTCCCAGAATATCCTTTGCGATAGCTCCTTTGCGCCGCTGAAGTTCACGAATCTTCTCTTCTATGGTCCCTTTAGCGATCAGTCGATACGCGAAAACAGTCTGTCGTTGACCGATTCGGTGGGTCCGGTCAATGGCCTGAGCCTCGACAGCCGGATTCCACCAGGGATCGAAGAGGACCACGTAACTGGCCGCCGTGAGATTCAAGCCGAAGCCTCCCGCTTTCAGACTAATGAGAAAAACTCCGTGACCAGCATGGGATTGGAAGGATGCCACCAGAGTTCCGCGGTCTTCAGTTTGCCCCGTTAGCTTGAAGACCGGCCAACCCTGTGACTTGAAGCAGTCTTCCAGAATCTCCAACACGCCCGTGAATTGCGAGAAAACCAACACTTTTTGTCCCTCTTGCATTAGAGGTTCAAGCAACTCAACCAATGCGGCTACTTTGGCACTCTCCATGCCGGGAGTCTCAACCCTTGGCTCCGACGTTGAAGAATTGTTGGATAATCCCACCAGTCTGGGATGACAACAGATCTGCCGCAACCGCAGGAGGCTGGTCAAGAGGTGGAATCGCAATTGGTCCAGCTGCCCCTGGTCGTTGGCCTTGAGCAATGCAGCGCGGGCCCTCTTTAATTCTGCCCGGTAAAGCACCGCCTGGTCTCCCTCCAACTCGACGATCAGGTCCTCTTCGATCCGATCTGGCAATTCCCGGGCTACCTCCTTTTTGGTTCTCCTGAGTACGAAAGGTCGTGTCCGGGCAGCCAATCTCCTGCGGGCCTCAGTGTCCTCCTTGGCGTCAAACTGCCGAACGAACTGGGAACGAGTCCCCAGAATCCCTGGCATTGCGAAGGCGAAAATCGACCACAGGTCTAGCAACCGATTCTCAATGGGCGTTCCGCTGAGGGCCACTCGGTGGAGAGCTTTGAGCGCACACGCCGCCCGGGCGGTTTGGGACGAGGGATTCTTGATAGCCTGAGCTTCATCGAGAATCACGGCGCCCCAGCAAATTCGTCTGAGGGACTCCTCCTGGGATCGAAGCTGGGAATACCCGATGACATGGAGATCCACAGCCTCATCCATGGACATCGCCTCGACATCGCCCCCACGCCATACCTTGACCCGGAGACTCGGCAGGAACCGGGATACCTCGATGCTCCAGTTTTCCTGGACCGATTTCGGGCAGACCACGAGAATTTTTTCGGTCATTCCCTGGACCGAACGCAGCCAAGCAATCCAACTCAAGGTCTGGAGCGTCTTCCCTAGTCCCATGTCATCGGCGAGGATCCCTCCGAATCCATTCACACTCAGGTAAGACAAAAACTGAAAGCCCTCCACCTGATAGGGCCTAAGGGTGGCTTGAATTTCCGTCGGAACCCCGGGTTGGACCACTGTTTGGATTCGGTCGAGACGATTGCGGATTTGATCCACCTGATCTCCTCGGACCAGCGATGGATCTGGACCGGCCAAATGAGCCAACTGGAGGGCATGGAACCGCTGTTTTCCAGTGGCGATCTGTGAGCGGCCGATGCCGAGGTCGGCAAGAGCTTTCTCCTCGGCCTCACTGAGACCAAACTCCAATCGACGCCAACCCCGGTCCTCCAGACGCACCCATTTTCCGGAGGCTTTCATGAGCAAGGCTAACTCTTCTTTCGACAAGGTTTGGTCCGTCACGCTCACCACGGTGGACAAGTCGAACCAATCCATTCCGGAATCAGACTCTTCCAAACGGACCTCCAAGCGCCCGACCACTGTCCCCTCTCGCAACGAGGCCAACTCGGCGTCGAGGTGCCACTGAATCCCTTCAGGCGCGCTGCTCAACCAGTCCGCGACCCCATCCGGCCAGAGTCGCACTGGCACTTTTCGAATGATCCATGGATCCAAGCGAACCCGAGCCACTTCGGGCAACACCACCGTGAGGCGCCTGAGCCAGTGTTCCAATCGCCTGAGGGGTGCCTGGTCGACTTGAACCAACGAACCCTCTGACAACTTTGCCTCTTTCTTGACCGACGTGAGCGGATTCCAACGAACCCCGTCCCATCTAATCGATTCTGCCTCATCACCAAAGCTCACCGTCGCTTGAAGCTTCAGCGTCATCGATGCGCCCGTCGTGTCTTGGAAAATTCCCGCTTCGATGCTCACCTGCGGTTGTACCTGACGAACTTGGTGCCGGATCCGCTTGGGCGCAGGGAGCTCCAGTAACCCGAGCGCCTCCATGCCCCGGTTGGACTCGATCACCGGCGCAGGTATCCGTATGGGCCAACCGTCACTCTGGCCATGTAAAGGCCAGTTAGGAATTCGATAGAGACAATGGGATGTCAGGTAGCGCAAGTCTCCTTCGTCCAAGATTGCAACGGCTTTCGGAACCAACTGACCCTCGGGGGTCCGCAAACTGAGCAAGTAGTCCCCATCACCGGTTTCGGGCTCTTCGAGGTTCCAGACCAGCATCGCGTCCGGTTCGACGATGGGATGGCCATCGGGCGAAACAACATGGACACGGCTCAACTCCGGAGAGCAAAACAAGCGAATCAGAGCAACGGTCAACGACTCGCTCATGCAGGGGATTACGGAATCGAAACCGCCGGAAAAATGATGATCAAAGGCCTCACAAACGATCTCCGAACCAAAACTCATCCGGAGTCCATCGCGGGACCTCACCGATGATCGGCGCTGCAGCGACTTAAGCACCTTTTGTGTAGGTCGGGTGAACTCCGATCCGGGAGAATTACGAATCTGGAGGAACACCGCGTTTTCCCCGAGCATCAGACGCAGTTCTGGGGGAGTCTCGATCTCGACCTGAGTGGTTGCTTTCCAATAAGTGAGTTTCTCGTCCCATTGTTGAATCTGATTGGCCCGTTCCCATATCCGCAGCGACTTATTCAGCAACACTGGATCAATCAACGGTGAAAACACCGCAGTCAAAGCCTCTGATTCGTAACCGAACTTGAGCAGGAGGAAACCCATGTATTCCCCGACATCGGACGGTGGAAACCTCGCAGGAAAAACTGGAGCCGATCTGTATTCGTAGTCCTGCAAATCGGCCACATAGGAGCGGGGTCCACTTTTTTTTGGAACCAGCTTGATTAGGTTCACAAGAGGCACCTTTTGGAGCCGGCCCTGCCACCAACCATCCAAGATTGGAAGCATCTCCTGAATCACTGGAGGAATAACTCCGCCAAGTCGAAGGCTCACCCAGCCGCCCAGAGTCGAAGGATCTGAGTCAATGACTGGGGTCCCCTGACTGGCTTTCTGGGCAGGGAGCTCTTGAACACTCTCGGGTTGTCCGAGCAACTCCATCAGGAATGCCACCCCGTGCTGGCATCCCAGCGAAAAACACCCCCCTGTGCAGAGCACTTCAAATTGGTTTTCCCCGGAAAGGGGCACCAATCGCACGTGGTAGGTCTTGGGGCGCTTGCCAACGTTGACCTCCGCCTCAATCTCGCCGCCGCCCAGGCACACATGCAACCCGCTCACGGCTCCAGCTTGATACAAATCGAGTCCATCATAGTAACCCTCCGGAATAAAAACCGCCAACTCATCGAGATACGCCTCGATCGGTTGACGCAACAACTCCAAGGCTTCGAAAATGGATTGGCTCAAGCTCCACAAATGCTGCCCCGGGACTAATCACTCGGCAAAACAAAACACTCACTGGCTTTCCGTGACTTAAAACACCGTCGTATTTCCCTTCAATTCAGACCGACCATTGCCGGGAATGCCATTCACCGCTTTAGTGGTCCCGGACCCGGGACGGTTTGAGACCCATGAAATTGACACCTGCACTCCTCCGCTGGCGAAGCCTGGTCTTCCATGCACAGCACCATCTGGGTGTCGTGCTGGCGGCGGCGGTAGCGGCGACCGTGCTCATCGGAGCCCTGACCGTGGGGGATTCGGTGCGGGAAACCCTCCGTCGCCAGGCGTTGGACCGCATCGGAAAAGCAGAATTTCTCCTCGATGGCGGCGACCGGTTCTTCACGGCACGCAACGGCGGCCCGGCCGGAGCTGGGCTCTCCAACACGCCGTCCACCTTTGCACTCAGACTCCCAGGTGTGGTCGCGCGCCAAGACGGTTCGGCACGAGCCAACCAAGTGCGGGTCTACGGCGTCACGCGAGTTTTCTGGGTTCTGTCTCCCCGCATCTGCTCGTTCCCGATGGAAGATGACAGTGACGCCGTGCTCCTCAATGCTGCGCTGGCCCGGCAGCTTTCCGTCCAGGTTGGAGATGAACTGGTGGTGCGTATTCACAAACCCTCAGCGTTGTCCCAAGATGCGGTGATTACTCCACGGGATGGAGCTAGTGTTGCGCTCCGCGTTCGAGTTGGGCGCATTCTGAGTGCAGAGGAATGGGGCGACTTTTCACCCGATGTCAGTTCACTGCCCCCGTTCAACCTGTTCATCAACCACACTATTCTGGCCAAGGCGGCCGGCCTGGTAGGACGGGCCAATTTGGCCCTTGTGGGAGCTTCAGCCGAGGCCACCAACAACCAATGGCTTTCTTCGCGAGTGGACAGTGGCTTTCGCCTCGCCGACGCCGAACTCGAGGTGCGACCGATCCCTCTGCCGGCCGGCATCACCAACCCCTCTTCAGCGCAGGTGGAACTGGTCAGTCGCCGGATCTTCCTCGATCCAGTGGTCACGCGCGCTCTGGACCACCAGACTCCGGGGCTCCCCAAGCCAGTTCCAATCCTGACCTATCTGGCCAATGCCATCGAAAGCGGAGCCCGATCGGCCCCTTACTCGATGGTCATGGCTGCCGGCTCCCCGTTCACCCCGGAAGGAATGACCGATGAAGAGATCGTTATTAATTCTTGGCTAGCCGAAGACCTAGCGGTGAAACCCGGGGACTGGGTCTCACTCCTGTCTTATCGAGTGGACACAGGGGCTCGCCTGGTGGAGGAAACCAACCGGTTTCGTGTGCGGGCCATCGTTCCCCTGCAAGGGCTTCACGCCGACCGGTCGCTGATGCCGGAGTTTCCTGGACTGGCCAAAGCGGAGAGCACCCAAGATTGGGATGCGGGATTCGAATTAACGCGGCAAATTCGGGACAAGGACGAAGCCTACTGGAAGCAATGGCGAGGAACACCCAAGGCCTTCATCACCCTGTCGGCCGGGCGAAAGATGTGGGCCAACCGCTTCGGGAACGCCACCGGAGTCCGATGGTTTGCGGGCGATTTCTGGGACACCCAGACCCTGACCCGCGGGATTTCGCAGGAATTGGAACGCAGGATTCCGCCAGCGGATTTGGGATTGCGCTTCCAACCCCTCACCGGACCCGCCTTGGCGGCGGCCCAAGGGGGGCAAGATTTCGGCGGCCTGTTCATCGGTTTTAGCTTCTTCCTCATCGTGTCTGCGCTCCTGCTGCTAAACTTGGTCTTCCGATTCGGCATCGAACGCCGTGTCCAAGAGGTCGGCACCTTGTTGGCGCTGGGCTGGACCCCGAAGACAACGACACGACTCTTCTTCCGCGAGGGACTCCTTCTGGCGGCCCTAGGAGCCACTCTAGGAACCGGCGGCGGGCTGCTCTACGGAAAAGCCGTGCTCATGGGCCTCAATACGCTGTGGCGAGACGCTGTCGCTGGAGCCTCACTCCGCTTCCATCCTGCTCCAGCCTCCATGGTCGGAGGCTGGTTGGCGGCCGTGCTCATGGTCGCCTGGACGCAGCGTCGAACTCTGAAACTCATCATTCGACGCAGCCCCAGAGAACTGCTCAACGACGGGGCTTCGGTGGGCTCAGGCACGGGTGAGTCTGTTTCTATTTTCTGGCCCGGGTTGACCCTGCTGGGGGCCATTGCACTGGCCCTCCTCGGAGCAAAGGCTGATCCCGCGCTGCGCCCCGGCTACTTCTTCGGATCGGGCGCGTTGTTGCTCGGATTCGGTCTCCTTTTCCACCGTCGGGAGCTTCGGAATTCCCGAACCGATTCGGTAGCCACCACCCGCTCACAACTCCATTCCCGCGCACCGGCCCGACAACCCAACCGCTCGGCAGCGGTGGTCAGCCTGTTGGCGGTGGCCGTGTTCCTCATCGTGGCCGTGGCTGCGAACCGTCTCGATGCCTCTCGGGATGCCCGTCAACGCAGCTCCGGAACCGGAGGATTTAGCCTCTGGGCGGTGTCCTCGCTGCCGGTCAGCGAAGATCTCAATTCCACTCGAGGTCAAGAGAAACTGGGGCTTGATCCCAAACGCCTGAAGGGAATGTCCGTCGTTCCTATGCGAGTCCGGGAGGGAGACGATGCGAGTTGCCTCAATCTCAATCGAGCCCAACGCCCCCGCCTCTTAGGAGTGCGTCCGGAATCATTGGCCGAGCGGAAGGCCTTTACCTTTCAGTCACTCGCCGACGGCCTGCCCACCGATCGACCCTGGATGAGCCTGGAGCACACCGGCAACACCAACGAACCCGTCCCCGCCATCGGCGATGCCAACTCGATCCAATGGGCCCTGGGCAAAAAGATCGGTGACACCTTGGACTATATCGATGAACGCGGTCACCCGTTCCAAGTGCGCCTGGTGGGTTCTGTAGCCAACTCCATCCTTCAAGGTCAGTTGTTAATCTCAGAGGCCGAATTCCAACGCCATTTCCCCGGCGAAAACGGCTACCGCTCCTTCCTCATCGACACCGACGAGCCTGCAAAACCCGTCGCCCAAGAATTGACTCGGGGCTTGGCCGACTTGGGGCTCGAAACCACCAGTACCGTAGACCGACTCAACCGATTTAACGCGGTCCAGAACACTTACCTCAACACCTTCCAGTGGTTGGGCGGACTGGGCCTGCTCCTAGGCAGTGTGGGATTAGGATTGGTTGTTCAGCGCAATGTTTTGGAGCGCCGGGGCGAACTAGCCCTGCTCGCTGCAGTGGGATTCCCGAAGTCTCAGATCCAATCCATGATCCTATCGGAGCACCTCCGGTTGCTGACGCGCGGCATGATTTTGGGCATCGCGGCAGCCCTGCTGGCAACGGCTCCCACCTGGAGTGCAAACCTCCGTGGATTGCCGTGGATCTCGCTCGGTTGGATCCTCGGCGCGGTTTTCCTCAATGGAGTCTTCTGGACCTGGCTTGCGACCCGTCAGGCCTGCCGTGGCGAACTCTTGGCAGCCCTGCGCGGAGAGTAACTTCTACCCCTCGAAATCAATCCTCACCGAAGAGGCGTTTCAAATCAGCGCGTGCCTTATCTTCGCGAGAATCGCCCGCACCGGCATCTGCACGCCACTCCCGTGACTGGAAGTCGAAGTATTCGCAGAAATTGGCCGAATCTTTCTCGGCCACAGGCTCTGCCCGGCGCTCTCGACACTGATAGGCGGCTTGGCGGTCATGAAATTTGCAGTTGAGGCAAACCCTTAGGTCAGCCCGGCACTGCGGACAACTCTCACTGCGGCCCGGGGTGTCCCGGAGTGTCCAAAGCCAACCGCACCGGTGGCAGTGTCGCGTCATGGCCTAAAGGATAGACCTCCGGTTTCCCAACGGAAGACTCAAACGCAACGGAGGTCGGCACCGGGGAAAATTTACGCTCAAGTTCTCAGCGGATCCTGCCGATGGATCACCGATGGCCTCTCAATTTGTCTCGGCACAAGACGAACAAAAACCTCGGCAGGAGCTTCATTTTCTTCGATCGGCAGCCGTAATCTTGCTCCTGACTGCAGCAGCCAAGTTTGCTAGCGCCTTTGGCACTCAAAGCGTCCTAGAAAAAGCGGATCCAATTTTTTGGGTGTTCAAGAACCGGGAACTGCTCGTGCTGGTCGCGACCCTTGAGGCGGTCGTCGCCGTTTTGCTGCTTTCCAAAGCCTCCCTGTCCATTAAGCGGGGATCGCTCATTTGGCTCTGCATCAACTTCCTGCTGTATCGCATGGGTCTTTGGATCATCGACGCCCCCGTTGCTTGCAAATGCTTGGGCGACCTGACCGACCGCATCGGACTGTCCGACTCCCAAGCCTCTTGGATTATGCTGGGCACTCTCGGTTACATGTTGGGGGGAAGCCTCTTCTTCTTCTGGCGATCCCGATCCGAGCTACTCCTTCAAGCACCCGTCTTCCACAGGCCGGTATGAAACCGAAATCAAGCCTCCAAGCTTGAGGTTCGCTGCCGCCAATTCGATCGCAAAACTCGACGCTGCAGACATGATCACCCCCACACTCACCAAACCCAGCGACCGAGTCCCAACCCAGGAGATAAAAACCCATCGGGAGATAAATACCCGCCGGGGCGGTCCCTCATTCTCCCACCCACCTTGGGAAACCTTGAATTCAACTTCGAGGCGCTGGCCGCAACCGGCGGCCGCGCGTGCCGGACAGATCTTGGGCTTCACCCTGATCGAACTCCTCGTCGTCATCGCCATCATCGCCATTCTGGCTGGCCTCATCTTGCCGGCACTGGCCGGAGCCAAACGCCGAGCGGCCACAACCCAATGCCTGTCGCAACTTCGGCAATTCGGAATAGCAGGCGGTCTCTACGCCAATGACCACGCCGAATTCATCCCTCCAAACCGCGACGGCGAATACGTCCCTTTAGGTGAAACCTGGGTCCAGGGATGGCTAGGCCTTCCCGGTCCAGATTGCACCAATACGCTCTTTCTCAAGCAGAGCCTCCTCGCGCCCTACGTCCAGAACACGGCGCTCTGGAAATGCCCTTCGGCCCAAGATGTGACCCTCGGGCCCTTTCGAATGCCACGGGTGCGCACTGTCTCCCTCAACGCCTTCATGGGTTCCAGTGTCCGGTCTCCTGCGGCCCAGACCTACCGCCGCATGTCGGACCTCATCCAACTGTCTCCCACCGAAGCGCTCACTTTCCTTGAGGAACGGCCCGAAACCATCAATGACGGAGCCTTCTCGCTGCAGTGGGATTTCAAAGAGTCCCAACCCTCCGGATGGATGGTCCGCGACAAGCCCGGCCATTTGCACAACCGGTCGGGCAACATCGCCTTCGGAGACGGCCATGTGGAAACCCACCACTGGAAGAACCTCGGAGTCCCCTCGGTGCCCCGAAATGATTTCGAAGCCCCCAACGATCCGGACGTGCTGTGGCTGCAGCGCCATGCCACCTGGCGGGCACCCGAGGCAGCCGGCAATTGACGGCTGAGAGCCTACCCTGGCCCGAACAATCCACTCCATGAACCCCACTGCAGGCTCAATGTCATGGAAGGGCTATCTGATATTTTGTGGAGTGGGAGCCAGCGGTCTGTTGGTAGATATGGGGCTCTTTCACTTGCTGCACCTGCGGTTCGGGTGGCCGCTCGAAGCCTCCAAGCTCGCGGCCGCCGAAATTGCGTTACTGAACAACTTTCTGTGGAATGACCGCTGGACCTTCGGCCACCGACCGATCGAAAGCGACGCGCCCTGGCCCCGCCGGCTCTTCCGTTTCCACGTCATTTGCCTTTCCGGGATTGCCCTCACGCTACTGCTCCTCGGTATCCTACACCGGTGGGCGGGTCTCAATGCTGAAATAGCCAACGCCGTGGCGATCGTGGGGGTCAGCGGCTGAAACTTCGCCTGGAGTCGCCGGTGGGGATGGTCTTCCCGGGTTGCCCCAAACTCCCACACACCAGACAAGCCGTGACTGTCGCACCTCCAAATTCTCCGCGTTGGATCCGTGCTGCAGGCTGGATCCTGCTCGGAAAACTCATTTACCTGGGAACCGTATTGGCTGCGTTGGCCGTGTGGAACCATCCGGAGCAACTCCCCCAGTTGGAGGTGCGCTGGCCGATCGGTGCGGCCCCCACCTTCGAGAGTCACTTCGCCACCTGGGATGCTGCGCACTACCTCCTTCTGGCCACTCAAGGCTACGCCGACGGCGTCCGCTCCTGCGCCTTCTATCCGCTGTGGCCCTTGCTGTGGCGCGGAGTGATCGGCCTCGGGGCACCTCCGGTTTGGGGAGGGCTCATCCTGGCCAACCTGCTCTCCACACTCGGGCTGGCTCTCGTTTATCGGGCGGCCGCCCTTCGGTTTGATGCCTCCAGAGCATTTTGGACGGTCCTCTTCATGGCCGTCTACCCGGGCAACTTGTTTCTCCAGTTCAGCTACAGCGAAGGTGCCTTCCTGGTCCTGTTGATGTGCCTCTGGAGTGGTTTGGAAGAGCGCCGGTGGCTGCCTGCGGCGTTCGGGGCATTGCTGCTGCCACTCAGCCGGGCCATTGGTGTTTTCTCGGTCATCCCCATCGCCTTCTGGCTGCTGAAACATCCGAGGGTCGCTCCCCGTTGGAATGCCGCGCTCTCGCGGATTCCTCGCCTGAAAACAGGGTTGCTCCACTGCGAAAGCGATGAGTCGCGTCACGGAGCGCGTTGGCTGCTATTGCTCATCATCCCACCGATCGGATGGGCGCTGTATTTAGGGTTAATGAACTCTTGGACGGGCAACCCCTTCGAGGGCTTTGAAGCGCAAAAAACTTGGGGACGCCATTCCATCCTGAACCTGATCAATGTCCCCAAGTTCATCATCGAATACCTCAACCCGCGCTTCTTCCACGAGTTCGCTGACTCGATGCTCGACCGCCTATGCTTTCTGGCTGTGGCCTATTCGCTGCCGGCCCTGTGGCGGAGCGACCGGACCCTCATTCCATGGGTGTACGTGCTCGGAATCCTCCCCGCCATGAGCGGCTCGTTCACGTCGTACATCCGCTTTTCTGGGATGGTCTTTCCAATTTTCTTGGCTTGGTCGGCTCCGGCCACATCGCGTCCCTTACGCATCCTCCGCTGGATCGGGCTGACCCTCTTGGTGGTGCTCCACCTGCACCTGACCCGCAATTTCGTACTCAGCCGCTGGGCGGGTTAATTGCAGCCGGTGTTGAGTCAGGGAGTTTCGCGTCGTCGCAAAGTCAAAGGGCGGCTAAGCTATGGCCTCTATGACGCGCTTCCGTATCGATCAGATGCTCTCCCGCCACGGCTACTGCAGCCGGGGCGAGTCCCGGGGCTGGTTGAAG
This sequence comes from Verrucomicrobiales bacterium, assembly GCA_005805505.1. Lineage (GTDB taxonomy): Bacteria > Verrucomicrobiota > Verrucomicrobiia > Limisphaerales > UBA9464 > SXXZ01. Next base: position 5,248 of record SYMJ01000152.1, on the reverse strand, counting down.
GCTGGCCGGGTGACCGTCAGCGGTGAGAAAGCAAAGAACCCTGCCGATAAAGTGCTGTTGGCAGACCTACGGATCGATGGCGAACCCATAGATCATCCAGAAGGCATCCTTGTCATGCTGCACAAGCCTGCGGGGCTCGTCTGCTCTCGGGAGGAACGGGAGGGTCCGAATGTGTATTCCCTGCTCCCTGAGCGCTGGAGTCGTCGAAACCCACCGATCACCAGCGTCGGGCGTCTGGACAAAGAGACCACGGGCCTGCTGCTCATCACAGACCGCGGGGAGTTGGTGCAGCGTTGGACTTCACCCCGCCACAAAGTGACCAAACGCTACGAGGTGGTGTCGGACCAAGACCTGGATCCCGACCTCGTGCCGCTCTTTGCCTCGGGCACCTTGCGCCTGCCCGATGATGCCGATCCCTGTCTGCCGGCAAACTTAGTTCTCACCGGAGTTCGTTCTGCCCATCTCGATCTCGTGGAGGGCCGCTACCATCAAGTCCGTCGCATGTTTGCTAGCCAAGGTTTCCGAGTGACGTCCCTTCACCGCAGCCTATTCGGTGCCCTAGAGTTGGGGGATTTGCCCCAGGGCCAATGGCGTGCCGTCACCGCGGAGTCGATTTGATTTATCAAAAATGCGGATTATAATCGGTTTTTAATGCCATGGGGCAACTCTCTCACGATCCTGCTCACCGCAGGAACACTCATTCTTCGGGACCACCCTCCCCTCCGAGCCCTTTTCATCGTTTCGCGGCCCTGCTGCAGCCGGAGGCACCCGAGATCCGCATCATTCTTGTCCTGTCGATCATCTCGGGAATCCTCTACTTGGCGACCCCGTTGACGGCCGATGCCGTCGTCAACAATTTCGCCTTTGGCGGGGAGCAACCCGTTTATGTCCAAGCACTCATCGTCCTCGCGGTGTTCCTGATGTTCCTGCTCGGAATGCTGGGGGTTCTACGAGCAGGGCAAGAATACGCGATGGAGTTGATCCAACGCCGTATCTTTGTGCGCCTCACGGCCGATTTGGCGTTTCGACTCCCGCGAGTCCCACTGGAGGTTCTCGAAACCCATCAAGGACCTGAACTGGTCAACCGCTTCTTCGATGTGGTCACCATTCAGAAAAGCGCCTCAGGCCTACTCCTAGATGGAATCAACGTCCTCTTCAGCACCTTGATCGGATTGGTGGTGCTCGGATTCTACCACCCTCTCCTTCTGTCCTTTGCCTCCGTTCTATTGGTCCTGCTGGTGATCATCGTCTTCATCCCAGGACGCCGCGCGGTCCGCACCAGCATTGATGAATCCTACGCCAAACACGCGGTCGTTGGTTGGCTAGAGCAAATCGCCATGTTTCCCCTGCTCTTCCGGGTCAGCGGCGCGGCCGAAATGGCGTGTTCTCGCGCCGACCAGTTGGCGCTGAACTACCTCGCGGCGCGAAAATCCCATTTCCGCATCCTCTTAGGCCAGGTCATCGCCTTACTGGGTCTGCAGGCCATTGCCAGCGCCGCTCTGCTTTCCATCGGTGGCTGGTTGGTGCTTCGGGCTGAACTCACACTCGGTCAATTGGTGGCCAGCGAACTCATTGTCGCATCAATCGTGGCAGCCATATCCAAACTCGGGAAACACTTGGAGAGCTGGTATGACGCGTTGGCCTCCGTTGAAAAATTGGGATATTTGGTAGATTTGCCCATCGAACGAGAAACTGGCGAAAAACCGGTCGTTTCCGAAAAAGGCATCCGAGTACAGGTGCGCGGAGTCAGCTACACACCCGCAGGTGGGATGCCGGTTCTAGAAAACCAAGACCTGGAGATCCCTCCCGGCGCAACCCTCGGCATCATCAGCCCTTGTGGGCAGGGCGGAAGCGCTCTGCTGGACCTCTTGGCCGGCCTACGGGAACCCTCCAGCGGCCAGGTGCTGCTCAACGGAATCGACCTCCGGCTTTGGCAACTGGGCGAACTCCGACGTCAGGTCTTCCTCGTTCGAGGGCAGGAGATCGTTCAGGGATCCCTCCTTGAAAACATCCACCTTGGACGGCCCGACATTGGCATCGACGTAGTAAATCGCGCCCTCGAATGCGTGGGTATGCTGGCGGTTGTTCAACGGATGCCCGACGGACTCAAAACACTGCTCAGCTCGGGAGGGCATCCCTTGACCAGTTCCCAGCGGAGCCGACTGATTCTAGCCAGAGCCATCATTCGCAAGCCACGGTTGTTGCTCGTGGACGAAACTCTGGACGGACTCGAAATTGAAACACTCGAAAAGCTCGAAGCCGCGCTGTTTGAAGCCCGCGAGCCCAGCACCCTCGTGTTGGTGACTCGCGACCCAGACCTCATCCGCCGCTGCGACCGCTCTGTCCATCTGGGCGACTGTCACCTCAGTCGCCCCGGACACGGCTCCGAACTTCCTCCCCGAGCATGAACCTTGAACCGGCCCCCACTGAGCCCCGGACATCGGAGGTTCCTCTGCATTCTCCGTCACATTCTCCGTCGCCCAAGGCCATGGCCCTGCTGGACCGGCGGAGCAAATTCAGCGCGCTGGACCACACGGCTTCCTCCCGGCGTCTGCGTCAAGTCACCTATGCTTCTGCCGTTCTGTGTGTCCTCGCGCTGATAGCCCTCATCTTGTTGCCGTGGCGCCAATTCGTCAGCGGATCGGGTCGAGTCATTGCCTACAATCCATTGGAACGAAGCCTGACCATCGAGGCGCCGCTTCCGGGCAAGGTGCAGCGATCCTTCGTGGTCGAGGGTCAACTGGTTCAAGAGGGTGATCCGCTCTTTGAGATCGTGGACAACGATCCCAACCTCTTAGCCAACATTTTACAGCAGCGAGATTCGGCCAGTGCCCGACGCGAGGCCGCCAAAACTCGGGTCGAATCGCTGGCCCTTCAAATTGGCGAGCAAGAACGTGCGCTCCCGCTGGCAATGGAAGCTGCCAAGACTCGCCTGGCCGCCGCCCGGTTCGCCGCCGACACGGCTCGTCTTCAATTCGACCGATTCAAGGCGCTGCACGCCGACAAACGCGGGCTTGTGTCCCAGCGAGATTTTGAATTGACCACCCTAGAGCGAGACCGGACCGAGGCCGAGTTGCAGCGCGCGCAAGCGGAGCTGGAGCGGACTCCGGTGGACTTACGGGCCGCCATCCAAGGCATTACCGCACAGCGGGATTCCGCACGGGCCGAACTGGCCTCCGCGGAACAATCGCTGACGGGTCTCGAGATCCAAATCAGCCAGACCCGGATGCAAAAGGTGACCTCTCCTCGGGCTGGCATCGTCTTCCGCCTCCAGTCTACCGAGGGCACTTTTCTTCGGGCCGGTTCGCCGCTCTGCACCATCATCGCCCAAACCGACAAACCCATGGTGGAGGTTTGGCTTCAAGGGCAGGACATGCCACTGGTCACCGCCCGCGAGACGGGCCCCGAAGGTCAGATCGTCCGCGAAGGCAGCCCGGTGCGCCTCCAGTTCGAGGGCTGGCCCGCGCTGCAATTGATCGGCTGGCCCAGTTTGGCCCGGGGCACCTTTGGCGGTGAAGTCGTGCTGGTGGATCCGACCGACAACGGCAAAGGCAAGTTCCGCATCCTCGTGGCCGAAAAACAAGACGTGGTCCAGGGCCCAGATGGCAAAGCGACTTCGGTGCCGTGGCCTAGTTCCCGATGGCTCAGGCAAGGAGTTCGCGCCAACGGATGGGTCCTGCTGCAGCGGGTTTCGCTGTGGTATGAGGTGTGGCGTCAGTTGAATGGATTCCCACCGGTGATCACGGAAGAGGCGTTGGATCCCAAGAAGTAATTCTGCCCGTGATGAATGCGATGTCCGTCGTGGCGCTCCATTTGAATCGGCGATCCGGCCCGAGGCCATCGGCCCAGGGTCAGCGAGCACGAGGGGACGATCACCGTGCCTCCGCTGTCCATTGGACCGCTGTCCGCTGCTTCGCTCTTTGCCTAATTCTGGGGAGCTTTTTCCCGGGGTTACAGGCGGCGGAAACGCCCAGTACGGCACCAACAACCGCCAGCCCAGCTGCAACCAACGCGTTGACTCTGCACGAAGTGCTCGACTCGGTCCGTCAGCAATACCCGCCCATGCTGGCCGCACTCATCGAACGCGATGTCGCCGCCGGACGCCTCCAGAGCGCGCGCGGTACCTTCGATTTCCAGTTCTTTTCCCGGCTCTTCGACGCTCCCAGTGGGTACTATCAAAGCACCACCGTCGACACGGGCTTCGAGCAATTCACCGGCCTCTGGGGCAGCACCCTCTTCGGAGGCTATCGCGTCACCACCGGCGGCTTGTTGCCCGACTACGAAAAGAGCCGCACCCAGGGCTCCGGCGAACCCCGCATCGGATTCCGCCTACCGCTGCTGCGCGACGGATCCATTGACCGGCGGCGAGCCACCCTCATCAAGGCACGCCTCGACAAAGATCTGGCTGACCCGGTGATTCACCGTCAGCAAATCGACTTCATCCGAGCTGCCACTGCGGGCTACTATGGCTGGCTTGCGGCGGGAGAACGGTTGCGACTCTCCGAAGCCTTGTTGCGCGTCGCCCGTGAGCGCATGGATACCCTCAAGACCCAGAGCGAGTCCGGATTAATTGCCCGGATCGTCCTCACAGACAATCGACGGCTCATCGTCTCGCGGGAATTGGCCATGGTACAGTCTCGCCGTCGCTTCGAAGCGGCTGGGCTGGCGTTATCTCTCTTTTACCGAGATGGACAAGAAAACCCCACCGTGGCCACGCGGGATCGATTGCCTCCAAGCCTCCCCATCCCGGTGGGTCCAGAGGCGAGCCTCCTTCAGCAAGACCTCCAGCGCTCGCTCACGGTCCGACCTGAGCTCAAACGATTGAGTCTCACCCAAGACAAGCTCGAAGTGGATCGACGGCTCGCGCGAAACCAGCTCCTGCCGAACCTGGATGCCGGCGTCAGTGCCAACCGCGACTACGGCGACCGCCGCTACAAAGACCAGACCGAGACCGAAGTCCAGGTGGGCGTCGAATTACGAGTACCCCTGCAACGGCGCGAGGCCAAGGGGCCGGTGTAAGAAGCTTTCTGTAATTAGCTCTCTGACTGCTCCTTCCCAACCCCTGCGGGGGAGGTGGAGCAATGGCGAGCGTAGCGAGCCGAGCGCAACCGACCCCGCAGGGGTTGGGAACCGCAAATTAGTCGTCGTAGGTGGACCAAGAGGTGCCTGTGTTGGGGTGTTCGACAAAAAACATCCTACCCAAGCTCACCCATGGCCCACCCAGAAAACTTTGACCTCCTGACCACCG
>SYMJ01000151.1 GCA_005805505.1 Verrucomicrobiales bacterium | reverse complement strand
TGGTGGTAGTAGCGGTGGTCGTCCCAGCGTTGGGTGCGCAACGCTTCGAGGTAGTGGGAAAACGGAGCGGTCATGATGCGGTTCATGGAGTTGTTGATGATGCAGACCGTTGGATCGGCCTGGTCTCAATTTCAATGCGGCTGTGTTAAGCTCCGATGGCGGTCCTGTTTCGATACCGAAATATCGACAATCTGCCATCGGTTCGTTGCTCAGTCGGTGCTGGATGGGGGAGTGACCGAGAGGACTCTAGCCAAGTCGAATCAAAACATCCCACAACCAGCGCGACCCTTGCGGATCGCCTTGGTGACTGAGACCTATCCACCGGAGATCAACGGGGTTGCGAGCACGGTGGCCCAGTTGGTGGCCGGCTTGTTACTGGAGGGACATTTCGTCGAGGTAACGCGGCCGCGTCAGCCCAAAGTCGATGGGGTGTCCAAGAGTGGCCCAAGTCCTCGAACCGGTGGGATGGGGGATGGCGATAGATCACTCGGGGGCCAGCCTCCTCGCTTTTCAGAACGACTCACCTCCGGGATTCCCATTCCACGGTATCCAGAACTAAAACTGGGGCTTCCGGCCGCCGGTCGGTTGGAACGGGATTGGAGGGCGCAACCGCCGGACATCGTGCACATCGCTACCGAGGGCCCGCTGGGATGGTCGGCGTTGCGTGTGGCACGTCGATTGGGTCTTCCCGTGGTTTCCGAGTTCCGGACCAACTTCCATGCCTACAGTGCCCACTACGGTATAGGGCCTCTCCGCCACTGGGTTCTGGGTTACTTGCGCCGTTTTCATAACCGGTGCGCCTTCACCATGGTTCCGACGACGGGATTGGCTGCGGAATTAGAGGCTTCCGGCTTTGAGCGCTTGAAGGTGGTGGCCCGTGGTGTGGATGCCAGCCGCTTTCATCCCTCCCGACGTTCTCAAGAATTGCGATCCTCCTGGGGAGCGGGCCCATCCACACTGGTGATGGTGGCCGTCGGCCGCATTGCTCCGGAGAAGAATCTCGACCTCTTGGTCTCGGCGTATCGAAAGATCCGCACGGTCCAACCGGATGCCCGCTTGGTCGTGGTGGGCGATGGTCCTGCCCGGGCTTGGTTGCAGCGCGAGGCGCCCGACGCCGTGTTTGCTGGGCGGCGATCGGGCGAGGATTTGGCGGCCCACTATGCTTCGGCGGACTTGCTGCTTTTTCCTAGCCTCACCGAAACCTTTGGTAATGTAACACTCGAAGCCATGGCCAGCGGTATTGCGGTGCTGGCCTTTGATTATGGTGCAGCGGGTCAGAGCGTGGTCTCCGGGGTTCATGGGTGGACTGTGCCCTATGGCGACCGGTCAGCGTTTGAGCGCACCGCTGAATGTGCAGCGGCCGATATGCCTCACCTTCGGCGGCTCGGAGCACAGGGGCGTCCGGTTGCCGAGACGATGGCGTGGACTGAAATTGTTCGCGAAGTGCAGGCTATTTATTTAGGAGCCCTTCAGTCCGATCGTTCCAGAGGGCTTCAAACGTAACATTTGGCGACTTGCCGCGATCGGGATCCGAAAGCAAACGTTAAGCACCGTTGTTTCCGTTTCGTCACGCAACTGTGTCTTAAGATGGAAAACATCGGAGATCCTCCGATGAAACCGACTAACCCCTCAAAAAGCCTCGCTGCCCAAATCTCTGCCCACAACAAGGTCGAGCAACGAGTCGTCATTCTGGTCAAGACGGCCGAAGCGACCCATGCCGAACACCGAAAAGCCAAGGCGGCCTACAAAGTGGCCAAGAAGACCGCTCGATCAGCCAAGCTGGCTTGGCATCGTGCACGAACTCTCGCACGCGAGGGTCAGTCGATGGTGAAAAAATCGACCAAACGGCTGGCCAAAGTGCGCAGCCAACGCAGCCAAAGTTCTTCGAAAGAGTGATTTATCCCCCCCGGGCAGGCTCAGTCCGTGCAGAATCGGTTGGCCCCCCTCCCGCCTTTGCCAGAGCCACTGGGTGTGGGTTAAACGGCGCTATCGGATGACTCCTGAGCACCTCGGCTCCAACGCCGACGCAGGAGTGCGAATCCGATTAAGGCCGCCGCCGCGGCCGCGGCGCCAGTGGCCGGCTCAGGCACCGCTGAGAAAGTGACATCGTCAAAGCGCCAAGGACCCGCGCCGTTGTAGCTGCTGCCCAATTGCGAGGCGGTGTAAGTGCTCAGGCCGGGAGTGAAATCGGACACAATTCGCACGTACAAGTTGCCTTGGTTGTTGGCCCCTGCCGGCAGACTGACCGAGCGGGTGTACCAGGTGTCGCCGGAGCCGCTAGCGGCCGGTGCAAAGGTGAAGGTTCCGGCCGATTGATAGGTGGTGTTGTCGGTGGACCAGAGCACGGATTGGGTATTGGCCGATTCAATGCCGTGCTTGACCCTGTAAGAGAAGCTAATCCCTGTTTGGCCTGCCGTGGATAGCTGCATTTGTACACCCGCAGTCAGGTTGTTCTGACCTTGACTGGGATAATTGGCGGTTCGCCAACCCACGTTTTCATCGTCAAAGCCCCCAGCAAAAGTCGCGGTTGTGCTACCAATTAACGATAATGTTCCCGTTCCAATCGATGGTTGAAGGTTGGCTGCGTTGAAATCCCACTTGGTAATGAGGATTTGCGCTTGTGATGACGTAATTGCTGATAAAAAACTAACCAAAAGAAATGGACGAATAAGAGGCATAAATCGACTGTAATTAGTCTAATCAGTCATCGAAACCGATTTAATCAACAAAATTCTCCGACAAGATTAGATCTATATCCAAAAAATTAACCAAATAATCAAAAAATTAACAGAACCTAGAGCAGCAAAATTAGGTGATGCTGGTCAAGCATAAATAGTTAAAATGCATCATTAAATCAATGATTGATGGGCCCCTGTTTTAAAGTCATCGCCTCCGTTTCAGAGGGTTTCCAAAGCCGGGTTCGGGAATGTTGGTTTTTCTGGGCTTGTTAAAAGAAAGGACAGCGCAGGGACAATGCCGTCTGCCAATTTATGAAAAGTGGTCACTGCTTCGCCACCCAACCGGGACCGACTCCGGCGTCGATCCGCAAGTCACCAACTCTTCTAGGTCCTCGCGCTGCACGAGTTAGTGGTTATCAAACCGACAGTTTTCATGGGGTTTCCCGCCGTTGTGGACAGCGCAGGGACCCGAAACGGTCCGGAGGGGAATGCCAAGTGTCACTCGACTGAAACAAACCTGGACGTGTTTGTGTTGCAACCCGAGCCGCTTTGAGGTCTTTGGCAGAGCAGTTTTTCGGTATCCCCCCTTTCCCCGGATGAAACCCAGCGGCTCCTCGGTTCTTCAACGCCGCCTCGCGGCGGATCCTGCCCTATTCACTGTCGTTGCTTCGCTGGCCGCCTTTGGGGCTTACACCGCGATGTATGCGTTTCGCAAACCCTTCTCGGCAGGGACATTTTCCGGCCAGGAAGTTGGAGGTATATCCTTAAAGGTTCTCTTTGTGGTGGCTCAGTTGCTGGGCTACACGCTCTCCAAGTTCTTGGGAATCAAGATTGTCAGCGAAGCGGGCGCGGGCCGTCGGATCGCGCTCATCGCCGGGCTCATCGGTCTGGCGTTCTTGCCATTGGTCTTGCTGCCTCAAGTGCCTCCCTGGGCCCAGGTGGGCTGTCTCTTCGTCAATGGCCTGCCATTGGGCATGATTTGGGGGTTGATCTTCGGGTTCCTCGAGGGCCGTAGGGTGACCGAATTCCTCGGGTTGGGCATGAGCGTGAGCTTCATTTTTGCCTCGGGTTGGACCAAGTCCGTGGGTGTTTACCTCATCTCCCGATGGGCTGTTCCTGAACTTTGGATGCCGGCCATGGCCGGGTTGGTGTTCGTTCCCCTCCTCGTGATGTGTCTGGCCTTGCTGGCCGCTCTGCCAGCGCCCAGCGTGCAAGACATTGCAGAACGGTCTGTGCGGGCACCGATGGACGGGCCTCAGCGCCGCCAATTCTTGGCCCGCAATGCCGTTTCATTGGCGCTGCTCATTCTTCCCTACGTTTTGCTCACCGTGTACCGCGATCTCCGCGACACCTTCATGGCGGACGTTCTCAAAGAACTGGGGGTACGTCCGGACCCCTCCTTTTTTGCTCGAGTTGAATCCTTGGTTGGGCTCGGAGTTCTGGCCGCGCTGGCCGGTTTGTGGTGGATTCGCGATCATTGGAAGGCCTTGGGCACTTATCATGTGCTCATCAGTCTGGGGGCGATTTTGGTGGGTGGCGCCACGCTGGCGTTCCAGCGCGGGTGGTTGGGCCCGGCCGCTTGGATGGTGCTCACTGGATTAGGGGGTTACCTAGGGTATGTCCCCTTCAACAGCGTGCTCTTCGATCGGCTTTTGGCCGCGACACGACAGGCGGGAACCGCTGCCTTCCTCATTCAGGTGGCCGATTCGATGGGCTATCTGGCCTCGGCCTCGCTGTACCTTCAGCGGACGTTTTCCAAGGCTTCACCCGCGTGGACTCAGTTGACTCAGAACGCGGGATTGGGCCTGGCCATCCTTGTACCTTTTCTTTTGGCAGCTTCGTGGATTTCGCTGAAATCCGCGCGTCGGGCATCTCAATAGACAGCCTACCTCGTGTAACATTTTTGTGACGGGTGGCACACAAATTTCACTAGCGATCTGCTGGCGATGCCCTATAAATGGCATAGATGCAGTTAGGATTTAATCGGGAATCTCAAGCTTCGACTCCACGCAGTTTGGGGTTCACCCTCATCGAGTTGCTCGTAGTTATCGCCATCATCGCCATTTTGGCGGGCATGCTTTTGCCTGCTCTGGCGACGGCCAAGGCCAAGGGTCAGCAGGCCGCCTGCATGAGTAACTTGCGACAGATTTCCATCGGGACCACGATGTACACGCAGGACAACGCGGATTTATTCCACAACCGTGGGGGAGCTGCTCCCAATGACGGCCAGTGGTCGGCCTCTCCGGCTACGCGGGAAGTCCTCCCTCCCTCCGACGGTCGCGCCTACTGGGCCACGGCCTACATTTCCTATTTCGGTGGAACTCGCCGCATTGGTCGATGCCCGGGTGCCCGCACGGTGGACGACTGGCGCGAAGACGGTTCCCGGACGAAGTGGCCCATGGACTGGTGGCTCGACTCCAGCTACGGCCTGAACCAGTACGCGGTTAAAGATTTTAAGTCCTTCTCGGACAAGCCGCTCAAGATTTCCACGTTGGCAAACCCCTCCACGCTCATCTACGCGCAGGATGCGGCTGAGCAGCGCATGGATGGCTCCGATGACACCCTAGCCATCTGGCCCGGCGGATCGTCCGTCAATCTCAACCAATGGCGCGTCGGTCTGGCATCGCTCTATCCGGGCAAGCGCATGGAGTTCGAATGGTTCCGCCACGCCCGCAAGTGCAACACCCTGTGGGCCTTGGGCAATGTTTCGGTCCTTCCGTACAGCACGGGTCCGGGCATCGATTACCGCTGGTACACCGGTGAGGAAGCGCTGATTTCCCCTCGCTGAGTGGGGCCCGCAATCGGTTCTAATTCATCCCCACCATGAAGATTTCATTTCTGTCTTTGATCGCCCTCTTGTTGGCCTTGGGTTGCGAGCCCAAGTCCGAGGTGGCCTCGCCCAAAAACAGCTCTTCCGAGGCCAAGGCCTTAACGGACGCCGCTGCCAAGGCGGCCGCCGAGAATCCTGCGGATGCCTTGGCTTTGGCCGAGAGCATTAAGAACCGTGAGGATATTTCCGCCGCCGATCGGGCGGCTGCCCTCAAGGCCCAGCAAGATGCCCTTAAAAAGCTCGCTGATGCCGCCGCCACCGGTGATACCAAGGCTAAGGAAGCCATCGACAAATATCGGGCCTCTAAATGAGGGGTCTCCGACCTAGTCATCTACTTTCCCTCTCGATCCTTTTCGTTCCCTCCAACCAGACACTCTGTCCGTACCGTAGTAACCAAACACAATCCGTAGCCACCATGAGTCCACAATACATCAAACGTCTCGCCTTGGGCGCCCTGCTGGGGGCCTTTGGTCTTCAGGCGGCCACCACCATCCCGGCGGAGTTCGCCTACCCGCTGAGCGCTGCCTCGGCCGCCAACCGCGGCTTTTCGGTCGTGATGAAGCAGGCCACCACCGCTGCCGGCACCTTGCCCAATAGCACCGCCCGTACCGAGGCGCAGTTGGCTGGCACGCTGATCAACTCCAAGACGGGTCAGCCCCATACCAACACTATCGATTTCGCAGCCGCGGTCTTCAACACCGATGGATCCTTCACCGAAACGACCACCATCAACTATGAGCAGGCCGGTTCCACTGGCCAGAGCTTCCCCGGCATCCCGGGCCTCGAAGCAAGCACTGACAACATCGCTATGGAAGTCGTGTCCTGGCTCGAGTTGCAGGCGGGCACCTACAGCATGATCGTCAACTCGGACGACGGCTTCCGTGTCACCGTGGGCAAAGAGGCCCGTGACAAGGCTACGGCCATCATGATCGGTGAATATGAAGGCGGCCGTGGTGCTGCCGACAGCATCTTCGATTTCACCGTGACCCAGGCCGGTGTTTATTCTTTCCGCCTGATTTATCAAGAAGGCTACGGCGGGGCGAATTGCTCCTGGTTCACCGCTCCCGTGGGTAATCCGGACGGTCGCGTTCTGGTCAATGCTGACGGCGGCGTGAAGTCTTACAGCAAGATCACGGCGGCCACTCCGGCTTACTTGTCGTTGCTCGAGCCCGCCATTGGCGCCACTGGGGTTTCCCCGGGCGCGGTGGTCACGGCCGTCATCAAGAACGGATCCACCGGCTCGGTGGCGTCCTCTTCGGTAAAGCTCACCTATGATGGTGCCGTTGTGGCTGCCGTCGTTTCCCAAGCCAACGGGGCCACCAAGGTTACCTACGACCCGCCCGGTCTGCTGGAGCCGGGCTCCAAGCACACGGTGGTTCTGGAGTACGCCGACGGCTCAACGCCGAAGAAGCTGGAGTATTCCTTCACTTCCGCCTCCACCGGCAACATCACCCTGCCGACCCCTATCTGGTTGGAGAACTTTGAGAGCACCGCCGAAGGCGCAGTCCCGACCGGTTGGACCCTCCAGAACTACACCACCGGCTCCAATGGCACCGTGGATTATGATGATCCGAACAGCGACGCCTACCTCGACTGGGTGGTCATTCCCAAGACCCGCGTTGAATCGGCCAAGTGGGACGGCCCTCGCCGCTTGAACATCACCGAGCAGTTCGTCAACGGTGAGGCCGTCAAGTCGCTGATCAATGGCAAATTCCTTTACGCTGAGTCCGACAACCGCGGCGGCAGCCAGGTTCAGTATGCCTTCTCGCCGGACGTCAACCTGACCGGCAAGACCAACATCTACCTCTCGTTTAACAACATCTACGAGCAGAACCAAGACAGCATCGGCTCGGTGGAATACTCCATCGACAAGGGTTCGACCTGGTTGCCGATTTTGTACATGCTCGACGGTCCCGACATCGTGAAGGACGCCGCTGGCAACGTGGACGGTTATGCGACGATGATTGCCACCAACGGCGACACCGCCGGTTATGAGGACCCGATCACTGGTGAGGCTCGTGGTAAGGCCTATGGTGCCTTCATCGGCGTGGCCACCAACGAGTGGAAGAACATCGCTCCCTTCATCCAGGCTCGCATCAACGACGACGCGGTGGAATCCAAGCGCGTGGAACTGTTCCGCCTGCCTAAGGCCGACAATCAGGGCGCCGTCCGTCTCCGTTTCGCTCAGGCCGGAACCGGTAGCTGGTACTTCGGCATCGACGACGTGGGCTTCTACACCATTAACGCTGTCTCCAAGCCGGTCCTCGCCATCTCTCCGGTGAGCCTCAACTTGGTCGCAGGCGGTAAGGCGACCTTCACTGCAGAAGGCCGCGGCGAAGGCATCAGCTATCAGTGGCAGCTCAACAGCAACAACATCGTGGGCGCCACGAACGCCACGTTTGTCATCGCCTCGGTCAAGCTGAGCGATTCCGCCAACTACCGCGTGGTGGTTTCCAACAAGGGTGGCTCCGTGACGTCGGCCGACGCCGTCCTCAAGGTGAACTCGCCCCTGGCTGATCCGTCCGTGTTGAGCAGCGGCCTGGTGGCTTACCTGCCCTTCGACGGTGACTACACCGACTTGCAGGGTGCCGTTTCCGCCAAGGCGGTAGGCTCCCCGACCTTCGAGGCCGGCAAGCGCGGTCAAGGCATCCACGTGAAGAACCTCAAGGATGGTTCGCTCAACAACTACGTGACCCTCGGCTACCCGAACGCCCTCAAGTTTGGTGACTCCAAGGACTTCACTGTGTCGTTCTGGGTGAAGCAAATCAGCCAGGCTGATGACCAAGCGTTCATCTCCAACAAGGACTGGAACAGCTCCAACAACCGCGGCTGGGGCGTCTTCTCCCAGGGTGGTGCAGTAATCCGCGTCCAGTTGACCGGCCCCAGCTCGACTGACAAGTACAGCCAGAAGCCGGCCGCCACCTTGCCGGATGCCGCTTGGCATTTGATCACCGTGGCCGTGGTTCGCACCGGCAACGTGGACACCTACGTGGACGGCACTTTGGCGCTCTCCACCCCGATGACCGCCAAGGGCAACATCGACACCGATGACCTCGGCTTCGCGTTGAACCTCGGTCAGGACGGCACCGGTAAGTACACCGATGGTGGTGCTGCCGAACTCGACGCCGTCCTCGACGAAGTCGCCGTCTGGAACCGCGCCCTCAATTCGCAGGAAGCCTCGGCGCTCTTCACCCTCGGCAACGCGGGCCAGAGCATCAAGGTGCCGGCCATCACCCAGAACCTGGAAGTCTACCTGCCGTTCGACGGCACCTACGCCGACAAGTCGGGCAAGGGTGTGGTCGCCTCGGCGGTGGGTACGCCCAAGTTCGAAGCCGGTCCGATTGGCCAGGCCATCCGCGTCAACAACCTGAAGGATGGTTCGGTCAACAACTACGTGACCCTCGGTTACCCGAGCGGCTTGAAGTTCGGTGACACTACTAGCTTCACGGTCTCATTCTGGACCAAGCTCAACAGCCAAGCGGATGATCAGGCCTTCATCTCCAACAAGGACTGGAACAGTTCCAACAACCGCGGCTGGGGTATTTTCTCCCAGGGCGGTGGCAAGGTGCGCAACCAGTTCACCGGTCCGGGTGCTGGCGCCGACAAGTACAGCCAGACCCCGGCGCTGGGCCTCAATGACACCCAGTGGCATCAGATCACCGTCATCGCCGACCGTGCTGCCGGCAAGTCTGAGACCTATCTGGACGGCAGTTTGGTTCAATCGGCCGCTCTGGCTACCAAGGGTTCGTTCGACACCGATGATCTCGGTTTCGCTATCAACATCGGTCAGGACGGCACCGGCAAGTACACTGATGGTAACGCGGCCGAAATCGACGCCGTGATTGATGAACTGGCCATCTGGAGCCGTCCTTTGGGCGGTGTCGAAGTGGCCGGTCTCTACGCCAAGGCCCTCGCCGGCGCTGGCATCGTGGGCGCTGCCCCGGCGGCCCTGAAGCTCAACGGTATCACCGCTGCAGGCGGCAATGTCACCATCACCTGGGCCGGCGCTGCCGGCGTCAAGCTCCAGAGCTCGGCCACCCTCGGTGGCGTCTGGGCCGACGTGACGGGTTCGGACGGTGTTAGCACCGTGACCGTCCCGGCGGGCAACGCCGCGGCGTTCTTCCGCCTCGTCAAGTAATGGGCTGAGGCTTCGGCTTCACTCAAACAGGGGGCCGGTCGCAAGACCGGCCCCTTTTTTCTTTTCCATGGGTTTCCTCGGCGGCATTCCAGCGGTAGCTTGAAGCTCATGTCGAAGGAGTTCATCCGTGTCGTCGGGGCGCGGCAGCACAACCTCAAGAATCTCTCGCTCGAGATCCCACGGGATCGTCTGGTGGTCATTACCGGGCCCAGCGGTTCTGGGAAGTCGTCGTTGGCCTTCGACACGCTGTTTGCGGAAGGGCAACGCAAGTACGTGGAGAGCCTCTCGGCCTACGCACGGCAGTTCCTCGACCAGATGCAAAAGCCCGAGGTCGACCACATCGAAGGGTTGTCTCCGGCCATCGCCATCGAGCAGCGGACCAGCGGAACCAATCCGCGCTCGACCATCGCGACCACCACGGAGATTTACGACTACTTGCGGCTTCTCTACGCGCACTTGGGTCAGCCCCATGATCCGGAGACCGGAACGCCCATGGCCTGCCAGTCGGCCACCGAGATCGTCGATCGCATCGCGCTCTTGCCCACAAAAACGCGACTCCTGGTGCTGGCTCCGGTGGTCGAAGGTCAGCGGGGAGAATTCCGCGACGTGCTGGAGCGCCTGCAGCGGGAGGGATTTGTTCGAGTTCGCGTCGATGGTCAAATTCAGGAGCTGAACCCGAAGGAACCCATCCGCCTCGATGCCAAGGCCACCCACACGGTCGAGGTGGTGGTAGACCGCATTGTCATTGCCGAGGGGGTTCGGGTGCGCTTGGCCGATTCGGTGGAGACAGCGCTGCGCTGGGGGGAAGGGCGACTCAAGGTGCTGCATCAGGCCCCGGACCGGCCGACGGATCCGTGGACCGAAACCCTGCATTCCACGCGGATGTATTCTCCGGCCACCGGTCGGTCGTTCGACACGCCCACCCCGCAGCACTTCTCCTTCAATTCGCCCAAAGGCGCCTGTCCGGTTTGCCATGGGTTGGGTCAGAAGATGGTTTTCGATCCGTCGCTCATTGTGCCCGACGAAACTAAGACGCTAGAAGACGGAGCCGTGCAGCCGTACCGCCGCATGGGCGGCAAGAAGATGGTGAGCTACTACAAGGGGCTCATCAAAGGCGTCGCCAAGCACTGTGAGGCTCCACTAGACCAACCCTGGAAGGAATTGTCGGAGAAGGCGCGTCGGACATTAATGCACGGCTCTGGGACCGACGAAGTGGAGTTCTGGTTCATGTCGGGAGGTGCGCCCAAGAAGACGAGCAAGCCTTTCGAAGGAGTTCTACCCAACCTGGAACGGCTTTATGCCGACAGCGAGAGCGAGTTCACCCGAAACCGACTGAAGGCCTACATGACGCTGCATCCCTGCGATGCCTGCCGGGGGCGGCGGCTCCGCCCGGAGATGCTGGCGGTGACGCTGGGAACTGAGACTTCCGTGGGTTCGGTGGTGCCTGGTCGAAGCATCGCCGATTTCTGCGGACTCTCGATTGCCGAGGCTCACGCCGTTCTCGCCGGACTGTCCATGAGCGATCTCCAGCGGCGCATCGCCGGAGAGGTGATCTTAGATATTCGCAAGCGGCTTGGATTTTTGGTCGAGGTGGGTTTGGGATATCTCACCCTCGACCGCGAGAGCGGCTCACTGAGCGGTGGCGAGGCTCAGCGCATTCGCTTGGCGACCCAAATCGGTGCCGGACTGGTGGGCGTTCTTTATATCCTGGATGAGCCCAGCATCGGACTGCATCAGCGCGACAACGATCGGTTGTTGGAGACGGTCCGTCGCCTGCGGGATGCCGGCAATTCAGTCATCGTGGTGGAGCATGACGAAGACACCATCCGGGCCGCCGACTACGTCTTAGACATGGGGCCCGGAGCCGGAATCCATGGTGGCGAATTGGTCGCCCAAGGAACCCCGGCTGAGATCATGGCCCACCCTCGCTCCAGCACCGGGCGTTACCTTTCCGGAGATTTGTGCATTCCGGTGCCGCGCCACCGGGTCGAACCGCGCGAGGACAAGGGATGGATCGAAATACTCGGAGCCACCGAGAATAATTTGCGCAATGTCGATGCCCGCATCCCGCTGGGAACGATGACGTGCGTGACCGGCGTCAGCGGCAGTGGCAAGTCCACGCTCATCGACGATATTCTGCGGCGCACCCTTTTCCGCCAGTGGTATGGATCGAAAGAGCGCCCTGGGGCCCATCGCGAGATTCGCAATTTGGAGCTCCTCGAGAAGTGCATCGTCATCGATCAGGCGGCCATTGGTCGTACCCCACGATCCAACCCGGCCACCTACACCGGGATGTTCAACGAGATCCGGGATCTCTTCGCCTCGGTCGCCACCGCCCGGGTTCGCGGCTACAACGCCGGTCGCTTTAGCTTCAATGTCAAAGGGGGGCGCTGCGAGAAGTGCGAGGGAGATGGTCTTCTCAAAATTGAGATGCACTTTCTGCCGCCAGTTTATGTTACCTGCGAGGCCTGCGGCGGGAAGCGCTACAACCGCGAGACGTTGGAGATCACCTATAAGGGTCTGAACATCGCTGATATCCTTCAACTCACGGTCGATGAGGCGGTGAGCTTTTTCCGGGCTGTGCCCAAGCTCCATGCACCGAGCCTGACCTTGGCCGAAGTGGGTTTGGGTTATCTCCGGCTGGGGCAGTCGGCCACGACGCTCTCCGGAGGCGAGGCTCAGCGACTGAAACTGGCCGCCGAATTGTCCCGACGTCAGACCGGCCGCGTTTTGTACCTTCTCGATGAACCGACCACGGGGTTGCACTTTCAGGACATCGCCAAACTGCTGGAGGTGCTCTTCAAGTTGCGCGACGGCGGTAACACGCTGGTGGTGATTGAACACAATCTCGACGTGATTAAGACGGCCGACTGGGTCATCGACTTGGGCCCGGAAGGTGGTTCCGGCGGCGGCCAGATTATCGCCCAGGGGACGCCTGAAACCGTGGCCGCGACGCCTGGCAGTCACACGGGCCGATACCTGACTCGAGTGCTCCGTCAGAAACCCTCGCCGCCGTCCCAATCGAACCGAGGTTGACGTCGCGCAGAGTCCGCCCACGTTGTCTCCATGCTGCGCCTCGAGGATCTTGCTGAACTGGCTTCCCGCCACGCCGATGCCTTGCCGTCTCGTGTGGCTGCCTTCGACCTCGGGGGGCGTCGCTTCGACGGCAACGTCCGCAGCGAATTAATGGGGGTGATCAACCTGTCGGCCGATTCTTGGTATCGCGAGAGTGTGGTGTTGACGGCGGAGGCCGCCATTCGCCGCGGGCGAGTGCTGGCGGCGCAGGGCGCAGCAATTTTGGATATCGGGGCCGAGTCCACGCTGGCGCATGCAGCCCGGGTCGATGACGCCGCTCAGACCTCGCAGCTATTGCCGGTGGTGCGCGGGTTGGCCAGCGAGGGCTGCATCGTGTCGGTGGAAACCTACCATCCCTCGGTGACCCTCGCGTGCCTAGAAGCGGGCGCTCGAGTGCTCAACCTGACCGGAAACGACCGCAGCGATGAGTTGTTCCGCATGGTGGCCGATCACGACGCGGCGG
>SYMJ01000019.1 GCA_005805505.1 Verrucomicrobiales bacterium | reverse complement strand
GAGACGGTTCAGAACATCCTGACCTTCCGGTTTTCCAATGCGATCTGGGAGCGGTTGTGGAACCGCGAGTGCATCGACCATGTCCAGATCACCGTGGCCGAAAAGTTGGGCGTGGGTTCGCGCGGCGGTTACTACGAAGAAGCGGGCGCCATTCGGGATATGGTCCAGAACCATGTGCTTCAGGTGCTCTCACTGGTGGCCATGGAGCCGCCGAGTTCTCTGGAGGCTGAAAATGTCCGTGACGAGAAGGTCAAGCTGCTCAAGTCGATCCGACCAATGACGCCGGCTCAGGTGGCTGAAAACGTGGTCCGCGGCCAGTACTTCGCGGGCGAAGTCGATGGCGAGCTACGCCCGGCCTACCGCAGTGAGACCAAGGTGAAGCCTAACTCGCATGTCGAGACCTTCTTGGCGATGCGCCTCTTTGTGGACAATTGGCGCTGGCATGGCGTGCCCTTCTACATTCGTACCGGCAAGAATTTGCCCCTCAGCGCCAGCGAGATTCGCGTCCAGTTTAAGAGCGCCCCCAACATCCTCTTCGCGGCCAAGGATCAGCTCGATGCCAACTCCCTGACGCTCCGGCTTCAGCCCAATGAGGGAATGACCTTGCGTTTCAACGGCAAGGTCCCCGGCGGTGCGGCTGAGCTGCGGCCGGTCCGGATGCACTTCAGCTACGACACTGAATTTGGAGCCTACACCCCGGAGGCCTACGAGCGATTGTTGCTCGAGTCGATGGCGGGTGATGCCACGCTCTTCATCCGTCGCGACGAAGTGGAGACGGCCTGGAAGATTGTGGATGCTATTCGCAGTGTCTGGGTGGGCAAGCCGTTGACCAACCGCGAGTTTTATGCGGCCGGTACCTGGGGGCCCGCTGCGGCCGACGACCTCTTGGCCAAGAGTGGTCACGAATGGCGCAATCCCCAGTCGAAGCACTGATCTTGGGGGGGCGTGTGACCTGAACAGGTCGATCACCGCAGCAACGGTGGTCGACCGAGAGGAGGGGGCGCCGCTTGTCGCTTATTCTTTGTCGTACTGCCGGCTGAAATCGAGAACGAGCTGGCGCTGCTCTCCGTTTCGCAACAGCACGACGATGACTCGATGCTTTTCGGAAACATTGCCGAGGGCCTCGGTGTGGACGGCCTTCACGTCGGCCGGTGTGATCACCGCTTTGCCGTCGATCTTTAGCAGGATGTCTTGCGGTGTCAGGCCTGCCTGGGCCGCGTTGCCAGGGAACTTCACGCCATAAATGAAGACTCCCTGATTGCGGTGGAAGAACAGGTCGGGATTGTCGAATTGGTTGATGGCCTTGACCGTGAAATCCCAGCGGCGGCACTCAATTTCCTCGCCCTCCACCTTGCCCTTGGCGCGTGGCACCATCGTGGTCGTCTGGGTCTGACCCTTTCGGACAAACTCTAGAGCGGCGGGCTTGCCCTTGGGTAAGAGGCCGATTCGCTGGCGCACTCCCGGTAGGTCTTCGACCGTGAGCCCAGTGACCTCCATACCGTTGATTTTCACGATGCGGTCTCCGGTCTGAATCCCGGCGCGCCGGGCGGGGCTTTCCGGATCGGTTTCTGCCACCATGACGCCCTCATTCTCGGGAAAATAGACGTTCCGGTTGAAGTCCTTCAGGGGCTGCAGTTGGAGGCCCGTCCAGCTCCAGTCCATCTTGCCATGTTCCCGAATTTGATCAGCGACCACTCGGGCCACCTCGATGGGCACGGTGAATCCGAGATCGCCCCCTCCGCCCATCATTCCTCGGGTATTGAGTCCGACCACCTCGCCCAGCGTGTTCACCAGCGGGCCGCCGGAATTGCCAGGGTTGATTGATGCGTCGGTCTGGAGCCAAGAGCTGTATTCGCTCGACCCGGGTAGGTAGCGGTGGGTGCAAGAAATGATGCCGATCGACACCGAGCGGGAGAGTCCGAAGGGAGCCCCCATCGCCATGACAAAATCGCCCTCCACCAGGTTGGTTGAGATGCCCAACCGCGCGAAGGGCAGGGGCGGGGCATCGGCGGGCCGCTCTAGTTTCAGGAGGGCGACATCGGTGTCTTTATCGGAGCCAAGAACCTTCGCCTTGAAAGCCTGACCATCGGAGAGCAGGCAGCGGACCTCGGTCGCCTTGTCCACGACATGCCAGTTGGAGAGCAATTCGCCATCGGCTGAGATGAGTACGCCGGAACCGGATACTTCTTGGGCTTGGCGCTTGCCTCCTTGCATGTCTTCACGGACGCACTTGATGAAGACCACCGAAGGGAAAACTCGATCCTTCGCCGATCGAACTACCTTTCGAAAATCCAGTGTTTCTATGCCTTTGGGAAGAGCGTCGTCAGCCAAGACGGTGCGCGGGGAATGTCCCAAGAGGAGACCCAGTGCGAGAAGGGGTGAGAGTATCCGGTTCACGTGTGGGATCATCCTACAGTCTGCCGCCGGCCTGTCGAGTTGGAGGGACCTCGCAAACGATCGATGCAGAAATCTGTCGCTCCTTGGCTCGTTCTCTGGCAGTTCCATGTGATCCTGTGGAGCACAACCGGCGGCGGTTCGGGGAGGATTGTCAAATCCGGTTGAATCCCAGGAGTTTGCCAACGATGAGCAAGACCAAAGCCACCGCATCCGTAGCGCCCGCGCCCGCACCCAAGCTGAAGCTGGGGTTGCCCAAGGGTTCGCTGCAAGATGCCACCCTCGAGAAATTTGCCAAAGCCGGATGGAACATCACCGTGTCCAGCCGGAGCTACGAGCCCTACGTCGATGATCCTGAGCTGCAGATCCGCCTGATCCGCGCCCAGGAAATTGGACGCTACGTGGCACTCGGCTATCTAGATGCCGGTCTGACCGGTGTGGATTGGATCCACGAGAACGGCGTGGCCGGAGATGTGCACGAGGTGGGCGAATTTGTCTTCAGCAAGGCCACGCGTCAGCCCACTCGCTGGGTGTTGGCCGTGCCCGAGGAATCGGAGATCCGAACGGTGAAGGACCTGGAGGGCAAGCGCATCGCCACTGAAGTGGTGGGCATGACGCGCCGCTGGCTCCGTAAGCACGGGGTGAAGGCCGAGGTTGAATTCTCCTGGGGCGCCACCGAGGTGAAGGCCCGTGAGTTGGTCGACGCGATTGTCGATGTCACCGAGACCGGGTCGTCGCTGCGGGCCAACAAATTACGCATCGTCGATACGTTGATGGTCTCCACGCCACGCCTAGTGGCCAACAAGACGGCCTGGAAGGATCCGTGGATCCGCTCGAAGATCGAGACCATCGCATTGCTGCTCAAAGGAGCCATTGAGGCCGAAATCAAGGTGGGTCTTAAAATGAACATCCGAGAGAAGGACTTGCCAAACCTGTTGCAAAGCTTGCCCTCGCTCCGTAATCCTACCGTCTCAAGTTTGAGTCAGTCGGGCTGGGTAGCCGTGGAAACTATCATCGACGAACCGGTGGTTCGTGAGCTGATTCCTCGACTGAAGGCTTTCGGAGCCGAAGGCATCATCGAATATCCGCTGAACAAGGTGGTTTACTGACAACGACAACTCAAGACCAACACTGATATGGGTTCACTCAAGAAACGTCGCAAAGCGAAGATCAACAAACACAAGCGCCGGAAGAAGCTTCGGCAGAACCGGCATAAGAAGCGTACTTGGCAGAAGTAACGCGTCCTCTTCGGCCGTTTCTCCCAACATTCCGCTTTTCAGAGCGCGGCCTTGGTTTTCAACGACTGGGCCGCGTCGTCTTTTATGTCAGGTGTTTTTTGGGCTGAAGTATGACTGTCTCTACCTGTTTGGGTGTTTTCCGGGCTTACCGCTCCAGGCCCTTCCCGGTTTTGGTCGTGGTTTTGGCCATGGTCGTTGCCGGGTGCAGAACGCACGGTTTGGGCAAACCCGTGGGTGCCCTGTCGGCGAAGCGTTCTGCGGCTGCTCCAGCCGACTGGGAGCGACGCGCGGAGGCTCATGCGGCATTCGCAGCGGGTCTAGTCCGCGGCATGAATGGGGATTCGGAGGGGCTCCTGCGCTACTTCGAGCGGGTCACCGAAAACGATCTCTCCAACCATGAATTGGTGGCGGATGTCGCTCGCCGACTTTTGCAGCAGGAGAAGATAGATCGTGCGCTGAAGTTGCTCGATCGGGTCTCGGCCCGTTCGGACACCCCAGGAGAACTCCATGCCCTCCATGGCGTGGCCCTGACGCAAGCCGGTCGCCCTGCCGATGCTCTGAAAGCGTATTTAAGGGCAGCCGAGCGCCCCCCGGTGATCGTGGCTGTTTATCAGGCCGTGGTTCGCATCTTGGCCGAAGACCGCCGGACCTCGGAGGCGTTGCCCTTGTTAGCTCGAGCTCGAAACAGTTTTGCCGCGGAACCGGGCCCGCTCTTGGAGATTGTTGATCTCTATCGGGTCATCGGTGCGGCGGATGCTCGGTTAAAATCTCAGACTCAGGCGGCTGCTCTCGAGGTGCTCACCCAAGTTCGTGCGTTGAAGCCCGAGGATCCTGGGGTTTCGCTCCGTCTGGCCGACCGCTATGTGCAGTTGGGTCAAGCCGATCAATCCGAGGCGGTGCTCCGTGAACTCCAAGAACGGGCACCCCGCAATCCTGCAGCCCTTTCTCGTTTGGCCGAACTCTACCTGCGCTCCGGGCGAATTCCGGAAGCCAGTCGCCAATTGGAGGCCCTGCGCAAAATCGATCCGGCCAATCCCGTGACCTACTATTTTCTGGGGGTCGTGGCTCTTCAGGAGAAGGAGTTTGAGCGGGCTCGCAATCATTTCGAGCGGGCCGTCCTCCTCAATCCTGCCTTGGAACCGGCGCAGACAGATTTGGCTGTGGCCTTGTTGAGTTTGCAGCGTCCCGAGGATGCGGTGGCCGTCCTCGACCGGGCTCGCAAAGAAGTCCCGCCCTCCTTCCGCTTGGAGTACCTCTCCGGGGTGGCTCGCTCGCAGCTCAAGCGGTTCGATCAAGCTCTGGAGGCCTATTCGGCGGCTGAAAAGCTGGGAGCCACCAACCAACCACCGCTCACCGACCATCGTTTCTACTTTCAGGTGGGGGCGTTGTTGGAACGCAAAGGCGATGAGGCCAAGAGCATCGAATACCTCGAAAAATCCCTCGAGCTGAAGCCCGACTTTGACGAGGCCTTGAATCATCTGGGCTACATGTGGGCCGAGAAAGGCAAGAATCTGCCGCGGGCCCGTGCGATGATCGAGCAAGCTCTCCAGGCCGAGCCCGAGAATCCGGCCTACATGGACAGCATGGGCTGGGTGCTCTTCAGGCTCGGGCGCTATCCTGAGGCGCTCGAGTGGCTGACCAAGGCCCGCCAGCGATTGACCGAGCCGGATGCCACGGTGTTGGACCATTTAGGCGATGCGGCAGCTGCCTCCGGCCGTTGGGATCTCGCGCGCGAGGCCTGGGCGGCGTCCCTTAAGGTCGAGTCTTCGGCCTCGATTTCTAAGAAGCTGGCCGACGCTCCGCCCGCTCCGGTCTCACCCACCTCACCTCGGAAGTAATTCTCCGCAGGCCCGCGGGTCGGTGCGCAAGAGTGGCCTCGCCCCGTTTTCAGACTCCTCTGATAACGGGGTCAGACCGGCTCCCACTCCCGCTCACAGCATCGCAAGAATGCCTCCTGAAGGAGTGACTGTCGGGCTTCGGTTGGGACGTTCTGGGAGTCCAGCGCCCGCACCGGGACGAGCCCTCGTGTGCTGAAGCTCAGGAAGATGCCGTGGGAGGTGCACAGGCGCGAGGGAAGGGCCGCTGTCTCGCTGACTGTCCAGTCAAGTTCACGAGCGGAGTCCAGGACTGCGCCGCGGGTCACCCCAGGCAGGACACCCGCTGTGAGCGGGGGCGTGTGAAGCGAGTCCTCTTCCCACCAAAAGACATTCCCGCTGGAGCTTTCGGTGATCAAACCGTCGGTGTTCACCAAAAGGGCGTCGTCAAAGCCCTGAGCTTCGGCCTCGGCCCGCGCTAGCACATTCAGAAGTTTGTTGGCGGATTTGTGGGCCGCCAAAGGGTCACCAGTGGCCACGGCGAAGGTACGGCAAGTCTTGAGGGCAATCGGTGGCCATCCACCCGGTGGCATCGCCGGAGCCGGGTAGACTGTCAGAATCAGCCGTGGAGCATCGGCTCCGCGCGGGGAATACCCTCGAGGGCCCACTCCTCGACTGAGGTGCAGGCGCACGGTGGCTTGCGGAGTCTCCAGCAACGCTGTGATGGCCCGGATGCCGGCGCGGACCTGGGCTTCCTCCCAAGCGATTCGGATTCCGAGAAAGTGGGCACCACAGGTCAGGCGATCCCAATGCTCGCGCCAGCGAAACAGGCGTCCAGAATCCCAAGGAAGGCTTTCGAAGAGACCATCTCCGTAGAGAAAGGAACGGTCGGAGACGGAGACCACGGCCTCTGCCGCCGGCAAGACCCGGCCGTCCATCCAGACCAGATCACTCACGATTGCCTCCTGCTCGAGTGGACTTCGGGAAGCGCCACGGACGTCGTCTGCAGCGCTCTCAGGAGTCCGCTCGCCTTGGCTAAGGTCTCGTCGTATTCGGCCTCAGGCACCGAGTCGGCCACGATGCCCGCCCCCACATGGAACCAAGCTCGGTCATTGAGGGTGATAGCGGAACGGATGGTGATGCTCAGTTGGCTTTCTCGATTGAATCCGAGATATCCGAGACAACCGGTGTAGGGACCTCGGGCCACGGGTTCCAGTGCATCGATAATTTCCATAGCTCGGATCTTGGGTGCACCGGTGATGCTTCCGCCGGGGAAACACGATTCGAGGACCTCTAGGTGAGTCAGGGGAGAGCGGATGCGTCCTTCAATGGTGGACACCAAGTGCTGGACCTGGGTGAACCGTTCCAGGCGGACCAATTCGGGAACTTGCACCGTTCCATATTCGCAAACGCGGCCGAGGTCGTTGCGCAGCAAATCGGTGATCATGACCAACTCGGCCATCTCCTTACTGCTGCGTTGGAGTTCGTACATCCACTGCGCATCCCGAACCGGATCGGTGCTCCGCGGCCGTGTCCCCTTAATGGGCCGAGTCAGTGCATGGGATCCGCTGAGGCGAAGAAACAACTCGGGCGACGAAGACGCGATCGTGAAGTCTTCGCCATCCAGGAATGCGGAGAACGGGGCAGGGGACACCTCCAGCAGTCGGCGGAAGAGTGACCAGCCTCCCGCGGTCCAAGGTGCACTGAGGCGCTGGGACAAGTTGACCTGATAAATGTCGCCACTGCGGATCCACCGCTGCGCCGCCTCGACGGAACGGATGAATTCTGCCCGCGTCACTGAAGCAGTGATTTCTCCGGAAGGCCTTGCGAGAACGGGTTCTGGATCGTCGGAGGGCGGAGTGGTCAGGCGTTGGCGCCACCACTCCAGGTCTTCGCGAGCGGTTTGCTCGCAGCGGTCTCCGTTTGGGCACAAGCCGGTGGCGATGATGGTCGCGGTGCTCAGTCGATGATCAAAGACCACCAAGCTCCCGTGGAACCCGACTCGGCAATCCGGGATTTCCAAGTCGTGCACCGCATGACGCGAGAGACGGGGCTCCACGAAGCCCTTCAGGTCGTAGCCCCAAAAACCAAAGATGCCGCCCAGGGGGAAGGGGAGGTCGACCTCATCGAGGATCTCGCAGCGCTCGGACAATGCGCCCAAGATGGCCCAGGGATTGCCGAACTGGATCTCCCGCGTGCCGTCATTGCGCCGGGTCTCGCATCGGGACCCCATGGACTGGAAGGTCTGGAAGGGGCGAGCAGTGACGATCGAATAGCGGGCCGAGGGGACCTCGAACATTCCTGTCCGAAGGACGACCCGTCCGGGTTCGTCCTGCAGGGCCGCACCCAGTGATTCTGGAGTGTGCGCAGTCTCTAGGGTCTCGACGAGAGTTCGCATGGGTGCGGTGAGCAGTTCGCTTCTCGTGACCGTGGGCGTCTTCGGCGCGGAGTCAATCGGTACTGCCCCGAGGAATGCAGTCCTTCTAGAATTCAAAAAAGCCGGAAGCGCTTGGAAGCGCCTCCGGCGTTCAGGAAAGTGACTGCAGGTCGATTACTTGCCCGCTTCGATTCCGAGGAGTTCCACCTCGAAGATGAGGGTGGAGCTCGGCCCGATGGCGCCGCCCGCAACTTGCTCGCCGTAGGTCAGGGCCGACGGGATGGTGAATTGGAACTTATCGCCCATCTTCATGAGCTGCACGCCCTCGGTCCAACCCGGGATCACGCCATTCAGCGGGAAGGAGATCGGTTCACCGCGCTGCACAGAGCTATCGAAGACTGTCCCGTCGATGAGGGTGCCGTGGTAGTGAACCTTGACGGTGTCGGTTGCCTTCGGGCTCTTGCCGCCGTCGGGACCGGCCTTCATGACCTTGTACTGAAGGCCGCTGGCGGTGGTTTTCACGCCTTCCTTCTTGGCGTTGGCGGCCAGAAAGTCGGCTCCCTTCTTGATGTTCTCGGTGGCAGCCGTGGCCTGAGTTACCTGACGCTTCGCCATTAATGCGGTTTTGAAGTCATTCATGGCTTTTTCTAGTTCAGCGTCCTTCAGTTGCAGCTTGCCGCTCATGCCATCGACTAACCCGGCCGCCAGGGCCGTGGTGTCTAGGTCGAGCGCGTGGCGCTTCATACTGTTGGCAATGTCTGCCCCGATGGCATAACTGGCGCGGGTCTTCTCGGCCGTGAGGTCGAGTTTGTCCTGTGCGAGTGCGGCTGTGGCCGCGAGCGTGGTGGTCATCAAGAGGCGAAGGGTGTTCTTCATGGGTTGAAGCCGGCGGGCGCCTCAGGCGCGGCAACGGCTCGGGGAAACTGCGGGAGATCCCGTTGCACGGGAAGCAAAATGAGCGTCCAAGGTCTCGGAATGTCGCAACGGCGTTCCAGTGTTGGCGTCGTTTTTCAAAGGATGAACTTTGGACACAAGGCCGCCCAAAAAGCGTGCCAGCGTCGCGGTGAGTCAACCCTTGGGATCGAGACTCCAAAAAAGAAGGGCCCAAGTCTTGTAAACTTGGCCTCGAAGAATTTGCAGGAGATCCGATTCAGAGATCCGACTCAGTGTTGGCGCTTCTTGGTGAACACGTGGGTGGAGTGACCGAAGAAGACTTCTGCACCTTCCATCAGCGTTTCACTGAGGGTGGGATGCGGGTGCACGATGGCGCTTAGATCACGGACCGTAGCCCCCATTTCAATGGCCACCGTGCCTTCACCAATGAGCTCACCGGCACCATGGCCGACAATTCCGACACCGAGAATCCGCTCGGAAACCGGGTCGATGATGAGCTTAGTGGAACCGTCGGTCCGATCGTAGGTGAGAGCCCTGCCGCTGGCACCCCAGGGGAATTTGACCACTTGGACCTCGATCCCCTTGGCCTTGGCCTCGGTTTCAGTCAGACCCACCCAAGCCACTTCGGGATCGGTGAAGACCACCGCAGGGATTAGATAGTCGCGATTCACCGCGTTGCCGTCGCCGGCGAGGTTCTCAACAGCAATGCGGGCTTCCTTGCTGGCCTTGTGCGCCAGCATGATGCCGCCAGCGATGTCGCCGATGGCGTAAATGTTCGGGTCGTTGGTGACCATGCGTTCGTCCACCTTGATGAAACCCTTGTCATCCCGCTGAACGCCCGTGTTCTCAAGAGCAAGGTCTTGCCCGTTGGGCACTCGGCCCACGGACACCAGCACTCGGTCATACTTTTCGTCTATCTTCTGGCCGTTGAACTCGGAAGTGACCTGGATTTGCTTGCCTGAGGTCTTGATCTCCAAAACCTTCGATTTCAGGCGCACTTCCTTGAAGGCCTTCTTGGCGTAGGCCGCCACCGGTCGGACGAGGTCGGGGTCGGCCCCGGCCAACATCGTTTCCATGGCCTCGATGACCGTGACCTTGGAACCCATCGACGCGTACACCGTACCGAGTTCCATGCCGATGTAGCCGCCGCCGATGATGAGCAACGTCTCCGGGATGTCGGCGATTTCTAGGGCCTCGGTCGAGGTCATTACTCGGGGGTTGCCGAGGTCGAATGCTTTCGGTAGGGCCGGTCGGGAACCCACGGCGATGATGGCCTTGTCGAAGGTGACGTACTTCTGACCTTCGGGGGTCTCCACGCGCAGCTTGTTCGAGGACTCGAACATGGCCTTGCCGTGCATCACGCTCACCCCCCGCATCTTGGCTAAACTGGCGATGCCGGAACCGAGTTTCTCAAGGATGGACTCCTTCCAGGCTCGCAGGCGGTTTAGATCGATCGTGGCTTCGCCGAAGCTGATTCCGCGGTGCGCGGATTCCTTTGCGGCGGTGATCATGTGCGAGGCGTTGAGCAGCGCCTTGGAGGGGATGCATCCGCGGTTCATACACACCCCCCCGAGACGAGGATCCCGCTCGATGAGCAGCACCTTTTTGCCTAGGTCGGCGGCGTAGAACGCGGCAGCGTAACCCCCAGGGCCTGCCCCGATAACAACGATATCAGTCTGGATCACTTCCATGTCGCTTGGGCTGTTAGAGCTTCACTGCGGAGGCCGGGAATGTCTCGATGGCTTTGACCAAGTCCACCGTGAATCGGGCGGCTGATCCGCCATCAATGACCCGGTGGTCATAGCTGATGGTCAGCGGTAGGATGGGACGGGCTTCGATCTTGCCCTCGGCGGTGACAACGGGCTTCAGCGAAGTTTTGCCCAATCCTAGGATGGCGACCTCGGGTTTGTTAATGATCGGAGTGAAGTGGGAGCCACCGATAGCGCCTTGGTTGGAGACGGTGAAGGAACCTCCCTTCATCGAATCGGGGGAGAGCTTGCGATCCCGGGCCAAGGCCGCGATCTCGGTAAGTTCTTTAGCGATTTGCAGCAACGACTTCTTGTCGGCGTCGCGCAGCACCGGAACCAGCAACCCCGCGTCGGTATCGACCGCGATGCCGATGTGGTAGTAGTGCTTAATAATTAGGGTCTCGGCGACCTCCTGCAAACTGGCGTTGAACTTCGGATACTTCTGCAAGGTTTCGACCAGCGCCTTAATGAGGAAGGGGGTGGGCGTGAGCTTGGATCCAGCCTTTTCGTAGTCGGCCTTGAACTGGGCCCTCAAAGCCTCGATGCCGCTCATATCCGCGTCAGCGAACTGGGTGACATGGGGTAGGGTAACCTTGTTCTCGACCATCCGGACCGAAATGATCTTCCGCAGCGGGGTCAACGGCTCGCTGGTGACTGGACCAAAGACAGCGAAGTCTTGGTTGACGAGGGGGAAGCTGAGTCCTTGGGGAGCTTCGGCGTACTTGCCGGCGCGGGCCACTTGGGACTCCAGTTTGCCGATGTAGCGGGCCAGATCTTCGACGACCACGCGGCCACCGGAGGCGGAACCACGCACTCGACTCAGGGGGATCCCCAGTTCACGGGCGACCTTGCGAACATACGGGCTGGCCGCGGGGACCGGGCCTTCGTCTTCAGTGGCGGCCGGCAAGAGGTCGTCGTCGTCGTCGTCAGCGACCACGGGCCGCGCCGCCCGAGGGGCTGCCGCCTTGTTGGTCGCCGGCGATGCGGATGCCGATGCGCCGTCGCCGTTCCCGCCTTCCAGGCTCAAGAGCACCGAGCCGACGGTGATCGTGTCACCCTCTTTGACGGAGATGGCGGTGATCTTCCCGCCAGCTGGAGAGGGGATGGGCGCGATGGCCTTCTCCGACTCGAGCTCGAGGATTGTCTGACCGGCGCTAATGGTGTCGCCGACCTTGACTAGAACGCTGACAACCTTGCCGCCGTCAGCGCCTTCTCCGACCTTGGGAAACCTTACGTCCATAATTTTGACGTGCTAATATGTGGCAAGTGCTCTCCCGGGTGAAATTGTTTTTTTGTGGGGTCGGGGTGGAGCGGTGCATCCCGAAGTTGTTGGTGAATGAGCTGGACTACCAGGGTGGAGGTTGGGAGAAAGGGGGATGGACGCAACGGAAGTGATTCAAGGGCGAAGGCTCTCCGAGAGGGATGTGGAGGAGTTGAGGAGCTGGATGGG
>SYMJ01000150.1 GCA_005805505.1 Verrucomicrobiales bacterium | reverse complement strand
GAGCTGGTAGTAGGCGCGTCGCTCAGGATTGGCTTCCCGCTGAATGATCGCCTGATGCTGCTCGGCGGTAATAGCGACCTTTGGGCTGTAGACAACCTTGGGCCAGTAGGACTTGGTCAGAATCGGCTTGTGGATCCAGCCTAGTTCCAACGCGAAGTTATGGAACCGTCGAAAGAAGACGTTGGTGGCTACGCCACCGTTTCGGATGACCTCGAAGATGTCGGTGGCCTTGGTCTCCCCCACAGGACGATCCAGTAGGGGAATCAGGGCCTTGTCCTTCGCGGCGTTCTCGATGCGTTTCTGCGTGGCCTTGTTGCGCTTTTGGCATCCTACACATTCTTCAATGACCTTGCGCCAGGTGTGGCTGGCAGCCTGTGGATCCCCTTCCCGCAGGTAGGCTCTGCCCACCTCAGCAGCCATCGCGGGGAGGGTTCGCCCCATGAGCCTAGCGTCCAGAATGCGCTGGGCTTGCTGGGGATCCTTGGTCTTGAGGCTGGTGTGCTTGGGTTTTCCTTGGGTTTCGTCCACAAGGTAGAAGTAGCCTGAGGCTTGGCGGCGGTAGATGCGGTAGGCGTTTGGAATGACGTTCATGATGTCGGTCCAAAGGCTAAAGTAGCCCGCCTCGCTCTCCTTACCCCTGAGTAGGTGGTGACTGAAGGAAGGTGGCGGAAGTTGATTCCGCACCGTCTCGAGTGGCAATTTCCGTGGCAGTGCCACAGGCAATGCTCTGAAAACCGCTGATTTACTGAGGAAAACCGCAGAAAATCTTGGAGGCGAGGGTCGGAATCGAACCGACGATGCAGCTTTTGCAGAGCCGTGCCTTACCACTTGGCGACCCCGCCCTCCGTTAGAGCTCGGCAAATAAAGGGAATCATCGACTGAAGCGCAAGTGGGGTTTTGGAAAATGTCCAAACATGGTGGGAATCGGGGGCGTGAAAACCCCGTCCGCGAGCGCTTCCCGACCACTTCCCGACCGCTCCCGAGTAACTCCACAAGGGATCTTTGCCGAATCAGAAGTCCTTTCGCTCCAGCCCTCGTGGCCGGCTCATTCTCGATGGATTTCGCTCTTCACGCCTGAGCCGGCACGCATCCGTCGATCCCATCGCCCAATCCCAACCCCACCCAACTCAACCTTGGCCCCTCGGGCTCGCCTTTGCATGCTAGCCCCATGCCACGCCGCTCGTTGACTCGCGCACCCTGGATACGATCTCTGTTGCTGGTGCTCATGCCGCTGATGCCGCTGATACCCGTCGCCTTCAGCGCGGACATCGCCCCAGCGGGCTCCACCTCCGACTCAACCACCACGTCACTCAACGGCTTCAGACCGCTGGTGAAGGATGATCGCGCAGCAACGCCTATTCTGGCGCCGCAATCCTCCGAGGGCGAACAGCGGATCAAGCAGTTCCAACTAGCCCCAGGCCTGTCGGTCAAACTCTGGGCCGCTGAACCCCAACTGGCCAATCCCGTGGCCTTCTCGGTGGATGAGCAGGGGCGCGTGTTCACTAGCGAAACGTATCGGTACCGAACCAGTGTTCTCGATATTCGGCATTACATGTTTATGCTGGAGGACGATCTGGCCTCACGCACCGTGGAAGACCGCTTGGCGCAAATCCGCAAATGGTTCGGTCCCGAGGGCGAGCGAGCGCTGGGCCGGGAGACAGAAGTGATCCGCCGACTGGAGGACACCAATCAAGATGGCCGGGCTGACCACTCCGAGATCGTGGCCGAACACTTCACCAGCCCCCTCAGCGGCATTGGCAGTGGTGTGCTGGCTCGCCAGGGGCAGGTGTGGTTTACCGAGATCCCGTCGCTGTGGCACATCGGGCCGGCCGGTTCAGTCCAGGGCAATATCCCAAAGCCCAAGGAACCCGCGCTGCAATCCCAACCCCAGGTGCATCCCGAGTCGCTGGAAGCTCGGGCGATTTTGCACGGGTTCGGAGTACGTTTCAGCTTCACGGGCCACGATTTGCATGGGCTCATTTTCGGGCCCGACGGGCGACTCTACTTCTCCTGCGGCGACCGCGGTGCCCACGTGGTGACTCAGGAGGGCACGGTGATCGATTTGCCCGACGAGGGGGCGGTGTTCCGCTGTGAACCCGATGGTTCGAAGCTGGAGGTGGTTCATCGCGGGTTGCGCAATCCGCAGGAACTGGCCTTCAACGATGAGGGCGATCTCTTCACCGGTGACAACGATTCGGATCAAGGCGACCGGGAGCGCTGGGTGCCCGTGATCGAAGGGGCCGACTCCGGCTGGCGGGTGGGGCATCAACACGCGCCGTTAGGCAATGCGGGGCTGTGGAACCTGGAGCGGTTGTGGGTCCCACCGTTCGAGGGGCAATCGGCCTCCATCCTGACGCCCATCGCCAATATCGCCGACGGCCCCAGCGGGCTCGTCCACGATTCGGGCACCAGCCTTCCGAAGGCGCTGCGCGGGCGCTTTTTGCTGACCTACTTCAAAGGCACCAGCGCCAAGAGCGGGATTAGTTCGCTGCAATTGCGACCCGCCGGAGCAACTCACGAGCTGGTGGCGCACGACCCGCTGATCTGGAACTCCCTGGTTCCGGATGTCGACCTGGGGCCCGACGGATCCATCTTCTTCGCCGACTGGCACGAGGGCTGGCCCAAGAGCAACAAGGGCCGAATTTACAAGGCCATCTTCGCCGACGTGGCCGCCGATCCCGAGGTGCCCCGAACTCAGCGATTGCTCGCGGCCGGCATGAAGGACCGAACGCCCGAGGAGCTGTCGTCCTTGTTGGGCCATCGCGATCAGAGGGTTCGGCAAGAGGCTCAATACGAGTGGGCGCGGCGCGGTTCCGGCGCGGTTCCGACTTTAAAGACTCTGGCCTCAACGGCCACCGACCAGTGGGTGCGCATCCACGCGATTCGGGCGCTGGGGCAATTGGCCCGGAAGGATCCCGCGCCGCTCGGAAAAGCGCTGCTGGGCGTGGCCAAACGCTCTGAGGGTGAGGTGCTCGTCCAGGCCATCCGGGCGCTGGCTTCATCCACGGAATTGGTGCGGCAACCGGGTGCGGCTCCGTGGCTGAAGGATCAATTGGCCCAAACCAATCCACGCGTGCGATTGGCCGCGGCTCTGGGCCTAGGTCGGGCTCGACTGTCCGACGGCGATGCCGCCGCCTTCATCGGGAGTGTGCGTCGGTTTGGAACGCCCGACGCCGTGTTGCGCCACGGGCTGGCCTACGGATTGGCTTCCGCTCTGTCCGATCGGGTGATCGAGGCCCATCGCTCCGACGCCGACCGCGAGGTTCGGCAACTGGTGCTCCTGGCGGCCCGCATTCACCCGTCACTGGCGATCCGCGGCTTCTTGTCCGACCCAGATCCACTTCTGGCGCTCGAGGCCGCGCGGGCGATCCACGACCTGCCGCTGACGGCGGCCCTCCCGAACCTGGCCTCACTGGCTGAACCCGCCCCGCTTCAGGTCTGGCGAGGTGCCCTGGCCGCCAGAGTTCCCCAGCCCGGCTCGACAGCGGCACCTGGAGCCATCCGGGACCTGCGGGCCGACCAACCCTTGCCCTGGGGCGATGCGCCCGTCGACCACACCTCGCCGATGCTGCTGCGCATCGTGAATGCCAACTTCCGCCTGGGCACCCCTCAGGCGGCCCGACGTCTCGCCGCACTGGCCCGCGACACCGGGCTGCCAGAACGCATCCGCACCGAAGCCCTGCTGGCCCTAGGCCACTGGAAAACGCCCCCGGCCCGAGATCGCCTCCTGGGCATCTACCGCCCCCTGCCGGCCCGGCCTGCGGGTCCGGCCCTCAAGGCGCTAGGCTCTATCGCTCCAGCACTGCTGCTCGGAGACACCACCGAGGCCATTCAGGTGGCGGTAGCCGAAGCCCTCAGCCGGTTGCACCTGACGAACTCGGTCGCGGCACTCGAGACCCTCGTGCGTCGCCCCCAAGCATCGGCCAAGGCACGAGCGGCGGCCCTGACCGCAGCCTTCCGACTGGCCCAGCCACCGACCGCTCTGCAACCCCTGCTCACCTTCGCCGCAGCCGACCCTGCAGAACCCCTTCGACTCGCCGCCTCGAAACTGTCCACCGAACTCAACCCAAACGATGCGGTCGGGAAACTTGCCGGCCTCTTGGAACGGGGGTCTTTGGCCGAACAACAAGCCGCCTTCGCCTCGCTGGGCGAACTGAAGTCGGACGCCGTCGATGCCGTTCTCGTCGAGTGGCTCGACCGACTCATGAAGCGCGAAGTGGCCAATGAGGTGATGCTCGATGTGGTCGAGGCCGCTCGAATGCACCCAGCCGCAGCGGTCCAGACCCGACTGGCTGCCTACCAGGACTGGAAGCTTCCAAAGGACGCCCTCTCGCCTTACCGCGAAGCGCTCGTGGGCGGAAACACCTCCCGGGGTCGATCTCTCTTCTACGAACACGCCGCCGTGGCCTGCACCCGCTGCCACCAAATCGGTACCGACTCTGGTGGCAATGCCGGCCCGAAGCTCGATGGACTCGCCTCGCGGGCCA
Source organism: Verrucomicrobiales bacterium (assembly GCA_005805505.1). GTDB lineage: Bacteria > Verrucomicrobiota > Verrucomicrobiia > Limisphaerales > UBA9464 > SXXZ01. The sequence goes on along the minus strand of SYMJ01000150.1, from coordinate 2,428 downwards.
CTCGAGAACACCTGCTCGAAAGCCTCGTGCTCCCCAATGCCCAGATTGCGACCGATTTCGAGAGCACGCTGGTGACCACTCTTTCAGGCGCCGTCTTGGCGGGAGTGGTCCGGAACGAGACCGACGCCTCCCTCACCCTGCTCACCCCCGACGAGGGCGAGGTGAGACTCTCCAAAAAAGATATTCGCACTCGCAGTCGCGGGCCCAGCGGCATGCCTGAAGGCTTCGGCGAGACCCTCACGCGCTTCGAACTGCGCGACCTTGTGGAGTTTCTAGGCACGCTGAAGTAGCCCATAACTTTCGCTGGCCAACCCAAGCCTCCTGAGATCCCGTTGTGATCATGAAATTTCCCGCCGTTGCTCGCTGGTTTGCCCTAGCGCTGGCACTCGGGCTTCCCGGGCAAGCCGCCGATCGTCGCCCCTCATTGCCCGAACAGTGGCGGCAGGAACACCGAATCATCGACTTGCACCAGCATGTCAACGGTACCGAAGAGCACGTAAGCCGCTGGTTACGGATCATGGACCGGGTCGGCGTGGGCGTCGGGGTCAACCTCAGCGGCGGCACGGTCACGGCTAAGCCCGGCGAACTCTCCGCCTTCGAACGAACGCAGGCCCTGACCGAACGATTGGCTCCGGGGCGAGCGGTCCTGTACTTCAACCTCGACTACAGCGGTTGGGATCAACCCGGCTTCGCCGAACGGGCCATCGAACAAGTGAATCGCGCGCACGCTCTCGGCGCGGCCGGCCTGAAGGAATACAAGCGACTGGGCCTCTTTCTGCGCGACCAACAAGGTCAGTTGATCCGCATCGATGATTCCCGTCTCGACGGCGTCTGGAAGCGCTGCGGTGAGCTGGGTTTGCCGGTCAGCATCCACGTCGCCGACCCGAAGGCGTTCTGGTTGCCCTACACCGCACAGAACGAGCGCTGGAAGGAGCTTAAGGATCACCGGAGCTGGTGGTTCGGTGACCCGAAACAATTTCCGACGCGCGAGAAATTGCTCGAAGCGCTCGACCGGGTGATCCGCCGTCATCCAAAGACGACCTTCGTTTGCGTGCACTTCGCCAACAACGCCGAAGACCTCGCCTGGGTGGATCGCAAGCTCACCGAGCATCCCAACATGCACGCCGACCTGGCTGCGCGGATCCCAGAACTGGGCCGGCACGACCCCGAGGCCCTGCGGCAGCTCTTCACCCGGCACCAAGACCGCATCCTCTTCGCCACCGATTTTCAGGTATACGAAAAGTTGATCCTCGGTTCTTCGGGCGATGCGGAAAAACCCACCGACGAGGATGCGGCCACGTTCTTCGCGAAGGAATGGCGTTGGCTCGAAACGCGCGACCGCAACTGGCCGCACATGACGCCAATCCAGGGCGACTGGTCCATCAGCGCCATCGGATTGCCGCCCGAGGTGCTCCGGAAAATCTATTTCGACAACGCCCGTCGATTGCTGGTGCGTTCCCTGCCCTTCACCACGGTGCGGGCCCACCGCATCGCCCGGGATTTTAAGCCCGACGGACGGTTGCGGGAGCGCGAATGGTCTCGGGCGACGCCCTTCCGCTTGGAACAGGAGGCGGTGGATGGGCGAGCCCGCCCGGAGATCAGCACCACCTGTCGAGTGCTGTGGTCGGACCGATTTCTGTACCTGGCCTACGAGTGCCCGTTCACCGAGTTGACTGATTTCGGCAAAGCACGCTCCGGCGAGCGGGTTTCCAAGGAAGGTTCGCTATGGGACAAGGACGTGGTGGAGTTCTTCTGCGCTCCCGACCCGTCGCAGTTAAATCACTACACCGAATACGAGTGGGCTCCGAACAATGAGGCCCTAGACCTGCGCCTTCGTCGTCCCGAGTCCGACTTCGCTTGGAGCAGTGGCATGGAATGGCAGGTACGGGTGGACCGTGGGCGCAAGGTGTGGACGAGTGAAGTTCGCATCCCCTTGTCGGCCTTGTCGGAGACCGCTCCCAAGGTCGGAACCCGGTGGCGCGCCAACCTCTACCGTATCGACCGTGCTCACCGCGCGTTCCTCGCCTCGAACCCGCTGTTGAGCGGCAGCTTCCACACACCCGAGCGCTTCGGTTGGCTCGAGTTTACTGAGTGAATTGCAAGAAGGGAGGAACCAATCTAGGTAAGGCTCCTCAGGTAGGGCTGAATCTTTGAGACGGAGGTTCATCCCCCCGGCGCTTTCGGAGCCCAGACCGCCCGGTGAGGGCACCGGGCCTACAACACGCCGTTGCCAACCAAATAGCCCACCGTGTAGGCCGGGTCCCCTGACCCGGCGTTCCCCGGCTTTCGGAGCCAGATCGCCCGGTGAGGGCACCGCACTCGAAGCCGCCCGGTGAGGGCACCGGGCCTACAACACTACAACCCGCCGTTGCCAACCAAATAGCCCACCGTGTAGGCCGGGTCCCCCGACCCGGCGTTCCCCGGCTGT
>SYMJ01000018.1 GCA_005805505.1 Verrucomicrobiales bacterium | reverse complement strand
CACCTCAAGTGAGGAATTTTAATTGTCGCCAAAGGGGAGGAATAATTGTCGTTGAACAGGTGAGGGCACCGCACTCGAAGCCGCCCGGTGAGGGCACCGCACTCGAAGCCGCCCGGTGAGGGCACCGGGCCTACAACACTACAACACGCCGTTGCCAACCAAATAGCCCACCGTGTAGGCCGGGTCCCCCGACCCGGCGTTCCCCGTCCAACCGCGGCTTTCGCAAAAAAGCGCCCTACCCTCAGTTCGGCTGCAGGACTGGCTGAAGCACCTTCCAAACGTTGGTGGCCACGCGGCGGTGGCCTTCGACGTTGGGATGGATCTGGTCGGGAAGGTTGAGTTCCGCGCGACCTCCCACGCCGTCGAGAAGGAACGGAATCAGGGCAACCTTGTTCGTCTCGGCCAGGTCGCGATAAAGGGTCTCGAATTGACGGGTGTAGGCCTCGCCCAAGTTCTCGGGCATCTTCATGCCGGCCAGCACGATGCGGACGTTCGGATTCTTGGCTCGGATGCGCTCAATCACCGTCTGCAAGTTGGTGCGAGTGGCCTCGAGCGGCAGCCCTCTCAAACCATCATTGCTACCCAACTCGAGCAAAAGGGCATCGACGGGGCGACGCAGGATCCAATCTAAACGACGGAGCCCGCCCGCTGAGGTGTCCCCGCTCAGCCCGGCATTGACCAGCTTCCAAGGCAGGCCTGCTTCACGGATTTTCTCCTGGATTCGCGCCGGCCATGCCTCACTCAGATCGACACCGAATCCCGCCGAGAGGCTGTCACCCAGCACGACCAGGATCTTGTCGGCCGGAAGCGTGCCCGAGGCATTGGATGCGGTTTCCGCCGCGGACATCCCCCAACTCAGTAACCCGAGACACAACGTCACCCAGAGCGCGATAGGGAAGCAGGTCCGCCGGTTCATGGATCAATGAGCCGAGTCGGTCGGGGCGGCCTGGTCGGGCTTGGGACGGTACAAAACTACCACGTGGCCGATCACCGTCACCAAGTGGCTATTCGACTCACGGGCCACCTGTTCGCCGATCTCGTGGCGCTTGTCCTTGAGGTCGTAGAGTCGGATTTTCACCAACTCGTGCTGGGCCAACTCGCGATCGAGGCCAGTAAGAAACGCCGGAGAAACACCCCCACGCCCAAGGCGGACGGAGGCTTCGAGGCGTTGGGCCTGTCCCTTGAGCTTGCGGATTAGGGCATTGGAAAGCGGCTCGGCCGCGGGGGTCTCGGAAGACATGTTCAAAGCGTTTGAATTTTGGCCACCAACCCGGTGGTGGAACGGCCCGGCAGGAAGGGAATGAATACGATGCGGCCTCCACCTGATTCCACGGCCCGACGTTCATCCTGATCAACGGTTTCTAGGGTGTAATCTCCACCCTTCACGTAGAGGTCCGGACGTGCATCGGCTAGGAAGCGGACGGCCCGCTTCTCCGGGAAAATCGCCACAGCGGAGACGCATTCTAGGGCCGCTAGCACGCGGGCGCGATCGCCCTCGATATTCAGCGGACGGGTAGGTCCCTTGAGTTCACGCACGCTGGAGTCGCCATTGAGGCCCACAAGCAGCACATCTCCCAGAGAACGCGCTGCCTCCAGATAGGCAACATGGCCCGCATGGAGCAAATCAAAGCAACCATTGGTCACCACCAAGACCTTGCCCGAAGCCTTGACGGCTTCGCGCCAGGCGGGGAGTGCCTCGGAGCTGATGAGTTTGTGGACCGTTTCCATACCAAGGAGATCCTCTCCCAGCCAACGCCTTCTGCCAATCCGGAACACCCTCTATCCTTGCAAACCCAATCGCGGCAACTGATCGCGATGGCTGCGGCTCAGGGTGACTTTGGCCCCAGATTGAAGCTCGATGCAGTATTCCCCGTGGAAAAGCGGCTCAAGTTGACGAATCCGGGCCACCTGCACGATGGCCGTGCGGCTCACCCGAACAAATCGCTCGGAGGGCAGTCGCTGAGAAATGGCGTTCATGGTCTCGCGCATCAAGAAGGTCTGGGAGCCCACATGCAGCTCCACGTAGTTGTCAGCACTACCAATCCAGTCGATGTCAGCCAACGGCACAAAGACGATGCGGCCGTTGTGCTTCACCGGAAGACGATCAGGAAGTTTAATCGCCAGCGGGCTCGCCTCCAACCGGGAGAGCGCCAGTCTCTTGGAGACCCGGTCCAGCGCCGTCTTAAACCGCTCCCGGGAAACCGGCTTGAGCAAATAATCCACGGCCTGAACCTCGAACGCCTCCACGGCGAATTGCTCGTGCGCGGTCACGAAGACCACGGCCGGCGGGGCCGAATCTCCAAGGGCCTCCAGCACCTGGACCCCACTCAACCCGGGCATTTGAACATCCAGGAAGACGAGGTCCGGGCGTTCCCGACGCAGCACCTCCACCGCCTCGTTGCCCTGGGAGCATTCGGCCACCAAAACAATGTGCGGCTCGCGACTCAGCCAGTGGCGAAGCCGCTCCCGGGCCAGGGGTTCATCGTCTACAACGATGGCTCGAATCGGGGGCATGGGCTTAACGTGCCAAGGGAATTGGCGCTGTCGAGTCTGCGGAAAAGGCTTTTTGGCGCATCCATCTACCCATTCAGGTTCCGTGGTCTAGAAGGGCACCAGATCAACGACTCAGCGGCAATTCGACCACCGCCAGAACGCCACCTCCTGGGGATGTTTCCAACCAAAACCGGGCTTGCGGCCCATACAGTTGGTGCAATCGGGCCAGGGTGTTTGACGTTCCGACCCCCAAGGCGGGTTCACGATCTGCGGGCAGTCCTTTCCCGTTGTCCTGAACCTCCAGCCGCAGGCGCCCCGGAACGGACTCCGAGGCGCGAATAATAATCCGACCCGGAACTAAGAGCGGTTCAACCCCGTGCTTGATGGCGTTCTCGACGAGCGGTTGGAGGATCAAATTAGGCACTTGAGCCTCTTGGACCTCGGGAGAGATTTCCCGCGACACGGACAGACGATCGCCGAAGCGCATTTGCTCCAGCGTCAAATAGCGGTCCAGAAAGGCCAACTCCTCCCTCAGCGTGACCAATTGCCGACCGGATCGGTCCAAGGCATGACGCAACAATTCGGCCAAGCTCACCAGCATAGCATCGGCCGCGTCGACGTCCCGGAACATCAGCGTGCCGATGCCATTGAGAGCATTGAAGAGGAAGTGCGGATTCAATTGCATTTGAAGAGCCATCAACCGCGCCGAGCTCAGTCGACCCTCCAGATCCATCACCCGACGTTCCCGATCTCGGAGACTCTCGGAATAGGCGACCACGTGAGCGACGGTCACCACGACCCAGTAGACCAGCATGTTGAAAAAGAAGGTGGCGACCAGGACGTAGCGAATGAGGTCATGGAGGGGTTTCTCGGAGCGGTGCCCCGGGAAGAGCCATTCTCCGACACCGGCACGCACGAGGATCCAAACCAGCGAAAACACCGCGCCGCCGACACCGTGGAGCGCCAGCCGCATGCGCCAATGATCACCACCCAAATTGAAGCGCCGACCCAGCTTGAACGCCGGTATCGCCAACAGCGCGAACACATACCAATCGGCCAGCGCGCCCTGGATGGCTACTGACAAGGAGACCCCCTCTCCGAACGTGGCCGCCTTCAGGTAGTGCTGCCCAGCGAAGGCCAGTCCCAACAGAGTCCAACTCAGTCCATACAGCAGCGGAAACCACCGCTGGCGGCTGAAAGAAGACGGAAACTCGGGATCCACGCCCGCAACAGTGCCGCCACCGCTGTCTCAGGCAACGCTCATTCCTCCGCGCACGACGGGAAGCCCCCTCCAAGACAACGTCTGCAGGGGAAGCCTGAAATAGAAAAAGCCCCTCTGGATCGCTCCAGAAGGGCTTCTGAAAGTGGTGCGCACGGCAGGACTTGGGGGTCAGGAGCCTTGCTGGAGGATTAAATATTGCGTTTTTCCTAAGGAATCAAGGGTAACCCACACCTACCCACCCCTCCATAAACGTGCAGTTTACTGACAGTTTCACTGACAGTTTTCCAGAGGTCGATACCCAGACCAAAGAAGCCCAAGACATTACCGCCCGCTCGAAAAAGTCAGACAAGATTCAACCGGATGCGTCGCACGGTTGAGGGGTGCCACTCACCCCCTGAGCGACTTCGAATCCCACGCCGATTCAAGCAGTCGGCAATGCCCTGAAGAGTGTCGACTCCTGAGGCTTCAATCTCGTCGATCAAGGGGCGAACCTCGGCGACAAAGGATTGCTTTGCCCTGCGGCATCCCTCGTTCATCCGCTGGACTTGAAGTGCGGGGTTTCGAGATCCCAAAATTTTGCCCCTCCTCTTGGCGGCTTGAAGTGCGGCTTTCGTGCGCTCTGAAATCAACTCCCTCTCGCGCTGCGCTACCAAAGCCAGAATTCCCACGGTGAACTTGTCAACGTTGGGGCAGTCGCAGCAAACGAAGCTGACGTTGGAATTTTGAAGACGCAGCAGGAACTCAGCGTTGCGGCTGAGTCGGTCCAGTTTAGCCACGATCAAGGTCGCCTTCATTTTCTTGGCGACAGCAAGAGCCTCCGACAACGCAGGTCGCTCTTGATCTGTCTTCGCGCCCGATTCGACCTCCCGAAAAACTCCAACCAACTCCCCGCCCTGCCGCGCAACGAAATCAGCGACGACCTGTTCTTGGCTACCCATGCCGAGACCGTCCAGCTTTTGGGACTTCGTTGAGACTCGAAGGTAGGCTACATATCGATTCATTGAAGTAAGAATAAGAAAAACTAATTAACCGGGCAAGGTT
>SYMJ01000017.1 GCA_005805505.1 Verrucomicrobiales bacterium | reverse complement strand
TCGCCATCGACCGCGACGGCTCCACGCGCTCGCAGCCGCTCAACACCCAGCGCACCAGCGAAGGTGGCGATAAATCCGACGCCGCCGGTCGCGAAAACGCCTCTGAGCAGGCTAAAACCCTCGAAGCCCGCATCGCCGAGCTGGAGACCGAGCTCGGCTCGCTGCGCGAAAGTGCCCGGCACCCGATTCGTCGCCGTCTGCCCGACACCCGCATGGCCGTGAACCACAAGTTCGACGTGGCCGGCCACGAGGGCTACCTGACGGTGGGTCTCTTCGACAACGCTCAACCCGGCGAGTTGTTCGTCACCATGGCCAAAGAAGGTTCGACCATCGGTGGTCTCATGGATTCGGTCGGCGCCCTGACTAGCATGTCGCTCCAGTACGGCGTGCCGCTGGAAGCCTTGGTCAAGAAGTTCGCCCACCAGCGCTTCGAACCCAGTGGCTTCACCCGCAACCCGGACATCCGTCAGGCCAGCTCCATCATCGATTACGTGTTCCGCTGGATGGCCTGCCAGTTCATTCCCGGTTATCGCGAGGCCAATTCGCCCAATGCCGGCCAAGCCGAACTGCCCATGCCCACCGTGGCAGCGGAGCTAAAAAAAAAGATAAACCGCCCGGTCAGTGATTTGGCCTTAGCCGACGAGGCCGAGGGGTCGCTGATGCTCAAGGTCAGCGCCACCACGACCACTAGTGAGGGAATTCCCTCGGCAGCGGCGGCCGGCCACATGATCGCCGCGTCCCTGACGGCGACCATCCAGAACCAGAAGGACGCACCGCCGTGTCCGAAGTGCGGGCACATCGCCGTGCGCAACGGCGCCTGCTACAAGTGCCTTAACTGTGGCGAGAGCCTCGGTTGCTCGTAGGCGGCCCTCCACGGGGCTAAAAGCCTGACAGGCCTTTCAGGCCGGGAAGCGTGATCCACAGTGATGAACGCTTCCCGGCCTTTTTAGCGCTCGGGCATCCCCTTCTCGGTCGCAACGTCCGCGTCACCCATTCATCACCAGACTGTTGGATGAACTGCGGACGACCGCCGAATAGGTTAAGGAGGTGCGGTGTTCTTCAAAATCTCTCAAATCGACTAGAAAACGAGCCCGGATCGTCGGATTCACGCTGATCGAGTTGCTGGTGGTGATCGCCATCATCGCAGTGCTGGCCTCCATGCTGCTCCCGGCCCTGTCGGGAGCGAAGTCCAAGGCCCAAGGCATCGCCTGCCTGAACCACCTGCGCCAGCTGGGGGTGGCTCTTCACCTGTACACCAACGACAACTCCGACGGTTTCCCGCCTATTCAGGCGCGCATCCCCAACGGCGAATCTAGCTGGCGCGCCTACCTCTACCCCAACGTCGGCCAGAACCCGAGGGTCTACGACTGCCCAGCCGAAAAGAACGATGTCTACGCCAGCGCCAAATCCCGGCCGAATTCGCGGCCCAGTCCCTGGGTGATCGGCCAATTGACGCCCGGCGAGATCGAGATCCCCAGCGGCCTGGCGGCCGTCAACGTGCACTGGCTCTTGGGAGGGGCCCAACCGCCCTTCGGACGGCCGGCCGGGTATGAGAACAACCTGTGCCGGTGGGGAATGGTGGAGGCGGCCTCGCAGTTAATCCTCTTCGGAGACGGCCACAGCGACGTGTTCGGGGTATGGCCCTCAGACCGTTGGTGGATCTGGAAAGAACTGGGCGACGCCAACCAACCGGGCTTCAACCGGCTGGCCCAGGGAGACAAAGGGGCGGTGCGGCATCAGCGCCGTTCCAACTACGCCTTCGCCGACGGAAGCGCGCGCTCGCTCGATCCAGGCCGCATTCCCTGCAACACCAACGAGTGCTGGTGGTCGGCCAAGGCCGATCCCCACTGACTTACCCATGGCCTCTCCGAAAAATCTCCGGCTCATCGGAGCCGCTGTGGCAGCGGCCGCGGCCCTGGCACTGCTGTTCCGGACCTGGTCGTCCGACACCGGCGGACCCAGGGGATTCTTCTACGACTTAAGCGCCGGGCGGCTCTTCGAGGGCCCCATCGATGCCATCCCCCCGGTCGCCGGTGTCGATGGTCCCGATGCCGACGGCTACCGCGCGGTGATCGTCTCAGTGAGCGGCAAGCCCGAGGAGCGGTCGTCGTGGCGTGTAGCCTACCTCGAGCGCTACTCGCCCGAGTTGCAGCGGCAGATGGAGCAGGCCCGGCAGGGAGGACCCTCCCCCACAATCCCGCGCTCGGAAGCCCAGGCTCACCGCTGGGTGCGCCGGACCAACGACACCGAATGGGTTGCCATCGCCTCCGAGGCCGGCCTGCGGATCGTCACCGAATGGGCCCAACCCGGGCCCGACGGCATCACGCCGGTGGTCTGCACCCCGTGAAGTTCCGCGATCACGAACTCCCGACCTCAGCCCCATCTTCCCTGTACCCCCACCCAACCCTGAACTCTGAACCTAACTTGAACCTATTGAACCCATGAAACCATCCCCATCCTCCCGAAGCCCGCAACCTGGGCGACTCCCGAAGGCCGCGCTCCTGGCCTGCCTGCTCGGCGGCCAAGCCCTCACGGCGCAATCCGTCGTCACCAGCCTCGAGAACTACTTCCCCGGTCAGGCCATTTCGGTCTCCTTCAACGGAGGTCCCGGTAATTCCAAGGACTGGATCGGCGTCTATCCCGAAGGCGTGACGCCGGGCTCGACCGGCTCGACCATTTGGAACTACGTCAACGGCACCCGCACTGCGGGGGCCGGTCTCCGTGAGGGCTCCATGACCTTCGGCTCAGGCCTGAACCTCGGCGGCGTCTGGACCGCCTACCTCCTGGTCAACGACGGCTACACGGTGGTGACCAACGTCTCCTTCAATGTCATCGCGCCGACGGCCCCAGCGGTCCGACCCTCCGACAGCCAGTACGCCCCCGGGCAGACCATCAACGTCGGGTTCACCAACGGTCCGGCCAACCCGAAGGACTGGATCGGCGTCTATCCCGAAGGCGTGAAGCCGGGCTCGACCGGCTCGACCATTTGGAACTACGTGGATGGAACTCAGGCGGGCAACGCAGGCAAGGCCAGCGGTTTGATCGCCTTCCAAAACGGCCTCAGTGCCGTTGGCAAGTACCGCGCCTACCTGCTGGAGAACGACGGATACACGATCCTCGCCAGTGAGCCCATCACCGTGGCCGTCTCGATCATCAGCGGGGCGAGCGTGGTGTCCACGAGCCCGGCCCCCGACACTACCGGAGTGGCGCCGAACGCCCCTTACCGGGCCGAACTGACCAACGGCATCGCGCTCGCGTCGATCCGCCTGTCGTTGAACGGCAAAGCCGCGGCAGCCACGGTAACTGGCACCGCCCAGCAAGCCTCGGTGACCTTCACCAACGCACTGTTGCTAGCCCCCGCCTCATCGAACGTCTATGTGCTGTCCTTCTCGGACACCGGTGTCCCGGCCAAGACCTTCAACCTCACCAATGCGTTCCAGGTGGCCAACTACCGGAACATCGAACTGCCCGCGCCTTTGGTGTTCGAGAACTTCGATACGATTCCCGAGGGACAGGTGCCCGCCGGTTGGACGCGCAAGTCTTACGTCGAAATCGCCAACCCCGAGCTCGACTTCGGCAACCTCGGCTCCGCGGCGTATGCCGATTGGACCAGCGTGGATGCCTCGCGGTTCAACGGCAGCTTCGTCACCTACAACAATCCCGAAAACCCCGCTGACTGGGGGACGAACTACCAACGGGTGAACGTGATCAACCCGGCCAACGTGGTGAACGGACAAATCCTGAATGAACCGCTGGCCAAGGGTCGTTTCCTCTTCAGCACCTCGGGATATTCGATTGGCCGCAGCCAGGTGATGCACATTACGACGCCCGATTACAACCTCTCGGGTCGCACCAACGTGCAGTTGGCCTTCAAGAGTCTCTGGGAACAGAACCAGGACAGTATCGGAGCCGTGGAATATTCCATCAATGGCGGCGCCCAGTGGCTGCCCCTGGTGTACCTCATGGATGAAGCGGACCTGGTCAAAGCGGAGGACGGATCCTTGGACGCCGAGGCCACCCTCAACAAGGAACATGGCGACGTGGCCAACTACACCGACGACGCTGGAACTGTCATCGGCGGCACTTACGGTGCCTTCATCGGTGCTCCGATCACCGCCAGCCTGGCCCCGTTCATCCAAGGCCGCGTCAATGACAACCGCGTCGAGTCCAAGCGCTACGAGCTCTTCCGTGTGAGCAGCGCCGACAACCAATCCAAGGTGCGCTTTCGCTTCATTCAAGCGGGCACCGACAGCTGGTACTGGGGCATCGACGACTTCGGCCTCTACGCCGGCGCTGCTTCGACCACCAACACACCTCCCGAGCCGGCCAAGATGTTCACCTTGGTAGATATCAACAACACGGTGGCTTCGAAAGTAGCCACCAACTCCGACGGATCGTTCACCCTCACGGCTGGAGGCGGTGATACTTGGGACAATGCCGACTCCTTCTCCTACTTGCACCAGCTGCGGAGCGGTGACTTCGACGTGCGCGTCCAAGTGCTGTCGGTCGAAGCCGACGATGCCGCATCGACTCAAAAGAGCGCCAAGGGGGCCTTGCACATCCGAGCCAATCTCACCCCGGGCAGCCCGAACATTCAGCTGAACGCCAGTCCCATCGCGGGCGCCAATTACGTGGAGACGATTTTCCGCCCCGTCCAGGACGGCGGTACTGATGATCCTCCGAGCGGTTCCGTTAAGGTGGATGGTGGCCCCTACGAAGGCACGTACCGCCCGAATGACGGCAACTTGTTCCCCCTCTGGCTCCGAGCCCGCCGCGAGCGCAATTTGTTCCGGACCTTCGTTTCCACCGACGGCATCCAATGGAAGGTCGTCGCCGAATACCAGATGGACAGCTTCCCGACCAATGTCCATGTCGGTCTGGGCGCAGTGGCCCACATCAGCAGCAACGAGGATGCGACCAATCGCGTCAGAGCCAGCTTCAAGAGCTTTGGAAACACTCCTCTGCCCCCCGCGGCGACGGTGTCAGGCGCACCGGCCGGCACCAATTCTCCCGGCACCTACCCGGACCGCTCGGTAACGGCCGTGAACTGGCACATCAGCCTCCCGACCAACGGCATTGGCTACACCGCCGACAAGACCCAGAGCGGCCCCATCGTCTGGAACACGGCCGGTTTCGGGACCATTTCCCGTGACCTGCTGTTGAACATCAACGGAGAGCAAGGCCCCCTGGCCTTCGGCATCGCCCGCTACGCGACCGGCGCCCTGGACTTCGGTATCGGCGTCCGCGATGCAACTGCAGCCCAAGAGAACCTCGGGCCCTATTCGAACCCCACGCGCCAGCGTTATGCGGCACCGGAAGCCAGTGTGCCCTCGGCGCAATCCTGGTTCCCCTCGCCGAAGCACGGCGTTCTGGTGACCTCCACCCGCAAGGTGGGATCGCTTCAATGGAATGACGGTGCGGCTCCGTTCTACGCCCACGCCTTCATGGCGGTGGACGGCTCGAGCACCCGCCATTTCAACATGGACGACGGATCCTTCGGGGGCGGCGACTTCTATCTGCGTATGGCCAAGTTGGCTGACACAGCCGCCCACCCCAACGCTCAGGCCAACAGCGCCGGCGGTTTCCAGCGCGCGGCCTTCGACAACTCGGTGGCCTGGTTCCCCTACTCGCAGGGATGGAAGGCCGGCTACTTCGCCGACGCCTCCGGAGGTGCCAAGGGCCGCTGGAGCCGAGCCTTCTCGCACAGCGCTGCTGCGGGCGAAGGTTCGTTCGTCATCGATCGTCAAATCTCCGCGGCACTCCTCCGCTGGGAAGACTTGGGCGGCGAGACCTTCGGTGGTCTGGCCACGCTCACCTTGCCTGAGGTGAACTCGAAGAACGACGGCTTGCTCTTCCTGACCGGCAACGACGACGGCACCGCGAGGGGCCCGCAAGTTAACTGCTTGCCCACCGCTGACGGCAAGGGCTGGACCGTGGCTGTCCGCTCGGTCGAAGAGAACAAACAAGATCCGGCAACTTACGCGGCCACCGACAAGTGCGAGTTCTCCTTCGTCTATGTCCCCTTGAGTGCTGGCAACCTGATTGGCGGCGAAATCGCCGGATCTAGTGGCGCAACCACTCGCAAGGCCGGTCAATTCACCTCCACCCGACTGGCAGCCGGCAAGTACCGCCTCCAGATTCCGGGCAAGAGCGGCAAGG
>SYMJ01000016.1 GCA_005805505.1 Verrucomicrobiales bacterium | reverse complement strand
GTGATCCACGGTATGGTGGACACTGAAGGGCATGGTTGTGTTGGCCCCATACACCGACGAGGAGGAGGCATACACCAGGTGATCCACGCCATGATGGCGGCATCCCTCTAGGATATTCATGAAGCCCACGAGGTTCGAATCCACGTAGGCGTGGGGATTTTGAATGGAATACCGCACCCCGGCCTGCGCGGCCAAATGGATAACCCGCTGCGGCTTTTCTTGAGCAAACAGTGCCTCCATGCCGGCGCGGTCGGACAACTCTAGGCGGTGGAAACGGAAACCCGGACGCCCGCTGAGTTTGGCCAACCGAGCCTCCTTCAGGCTGACGTCGTAGTAGTCGTTGAGGTTGTCGAGGCCGATCACCTCATCCCCCCGACTCAACAGCAGCTCGGAGGTGTGGAAACCAATGAATCCGGCCGCGCCGGTGACGAGGATTTTCATAACCTGATTTTGACCGTCTCCAGACCCCTGAGGGGCCACGCTTCAGCGACCAATACTGCGATACAAGAACCCCAGTTGCTTCATTTCCACCGGGTCCAACAAGTTGCGGCCGTCAAATACAATAGCCGTCGCCATGGAAGATTTGATGCGAGCCCAGTCGAGTCGACCGAACTCAGACCACTCAGTGGCGATCACTAGCGCATCGCAGCCCGTCGCGACTGCTTCCGCCTCCGAGACATACTCCACGGCTGAACCTGCGGGAAAGAAAGCTCGGGCTTTTTCCATGCCCTTGGGATCGTGCACCCGCAACCGCGCACCGTCGGCCAGCATGCGGTGACACAAATCAATGGACGGCGAATTGCGCACGTCATCGGTGTTCTGCTTGAAGGTCAACCCCAGCACACCGATGTGCTTTTCTTTGAGCACCCACAGCGTGTCGGTGATTTTTTGATGGAACCGCTCCATCTGCGTGGCATTGATCCGCTGAACTTCCTTGAGCAGGCGGAAATCATACCCCAACTGCTCACTAATCTTAATGAAGGCGCTGAGGTCTTTCGGGAAGCAGGACCCCCCAAAGCCGAGACCTGCCTGGAGGAATCGGGTGCCGATGCGCGCATCGAGCCCCATGCCTCGGGTGACCTCTTGGACATTGGCGCCACTGGCCTCGCAAATCACCGACAGTGCATTGGCGTAGCTGATCTTCAGCGCGAGGAAGGAATTGGCCGCATGCTTGATCAATTCAGCCGAATTGGCGTCGGTCACGATGATCGGCGCATGGAAGGGCTCGTAAATCTCCCTCATCTTGGCCGCCGCCCGTTCACTGGAGGTCCCGACAACCACCCGGTCGGGCTTCATGAGGTCGTCGATGGCAAAACCCTCCCGGAGGAACTCCGGATTGCTGACCACATCAAAATCAGCATCGGTCTTCCGGTAGCGCTTAATCGTCTCGGCCACCTTCTCGGCGGTCTTCACGGGGACCGTGCTCTTGTCGACGATGACCCGGTAGCCAGTCAGGCACCCGGCGATTTCCCGAGCCACACCTTCGATGAAGCTCAAATCCACCGAACCATCGGGCTGCGGCGGCGTCGGGACGGCGATGAACACCGCCTCGGAACCCGCCACGCCTTCAGCCGTGGATGACGTGAAACTCAGACGCCCGGCCGCGACTGTCCGATGCACCAAGGCTTCCAAGCCGGGCTCGAAGATGGGGATTTCGCCGCCTTGCAAGCGACGAACCTTCTCCCGGTCCGAATCAACGCAAATGACCGTGTGGCCTACATCCGCAAAACAGGCTCCGGTGACCAATCCGACATAACCGGTGCCGATAATCGAAAGATTCATTCAGGGTGGGACTATTGTCAGAACCAACTGTTCAGGAACCAATCCAAGCAAGTTTTAGGCAGGGCCTCCAGATCCACGTTAGTGGACGGGCTTCACCGCGGGTGCATTGGTGGCCACCGAGGTCAATTCGGGATGAGCCTGAAGCAAGGCCGCCTTGTGGGATGAGGCTTCTTGGGCCGCCATGCTGGTAGCTTCCTTGGACACTTCGTCATACAAGGCAATCGCCTCCGAATACTGTTTTTGCGATTCGTGGATCAACGCCTTGGACAACCGGGCCTGCGCTACCAACGAATCGGTAGCAAAGCCCGAGATGAACCGACCATAAGCCGCGATGGCCTCGGCCGTCTTGTTCTGGGCATCGAGGGCACTGGCCACTCCGTAGGTCGCAGCGCCACCCAACAAACTGTCGGCGTGGGCCTGATTAAAGGCCTCAAACGCCTTCTGAGCCTCGGCATACTTGCCGTCTTCGAACAGTTTGGTGGCGGCCAAGAATTCTGAACGCTCGGCGGCGGCTGTTCCAGAATGCTGGGAAGCGACCTTGAACAGGTCGGCCGCGGTCGGTCCGCCATTCTTTCCGGCGGCACTCAAAGTCGACAAGAGCGCCTGATTGGCTTCGGCCTCGGCAGAGGCATGCACGTTCTTCTGGATGATCAAAGTCACTGCCGCCACGGAAACTACAACAAATCCGATGGCCAGAGTCTTCTTGTTCTCCTCCAACCAGGTCAGGACGGACAATGTCAGGTCCGCTGAGGGCTGTTGCTCTTCTGGTTGGGGCTGAATCTGCAGGCTCATAAAGTGCCAGAGATCATTAAGATCAAGGCTGCAAACACAAGAGCGAACCCAAGGGGCCGCTTGCCCGAGTCTTCCCGCGAGTTCGCTAACCGGTCGGCAAGACTCTGGAATGCCAAAAAAGAGACACGTCCCAGCCGCGGGTCACCGAAACTTTAAAGGCCAAGGGGTCTCTGCCCTGCTCGGAAGTCTGTCGGACAAACAAACCCTTAAAACTCCGCGCTGCGGACCCAAGCTTGGTTGAAGCGCGCATGGCGTATTGTTTCCCGACCACCGAGCACTTCGCTCCAAGTCGCGTGCAACCCACCGTCCCGTGTTTCAATTAAAGAGGGATAAGAAAACGAGCCCTGCCCCGGCAACGCACCGGCCAATTGCCGCCGAATCGGCCAAGTTTTCCCCTCATCTTGACTCATCCAGACGGCCAACGAATGACGCCCAGATTCCACCGCGTTGCCGATAAAGATCCATTCACCCGATCGAAGCACCCGCACCTCAGCTCCGGAACCCGGATTGGGAATTTCAGAATCTTCCGCCGGAGTCCAAGTCTCTCCGCGATCCCTGGATTCGGCGCGAAGCAAACGCTGCGGAGGCGGACCATTGTCCCGCATCCAAGCCACCACCGAACCATCTCGGCGAACCGTCAGGCTCGGCTGAACATTCCCTACACCCACGATGGGCGCGGACGGACGCCAAGACCGTCCCTGATCATCGGAAAGGGCCACCATCGAAATGGAATATCCATCGTGGTAAAGCGGCAGCATCCACCGACCCGCCACGGTGGTGAGGTGGGCCCGCGGCATCCAACCCAGTCGACGATAGAGTCGATTGGTGGCGCCGAGGTGGATTCCTTCAATGAATTCCGACACTTCCTGACGCTGCCTAGAAGTCAGATCCGGTCGTGAGTGCTCCTGCTGCAACCGGGGCAAATGGCCATTGAGGACTTTGAGAAATTCTTCGCCCGGGGCCAACAAGACCGGCTCCATGCCATCCCAACGCACCGGTCCACGAGTCCGCCACCGGGAACTCACCCGCGCCTGCATTAACGTCGATTCCCAGGTGTTGGCCAGAATCACGGCATGGAAGAGCCACAAGCGACCTTGCACATCCACATGGAGCGACGGATTGCAGTCCGGGAATCCCGGTGTGTCCCAGAGGGTGAAGCGGGGTTCCCAAGAACGGGATCCGGGCCGACGACGCGAGGCCTGAAGCTTCACATCATCGGCCTTGCGCTCCCCGGACCCGTTGAACCACGCCACCAACAACGTTCCATCGGGAGCCTCGACCACACAGGAGGCATGATTGTGCCGGGCCTCCGGAGCGAAGATCACCTCGGAAATTAGCGTGGGGGATCCGCGGTCGGAGCCCGATACGGCCAAAGCCCCCACAAACCAGACCCACCAGCAAACCCACCAGCAAACACACCCACTGGCTCGTTGAAAACGCATGATATTAGAGATTCACACAGGCACCTCAAACCCGTGATTGAGAAGGCAGTTTATGGTAAGAGGCGCTCATGGCGAAGTGATGTCCACGACCCGGTAAAAGCGACTCGCGCTGTCTTCAGACCCCGGATCGCTCAGCAGCGTGCTGTCGGCACCGACACTCACTTCCTGGATGGGGCTCCATGTCCCCAGAACCCCGCCTCGCTCCAAGCGATAGCGATGCCCCAAAGACCCACGCAACACCAGTTTCAGAGTGCCATCCGCCAAGAACCCCGAGAGCTCTAGGCGTGGAGCCGATACCGCCCGATTGGCCGCTCCCGGAGTTGGGGTTCCCAACGAACCTGTCGCCGGATCGCCGTCAATTTGAAGCGCCCAGGAACGGTCGTTGGCGGCATCCACCGTGCCCCGGAAGACATCCACGGCCTGTGGACCACCTCCGACAGTGCGACCCAGCAGGATCTGGAACGGAGTCCCCGTCTTGGACGGCAATCGGAAGGAGGTGTGCCATTCGGTGGTCGTGTTCTGCAGCGTGTCGCCATCGACAAAGACGACGCGGAATCCGCCTGGCGGAATCGAGGTCGCAGGCGGGAAGCCCCAAGGGATGGATCCGGCGAGCATGTCCGTCAGGAAAAGCCCCTCCAAAGACACCGGCGCATCGCCCGTATTAATCAACTCCAGCCACGGCTCGGCGGTACCGCTCAAGTCTCGAAGACCCAACTCATTGCGGGGCAACACCTCGTTGATGCGCAGCGTCGGAAACTCGGGCAAGACCGCGGAGACTGTGTTGGCCGCACCCGGGGTGGCTGACAGAGATACGCCACCTTCCAACGTCATCTCCAACCCAAACACGATGTCCGAGCTCGAGAGGTTGGCCTGATGCACCTCGACCGCGAAGGTGTTCTCGCCGGGGATGAGAAACTCGGCGGGCAGAGTGAACGGGCCCTCAATGGCCGCATCGCTGACGGTGCGGTTGGCGAACGTATCATGGGTCACCACGACATCGTCCATGCCGAGGAAATGCGCTTTCCGTCCATTCACCCACAGCACATATCCATCGTCCAGCATCACCCGGAATCGGACCGACACGCCCGCCGTGAGGGTTGGGATCGTGACCTTTCGACGGAAGTAGTAAGCAGACTGCCCCAAGGTTAGCGCCGTGGTCTTGTTGGTCGCCAGAGCGGCCGACTCCACATACAGGAGCCCGCCACCACTGGACCAGGCTGAGTCGTTGAAGCCAGAAGTCACCCAGTTGGTGCCACCTGCTGGGGCTCCGTCCTGGAAGTATTTCCACGTATTAGTAAAACCCAGCACCGTGCGGCTTCCCTGGAACGTGGTCGCCTCCAACCAGTTGCCCGGACGGTTGCGATCCTGACGAGCATCGATGAGCTGCAGTGACTGGTTGGTACCCTGTGTGCCACTGGGCCACGGAGCCACACCGTCATAATCCACTCGGTCCAACACCGTTTCCGGCGTTCCACCGGTGGTGGGTTGAACGAGTCGCAACGAGTCGGCGACCGCCCCAAGGCTGCCGGTCCACTCGCCGAGGATTCTCGGGATCACACCGAACACAGTCGATATTCCCGTCGGACTGCGAACAACCAACGCCCGGGCTCCCGGAGCCACGGTGCTGCCGCTCGGGAAAGCAAAACTCAAATTGCTTCCGCTCAGACGCAGGCCAGACAAATCCCACGCGGTTTTCGAAGAACGGTTGAAGAGTTCAATGAACTCGGCACCAACTGGCGAAGACCGCCGCAGGATCTCCGAAAAAACCACCTGGAATCGCGGGCGAACGGTGATCTCAAAGCGTTGGGTGTCACTGAGATTGCCCGGACCGTCATCAGTCACACGAACAGAGATCGTCTGGATGGAGGCCCCTGCATCGTCATCCGGGGTCCACTGAAACAAACCGCTGATCGGATCGATGGTTGCTCCGACAGGAGCCCCAGGTTCGAGGGTGAATCGAAGGTTCTGTGCCGGCTGGTCGGGATCCGTTGCCGAAACCACGACGCTCACACTGCGCCCCTCGTCCACAGTCAACGGGGCGATGGGTGCCAGTACGGGAGGTTGATTGAGTTCAGTCACTTCCAACAGCAACTCGCGCACCACAGAAAGCGCGTCGGACGAACCGTCCACCGCCCGCACCAAAACCACCACACTCGCTGGGCCCTGAGCCTCGGTCGGCGTCCAGTGGACGGCACCCGTCTGAGGATTGAGTACGAACCCATCCGGTGCAGGACCATCGATCTGGAACCGCACGGGCAAGCCTTCGGGATCCGAGGCTTTCAAGGCCAGGCTCCACGGAGTCCCCTCAACTAACTTCTGGGAGGTTACCCAATCAAAGATCGGCGGGTTGTTGATTTCCAAGACACGGATCCGGAGCACACCGGAAACCGAACGCGAGGGCACTCCATCGTCCCGAATTCGATAGGCCACCGTTTGAATCGTGCCGCCGAGGCTTTCATCGGGCGTCCAAGTGATTTGCCCCTTGGAAGACAATGTCAGGCCTGCGGGCAGGATTCCTTCCGCCTCAAAGGTCAGTAACTGCGCGGGGCGGTCCGAATCTGTTGCCTCCAATGGAGCGAGGAACTCGACACCTTCGTTCGCTTCCAAGGTCACCTCCGTGGGCGGGTTCGGCGCGAGGTTCACCTCGGTGACGTTGATCTGGACCCGCAGCAAGCCCGTCCGAACCGGAGACCCATTGTCCACTGCGCGAACCAGGAAACTATAGACGCCCGGACCATCGCTCTCCGAGGGCAACCATTGGAAGCGGCCCGTTGTCGAATCCATCACCGCACCCGGAGGCGCATCGGCACCCAACGCGTAGGTCACGGTCTGCCCCGCATCCGAATCGACCGCGTTCACGGTGAACGCGATGAGAACTTGTTCTGGAGAACCCATGGGATTCATCGGAGAGAAAACCGGAGGGCGATTTCCTCCCGAGAGGACATTGGGCAATCCCGGCGTAGGCACTTCCATCGAGTACAACGGCACCGGTCCTCCATCGGGGAATCGTCCCAGGGAAACGTCATTGGTCTGGGCTCCAAACGTCATCTCATCGACCAAGACACCCCGGGGATCGAACAACCCAACTTGCTCTCCTTCCCGCGACAGCGAAAAATTCACATGAAGGTCGGGCGTCCCGGATTTGTTCTGACCGGTCTCGTTGTCCGCCCAGATCCGCAGAAAACCACCGGCGGGAATGGGGTAACCCGTAGGAATACGGAACATGGCCGAGACGGAGTTCGTCAACCGGTCGGTCAAATAAAAGCCGCTGAGGTCCACCGTGTTGGTGCCTCCATTGTAGAGCTCGATCCAATCGTCGTAATCTCCGTCCACCGGATCTTGTACGGTGCGAGTGTTCTGAGCCATGACCTCGTTGATCACGACTCGAAAATCTGGGAATGAGGCGTCGTTGGTGGCCCCGGGTGTGGGATAAAACAAGCTCTGCGCGCTGCGTGCGACTCCATCGGGCACCAGACCCAAGGATCGATCGGCAGGCAACGAACGCCAGGTGAGGTAATCCAAGACGGTGGTCCCGGAGGCTCCGCCTTCATCGCGAACTAGAGCCACCACTCCATTGGTCGGGCTCAATCGGAACGAACTGTGAATCACCCCTGAAGCCGACTCGCCTTCCTCACCATCGCACCAAATCGTCAAGAATCCTCCGGCCGGAACCACCGAGCCCACCGGGAAGGACCACTTCAGGCGATTGGTCCAATTGTCCGTCAGGTAAAGCCCCCCTAAGTCGAGGGCTGAGGCACCCGTGTTGTAAATTTCAACATAGGGATCCGCATCGCCCGCATTGTCACGAGGACCCTTGATATTAGCCGGGAGCACTTCGTTGATCCACACGGGCGGCAAACTCACCAAGCCACCCGAGCTCGCATTAATTTTGCCCGGCGTCACTCGATTAACGGCATTGGTCTCGGCGGCCATCCAATTGCCCACCCGCCAAGAAGATTGAGATGCATCGATGCGTTGGAGCGACGAGCCCAGACCATCGGCCAGCGACGGCCATGGCAGGGAGTTGTCGTAGCGAACCTCACTCAGCACTACCTCATTGGTGGCCGACCCACGGACCAATGACAAACGTTCACCCCCGTTGTCCAGAGAACCGGCAAATTCATCGAAGACTCGAACCCCAGTGCCATAGGCGAGGACAACAGCGGCTCGATCGCGAACCAACACCCAATAGGTGGCCGGAGGGATGACAGAACCCTCCGGAAAGGTATAGCCTACCCCGTTGAGGCGGCATCCAGAGAGATCGAACGACGTAGAAAGCGAGCGATTGAAAATCTCAACAAAGGACGCACCCGGCTCCAGCGGATTATAGTGGATCTCGTTAATTCCCACATAATCGGCCACCTGCTGAATCACTCCGTTGTATCGAACCGTCACCGTTTTGGTCATCCCTGGCAGCGGCGTGCCATCGGCCCGAACCGCGACCAAATTCAGCACATTGGTGACACCCACCAACGGCACCCGAATGCGGAAGACCTGAGGGGAGGTCCACTCTAGCGGCATGGGAATTCCGTTGACCTCAATGGCAGCGGTCGCGAAGGGCGCCGTGCCATCAATGACCGCCACCGGAGTCGTCGACGTGAAATTGTTCCCGCCACTGGAGGTAATGGTAAAGGCCTTGGCGTCGGAGGCCGTGATCTGAGTGTTGAGATACGTCCGCCGTCCGTTCAAATAGCTACCGATGACGGTGGGCGAGGAAATGCCCGTCACCCCGTTGAAAGACAACGCGGCACTCCGTGCGATGAACTGCGGTTGGTATTGGACGGCAGTCAAGGGACCCGAGACGGCCTCTTGATAGGCCCGCCAGGCCATGCGCTGGAAAATCGGCGTATCAAACATCACATTGACCGCGCCATCGTTGCCACCAAAGAGACGTCGATTGGTCGGGTCTCCCACTCCCAGAACCCAGTCCATGTCCCAGGGCAGGATTCGCCACCGGCCTCCCGGCTGAAAATAAATGTACTTGTTCTGCGAATTGCCTGTTCCCCACGTGTCCCAGTTCCCCAAGCACCCATCGAGGGCGAAGCTTCGCATCCATTGATTAATGTCGGCGATATTGAGCAAGTTTGGGACAAAGTTCGCGGTGCGATCGTTGGCCGCAGTGACCATCGCAAAGAAGTTGGTAAAGTCGTTGGCGGTGGTCCCGGTCGGCCGACCCTGCCAGTTGAAGCGGTACCTCGAGAGATTGTACTGACCATTGGGATTCCGGTAGACGCCCAGATCGGCGCCCGTTGGCGCGAACCCTCCGGAATCATCAAATTCGAAGGCGAAGGCCACCTTGCGCAAGTCGCCGGAACCGCCGTCCGGATACCACGACTCGGCGTATTCATTGGAGGGCTGTTCCAAATCCTCACACACGCTACCGAACGCGGATCCGTTGCGGTAGAACCGCATGTAAGCGGTGTTCAAGTAGGGCACCCCCATCTTGCGGGCGATCCAGTTGGCGATTTGGTTGCGCATCCGGGTCGCCTCTTCGCCGCCATTGCCCGTCAGTCCGTAGACACGGTCCCGGGTTCCCAACAGCAAGTCGTCACCGGGGACTGTCAGGGCGTAATCGGCCTGTCCGGTAAAGGGACTTCCCTTGCGGCGGATCCCGGCGTTGTAAATCACGCGCAAGTTGCCATGGACGAGGGTGCAATCGCGGAAGGTATTGTCGAGACCACCCACGAGCGACGAATCCTGACCGTTGCTGAGCCAAGTATTCTGGGAGGAGGTCAACCACGCGTGGACATGGTTGAACGTGCCCGTAGGCACTGGATCACCCCAGCGGATATTGGCTCCGCTGACCGCAGGCAAACCGGCGTACACCGTTCCTGACGGGAAAATGCTCGAGGCCGTGGACGTGGCATTGTCAAAGGCCTCGACAATGAACTGCACCAACTCACCCGAGCCCCGACCATTCAAGGTGCCCGACCAAATGCCATCGCCCGCAAGCGCGTCGCCTCCCGCACCATCGTCGCGCATGGCCACCGAAGAGAAAGCGGCCGTCTCGACGGTGCGGAAACGCAAACTCACCGAACTCAGCCCGTCCGCATCGGAGACCCGTGCCGTGACGACCACGGGTAGCCCGGCTGCGGGGACTGCCGGCGTGTGACGAACCAGATCGATGGACGGACCGGCATTGTTGACCTTGCGGCTATTGGGCAATCCCGGTGTGCCCAGGTTGCGGGGCACTTGCAGTCGAGCGATCATTTCGAATCCGCCACCGCGGGTCCGGAACAGCACCTCCGGCCAGCCCGCCTGCCATCGGGCGCGCACCCGCACGGTCATTCGGGCCCCATCATTTAGCCCCCCGGATATCGGAGCGCGGATGCAGTTCCGACCTGCGTCCAAATCGCCCGGCGCGATGACGTGCAAAACACGACTTCCATCAAAGGCTCCGGTCGATTCGATCCGTGAGCGGCGGTGATGTCCCAAAAACGACCACCCATTGGCGGCGGTGCCTGAGCCCACCTCGAACCCACCATTGGTGACAATCACGGTCCCGGCGGCATTGAGGACCTCCAACTGATCCAAAAGGCATTCCCCCGCCCCCAACATGCCCAACTGCAAACGCGAGGCAGGCTGGGTGCTGAAGCGGAGGGTATCGGTCAGGGTGAACTGCTGCCACTCGCCCTTGGCTGTTTCATCCGAATCCGCCCAACTGGAAGCCCGGAGGGGATCGGCGCGAGGATCCACCAACTCCATGGAGGAACCGCCGCCGCCAGACCATTGGCCCCAGCGACCCGCATCCCGATAATCCACCGTGGAAACTTCGATGTGAATCGTGTCACTGGACACCTGCCCCACCGAGTTGGTACTGAGGATTTCGTCTGGCTTGGACAGGGACAAACGCTCCCCGGAATTCCGCAGCGAACCCGACCAATTGCCGAAGGAATTGGCGGCAGTCAATGGAGTGTGGTTGGCCCGGAGGCGTTCCACATTCCGACCCACAACCACATATCCTCCGGCCGGAATCGAAGCACCTGCCGGAAATGTGTAGGAGACACCGTGTTCCAAACGCCAACCGTCTAAATCCACCGGTTGGGAAGATCGATTGTGCACTTCGACAAACTCATCAGCGTCATCGTCCGAAATGGGATGGTACATGATCTCATTGAGCACCACGTCCTCGACCCGGCGTGGCGCATTGGCCTTTCCGGGTGTGAAGGATTCCAATCGTCTCCAACCCGAAGCCCCGTCGGGAGTGCGACCCGAAGCCACCCCATTTTCTTGAGCCCCAAAGCGAACAACGTCGAGGACCCGCAGTCCATTAGAGCTGATCAACCAAACGCTCTCGCCCGCAGCGCTCAACCGAAAACCGAGAACCTTCTCGTCCAGTACCAGAAATCCTCCCGGCACCAGCACCGTACCGGCTGGAATCCGGAATCGGTTGGTTTGAACATCATCGGTCAACACACAGCCCGACACGTCCGCCGGTTGGCTGCTGCCATTGTAAAGCTCCACCGTGTCGAGTTGAGGCAGGTCGGTATGGGCCAGCACTTCATTCATTACCACTTTTGAAGCGGGATCCACCGGCGGCTGAGCATCCATCTGGCCAGGGTTTCCACCGCGTACGGCGCTGATCGCCCACGCGCGCGGATCGGCCTCGCCATAGCTGGGGTTGGCCAAGACCAGTGAGTGCCCCGAACCATTGGCGGCGGCAGGCCAGGGATCGCGGGTTCCGAAATCGGTCGCCAACTTCTGAGCGCCCATCTCATCCCGTAATTCGAGCGGCCCTCCCGATTCATTGAAACTGCCCGAATAGGGGCCCAGAACATCCCGAATCCCATAACGTTCCATCAAGGTGGCCGGATCCTTGGCCACGACCACGAACTGACCAGCCCCCAGGCGGAATCCTTCCGGAAACTGGAAGCGGACTGTCCCTTCGATCTTCCAGCGGGAAAGGTCTTCAAACACATCCCCCGCATTGTAAAGCTCGACGAACTCCAACCCAGGGCTCCCCGGAAGCGTCTGCGGATGGTACTGAATTTCACTGAAGACGATCCGAGTCCGCCGACTGGAAAGTCCCAACCCTTCCCGTTGAGGCAGATACGTCACCTCGTTGGCTTCGGACACGGTGCCGTAGTCGCGGAATCGCACCACTGCGACGGCATTGGTATCGCGTCCGCCCACAGTCAGACCCACTTGCACCGTATTGGGCATGGAAATGGACGCGGACCCCAGCGCGGTCCAGTTCGTACCGTCGAACGAACCAAATCCGGCGAGAGACGTCCCAGCGCGGCGCAATCGCAGCCACGTCTGCGGGTAATTCACCGGATATCCACCCCGAGGTGCGGTCATTGGGGCATTGGCGCCGCTGGAAGGGCGATTGCGAAAGAAGCAACCCACGGAGGGCGATCCAGCAAAGGCTCCGGCGAAGGTCGCATTGGCGTCCGCACTGGAGCGGATGACTAATCCAGCCGTCATGTAAGGGTCGGTCACGGTGAGCCCGTCCACGCGAACCCGAAGGTCGAAGTTGCCGGTCAGCGACTGTGCGGCAAATCCGGCCGAGTCGGTCGTGCCACTAATGTCCCCACCGCGGGCCGAAACATCAAAACCACCTCGGGAGACCCATTGAACCAGCGTGGCCCGGGCGTCGTTGCCGCCCAGATTCACCGGAAACAATTCCGTCGTAAAAAACTCACGCTCGGTGTTGGAAATTAACGCATTGGCGCGCGCCGACTGGTCACGAATGCCATTGAGGGTGAGCCGGTATCGGGTGGATTCCACGAGCCCGCTCACCTCCAAAACGAGCAGCGTCGGATTGGTTCCCAACGCCGCTGATTGAACGCTCACCCCTCCATCGATTCGAAAGGCTTCACTCACCGCTCCCGCAGGAATCGTCACGGCTTCGCTGAACTCGATGACCACATTGGTCAGCCCCACATTGTACACTCGCCGAACCTCTGGATCGACCGTGTCGGGGGTTACCGTCAAGGTCACCGCGACGGACTGGGTAGAACCTAAGGCATTGGTCAGAAAGGCTTGGAATGAAGCGTCATTATCCGCCCAACGCACCGGATCCAACGTGTAACTCGCGCCCGTGGCATTGGGAATGAGGTTACCGCCCCGCTTCCAAAACACGTCGGCCCCACCGGGGTTGTCGTACGCCACGGTGAAGGTGGCTGAACCGCGTTCATCGACCGTGAGGGCCACGGGTTGTTGGGAAATCCGCGGCGCCTCGGGCTTTAGACCCCAGGCGACAAAGTGGTCGAGAGGAATGGGCCCCTGGTCCACTCCGTCTGGGCGCACCCATCGGACCGCCAAATTGTCCCCACCGCCGCCTTCTTTCTGGAGGGCTTCAATGTAATAGCGAGAACCCGCAACCAAGGTGATCGGGGCGCTTTTTTGCTCGGGCAGGCTGTCCCACTGGCGTGGGGGGGGCCAACCCAGGACCCCTGCGATCCAACGGGCCTTATCCGGACCGGCGTCGGTACTCAGGAACAGTCCGGCGTAGTCATCGGCAGCAATCCAGAAGGTGTACTTGCCACTCAGTGGGGCCGTGAAGATGCCCCGCAACCGTTGTCCATAATTCTCGGCCACATCGGTGGGGGCCTCGAAAAAATCCGTAATAATGTTCGTGGACGTCGGCTTATTGGGAAAAGCCGGGTTGTTGGTCAGCGCATCGAGTGTCACACCCGGAATGTCGCTGAACACCTCCCTCAGAAGGGTGCCGCCGTGAACCGGCAGCCAGCCCAGAATAGCCATCAACACCCAGCAACCCAGGGTCGCACCCGTTCGAAACTTCCAGTTCATGATTTAATACCAAAATTGCAGCCGCATACCCGTTTTGAGCCCTGTGACAAACGACGATTGAACAGGGCTTGGCGGGAACAATTCCGTTGGATCGTTCCGGCTGAGCACGGAATTAGCAGCTTCCGTGCAAATTCAATCCCGCGGTAACGAATGCGTAACATCCACCACAGTTGGAGTCACTCCTGGAACAGTGATGATCGCCGGTCCGTTCCATCCGGTGGATTTCCCAACAAAACCCAGAAAACCCTATCTCTCTGGCTCAATCTCTCCAGAAAAAGGATTCGTCTCCAACCCGGTAGCGGACGGCCATCTCTGGGGTCTCGACGGGTTGACCCCGATGCAAGGATTCTACCCCCGCCAAAGTCATTCCGGAGGTGAGCAAGGTGCGCTCCAACGGATACGGTTGGCGACGTTCTAAGACCATCCGTTCGATGTGGCGGATTTGCGGATTGAAGAAGTCGGCCGTGGACGACCCGTGAGTGGGCATCGGCAAGTACATCTGGCACGAGGTGATTTGCCCTGTCTTGGCATTCAGACCGGCATAGTTGAAGTCGCGGATAGCGAGCATCGCCAAGGTGGTCCGGAACCCGTCGCGGTGATCAATGAAGTAGCCCCAGGCCTCTGGGAAGACTTCCCGAGCCCAGTCCAGACTCACCGGGGCTGAAGGATAGCCGTCGCGGACCGGCAGGTTGTGGCTGCGAACCAACGCTGCCTCCAAGAGACGCCGAGTGGAATCCCTGCGACTCAACGCCTCCCAAAAGGCCGCTCCTCGGAGCCCGTGGACTCGGCGAATCCCCACTTCGCCCCCCTTGCGCCGCTCCGACATGCATTGCGCGGTCTCCAAGCCATGGATGTCGTAGCTATCGGCTCCCCCGTAGGCGGCAACAAGGCTTTCCGACAGCGGAGTGCCCAAGGGCATTTCCGTGGGCGGCATTCGTTTGGTGACCGGCAGCGAAGAACCCGCCTGAAACGGGAACTTAAGGCGGCGGGCGTCCTCCACCATTTCTACGCATTCACGCCAATTGGTAGAGAGGTGCTTGTCGTTGAACACGGGCACGCTGCGGCCCGAAGCCTCGAACACCCGGACCACCTCCTTGAAGAACCGGTAGCGAGGATAGAGCGTCTGACCCAAGTCAGTTTTGGGATACTGACCGTGCTCACCGATAATCACCACGCCATCCACGGCCAACCGACCGGTTCCCAACGTCAGCGCCTCGGCGATGCTCGAAAAGATGGGAACGCCATGACGGGCTGCCGTCCCGCGGGCCAGATCCTTTTCCGGGAACTGGTCGACGTACAATGACACCAAATCCACCTCCGGTTTCCGCCAACCTCCCTCCCAGACATAGCCCAAGAGGAGCCGATCGATGAAATGCTGGGCATGGGAGTGCAAGCGAACCTCCGTTGCAATTAAGGCGATCCTCTTGCGAGCAGGCCTCGGAACCTTCGATGCCCAGACCGCGGGTGCTAGGACGGTCGTTCCGGCGACGGTACCGGCGGTGGCGAGGAACTGTCTGCGGGAGAGGGCCGTGTTCATTGGAGGGTTCGTGTCTTGAGTCGGTGGAGGTACCAAAGCGGAGGCAAAGCCAGAATGGGCAGGAGCCCGGCTGCCACCAGACCGGGATCCATCGTTCCCAGACGGTCAGCAGATATTCCGAAAAGCATTTGGGCTTGGGCCGGAAGGATCCAGGCCGCAACGCCTGCGGCTCCGGTGATCTTGCCTTGATGGTGTTCGGAAAGATCCTGGGTGAAGGTGTGGTAGAGCGGAAACACACCCAGCGATCCCGCGGCGATGGCCAACAACACGACCATCAGCCAAGGCCCTCGCCCCAACCAAGGCACCGCAACGGTCCCGCAGCACAGGAGGGCGCAGCCGGCAAACACCAGAAACCGCGCGCCCGAGGGCGTCCGACCTCGACGGGCCAAGGCCACCGCAAGGGCACCGGCCCCCAGGCACCCCACATCGGCCGCCGCGAAGAAGGCCGAGTTGAAGTGAAGGGCTTCGGTCTCAGAATAGCCCCTACCCTTCTGCAAGAACATCGGCAACCAAGCCCGCAGCACTTGCCAGGTCGTGTTAATGCAGGCCACCACCCCGATGATCGCCAACATCCGACCGCTGAAGAGCACTTTCAGAAAAGGCGTGGCCGAGGATCCTGACGCCGCCACGGATTCCGCCCCGGAACGCAAATCACCGGAACGCACCAAGGCCAACCAGGGGATCAGCCACAGCAACCCGACCGCACCCAACAAGAAAAATGGAGGACGCCAAGCACCCGTACCGTCGGCAGATCCGACTCCGAGCAACAACGGTAATACCAAGGGGGTGAGGATCGCCCCGACAGTCGCGCCACTCTGGAGCAGGCCATTGCCCAGCGAGCGCTGTCGCTCATCGAGCAGCGAACGGGTGATACGCACCGCACAGGGCCAATGCCCGGCCTCGAAAAAACCGAGCAGACCGCGAAAAATCAGGAGGTCCTGATGATTTTGAGCCCAACCCGTGCTCATCCCGACCAGCGACCAGAGCGCCAGCACGGCGGCATAAACGCGGTGCACCGCAAAGCGATCGGCCATCCACCCGAAAACCAAAGATCCCGCGGCGAAGGAATAACCAAAGACCGCCTCGACCTGACCATACTGGGTCTTGGTCATGCCAAACTCCTGAGTAATTCGCACCGACAGCCCAGACAACGTCTGCCGGTCCATGTAATTGATCGCCGAGGCCAGCAACAACATCCCGCACACCGACCACTTCCAGACGGCCCCGCGCGAACCCGATGGAGGAAGGGCGGTCATGGCACCTTATGCTTCCGACCAGGAGACTCCGTCCCACCGGCGGACCCGCTCGATTAAGCGGACCACATCGGAGGAGAACACTTCGAAGAGCACCTCACCTTTTTCCTGCGACGCAGCCGCGGGCTGACCACTGTGGCCAGTGGAGGTCCGTTCGCGGGTGACCCAACCCCGATGGGCTGGGTGGAAAGGAGGGGTCGCATCCACCGGATCGAGCGAGCCGAAGGCCCCCACCTTGGCGGGATCCAATCGCAGCATCATCGAGGTCTCCCACTCACAGGCATGCCCCATTTCCTGCTGCACCCACCCCCCGGGCACGGACCGCTCGAAGGGCCTTCCACCCAGGCTCCAGTAAGTTGCCATGAGGAGCAGCAACCCCTCCGTGTCCCGGTGACGTTGGCGCAATTCAAAGACTGCCTGACGGCCCGGGACATCATTGCCTCCGTGGCCATTAAGGAAGATCACCCGCTTGAATCCATGCCTCAGCACATTCTCCGCAAGGCCCACGAGCAGGTCTAAATACGGACGAGGCGACGCCGAGAGGGTCCCCGGAAAATCGAGGTGATGATCCGAATTACCCAGCCAGAGCACCGGAGCGAACACGACCTGTTGAGACAGCGCCAACTCGGTCCGACGCACGACCTCACCCACGAGTTGGGTGTCGGTGAGCACCGGCAAATGCCCCCCGTGCTGCTCCAGCGCGGCGATGGGGAAAATAATCGGCGTCTCGCGCGGCAAGGCGGCCAACTGGGGCGAAGTGAGTTCGGCGAGGTACATGGAGGATTGATGTCTAGGATGCAGATTCGATGCGCTGGGTCAAAGCAAGGTGACGAACACAGACGAGGTATCGCAAACAAGTCTCACAGGGTTTGCGGTTCACGGCTCCCAACTCTGTCTCAGTTGACCCGTCTCGGCATCCCAGACACGAACAATTCCGCGATCATCGGTACCCACGACCCACCGTCCATTGCGACTCACCGAGAGAGCCTGGAGGTACTCAGGTACAGCGGCTAGGTCCCGAAGTGTCTCACCATCGGCCTTGAACACGCGACCCTTGCCCGACCCACTCACAGCCACAAATCGCAAGGCCTGACCGGCTGCCTGAAGTCCGGTCACCTCTTTGCCAAAGCCCTCGATATTTTTGCGACGTTCACCCGTGCGAGGATTCCACAACTTGACCGTTCCCTCGGCTCCAGCGGTCGCCAAGACACTGCTGTCGGGAGCCCAAGCCACTCCAATGACATGGTGGGTGTGTCCTTCCAGATTGAAGCGGGGTTTATTGGTCGTCAGCACGGTGATCCTGGCGAATCGATCGGCCCCGGCGCTGGCCAAGCGGTCACCGCGCGGTGAGAACGCCAATGAAGTCACCGCATCGCTGTGCAGGCTTCCTAAATCCTGGGCTACCGAGCCATCGGGCAGCTTCCACAATTTAACTTCGCCGGACCTCGAGGGCTCACCGCCACCGGTCGCCAACAGGGTGCCATCCGGACTGAAGGCCAGAGCATTGACACGGTCAGCAAAGGCCGGAGCCAGGGGTGTCCCGGCCAAGGTCTGCCGAAGGAACCACGGGCGTGCAGTCTGGACACGGCTGAGGCCATCCGGGAACGCGGCCAAAAACTCGTCGTCACTCAGAGCCACCAATGCCAGCGGCGCTCCTTGACCGACAGCAAAGGTGTTCACGGCTCTGCCGAGGTCCGAATGCCACTGGGTCCATAATCCATCGGCACCCACCGTTAACAGCGCCCCCCCCGAGGGGGACACGGCTGCACTTTGGAAGGGTTGGGACTTGGATCGATTCCATTGAGCCTGAAGCGCCTGAATCCGGGCCTCCGACCGACTCACCCGCTCCTGAGCCACCGTCTTTTCGGCCTGGGTCGAGGCCACGGAAGCCGTCGTCGTTGCGAGGTTTTTCTCCGCGAGGACAACATCTTGCACAGTGCCTTCGGCCGCGATACGAGCCTTGTCGAGCGTCCCCTTCAGCTCGCCTGCTTTTTTCTGAGCGGCCGCCAATTGCTCCTCAGCCTTCTTGCGACGCGGCGGCACTTCGATTTCGGCCCGCTCCAACGCAGCCTTGCGCCGGCCCAACACCACAGCCTTCGCGATGACATCGTCCAAGGCCTTCAACGCTAATTCAGGCGATCCCTTGGCCAGGGCGGTCGCCTGCTGCACGGAATTGCTGGCCTCCTGGGATTCCGCCTGGATCTTGGTCAATTCAGCAGCAGCCGAATCCCGTTCCCGAGTGACCGTGGCAGCGAGGGCATTTTGGTCCGACCATTCCTTCTCCCGCTCAGAAAGCGTTTTTGCAGCAAGATCCCGTTTCTCACGCGCTTTGCTCAAAGCGGTCTGAGCGTTGGTTACCGCCGTTTGGGCCTCTTGGATCCAAGTTCCTGCCGCGGTCAATTCCAACTTACTCCGCCCTAACTCCGCCTCCTCCCGCGCCACCTCAGCAGAGAGTCGAGGATCGCCTGCCATGCGGGCCCCATTGGTGAGGGAAAGAGTGCGGAAGATCGTCTCCGCGGAGCCGTCCGCCAGAAGTGCGATTCCATTGGATCCCGATCGATCCCAAAGCAAAGACCGGACCGGAGCGGACAACCGCCGCTGAGTGGCCGAACCTTGAGTCCATTTTTGGACGACCCCATTGGAATCCGACAACCAAAGTGAACCTCCCGTCGCGGTGTCCGCCGCTAGTATGCTTACCGCTGAAGGGATTCCGGGAGCGGCTTCGAGCACCCAGTTCCCGCTTCCCGAGCCATCACCGGTTCGTCGCAACCGCTGAGCCGCATGGGAAGAGCCATAGGTCACCCACCATTGATCTTCTCCAGGAACCCAGGCCATTCCTGTCGGTTCGACCGGCAGTGCCATCGCCTTGGAAAACGATAGCCCCGTCTTCGTGATCGAAACGTTCCACCACTCACGACCGGAGACGACCGCCAACCAGCGCCCATCGGGAGACCACCCAAGCCGAACTTTCGACAACGACGTGCTCGGCGACGCCCCCTTCAGCGACCCTGTACCCAGTACACGCGGCCACGGATTGGAACGGACTTCCAGAATTCCCGAGGCCGTCACCGAGGCCACCGTAGTACCATCCGGCGAAAATGCGGCCGCCACCCAAGACGACTTGGCAGGAATGGACACCATCGACTCAACGGTCACCGGACGCCGTTGCCACAAACGCACCTCGCGGAATCCGGCCGTCGCCAGCCATTGATCATCAAGGCTGAATGCCAACGCTCCAACCACATCGCGCTGGCTGGCCCCATCGAGGGACGGATCTTGCAAGCGCCCCACCGTTTTGCCCGTGGCCACCTCTATCACGCTGACCCGATTGGCCCGAGCAACCGCCACCGTGCCGCCCTCGGAATCGAGGGCCACAGCAAAACTAGATTTCCATTCGGTGGAAATCGGCTTCCACGCGGGTTCCACCACGACGGCCCGATCGGCCTTGGCACCCTGCTCGATCCAGCGCCAAAGCATCCCCAACTCTTCGGGAGTCAAATCCCGGGCATTGGATTTGTTGCCCGCCGGCGGCATCACCAAGTCTTCGACCTGATGCGCTGCGGACTTGAGAACCAGACTCTCGGCCGGTTTCCCGGACACCGCGCCAGGACCGGTGTCGCCCCCGCGCAAGAGTGAAGCCGCAGTCTCCAAATTTAGTCCTGCCTTGGCACGGGTCTGATTATGGCACGGGAGGCAGTTTGCCTGAAAAATCGGGAGGATGTCTTTCTGGAAGCCAACCGCGGCATTCGTGCCATCGACCGGGTTGCGTATAGGGATTGGATTGACGGCGGCTGACACCGAATTGATCGCGGCCCACCCGAGAGTGATGGCCCAGGCGGTCCACCATCCCCATCGACGACTGTTCAAGGACTTCACGGTTTGACCTCCGGCTTAGCGACGCTACCCACCGTCACATTGAAGGGCTCCGACCAAATGGCCAGGGTCAGATCGCGGGGCTTGGCCTTTTCTTCAGCGGCCTTGCGACGGGCCTCGGCTTCCTTCTTGCGGGTTTCGGCGGCGGCCTTCCCTTCCGGCTTAGCGGCCGACAACGCCTGCTCGGCCGCCTTCAACTCCGCCTCGGCCGACACTAAGGCTTCGGGTGCCTGACGGTATTTCCCAATCAGGCTCCCCTGCAGCCAGAGCGTGTGGGTTCCCGATGGGAGTCGAGCCTCGCCCAAAGACAACTCGGCCACCACGTTGGTGGCCTTTTCCGGAACACTCATCTCCTGAACCTTGTCCAACGCAGTTTGTCCCACGGCCTTCAATTTGAAGGCCCCTTGAAACTCCCCACGCCGTTCAATTTGCAGCGGGAATTTCCAAGTAGCTCCATCGACCGATCCCGTGGCGGCTCCGACTCGAATCGTCACTGGAGTCAACTCTTGGGTCACCACGCCGAGGCCCGAACCGCGAGAACGACGGACCACTGGATTCTCAATATTGTAATCGATGATAGGCCAGACCACCGAGGCAACCGACGCGACCCTGGTTTGTTTCGCCGAACCCACCGACGCCTTGCCCACCAACTGCCATGGTGCCACGCCTGAGGCCTCCGCTGAAGCGCTCAGCAGCAGTATCCCCATGTTTTGAGCGGCCAAAATCCGCGTGGAGGAAGCCCGAACGCCCGGAGGCAAGTTGCTGGCACTCAATTCAATCTCGCCCTGAAAGCCGTCTTGGCGGAATGCAACCACGCGGAAAGCCAGTGTCTGGTCGCGCCGAAGGACCGAGGGGTGCACCGGAATGCTGCGATCCTCACCCGCACGGGCTGGCGGGATCGGGAAGACCACCAATTGGAAATCCGGAGTTTCCCGGCGAAGGCTAAGCCGGTAGGGATATTGTGCAGTCCCATCGCTCCGTCGAAACCCATCGCGCACGAGGATACGATACTGACCGGACTCGGGCACCTCCCAGCGGGCAGCGGCATCCCGATGGGCGGTAGGAAACTCCCGATCGCCTATATTTTGCTCGGTATCGGCCAACTCCAACACGTCCACCCAAACCGGAGCCTTAGCGGCAGCCTCCGGGGTCTTGGCCCGTTGAACGAATGCCATTGGATCGACCGGATGTCCCCAGCGTTCCGAGGTCAGCTCCACCCAGAACACGTCACCTTTCTTTGCCTCGAAGCTCACCCCACTCGAATGCCCTCGGGCCGGGAACAGGGCGGAGAATTCACAAGGCAGCGTCACGGAGACCAGTCCCGTCGAAGCACCGGCCACCACCGGAAGTGCCGTAAGGCCGAACGGCACCGGCTGCATCGGCACCACGCCGTCGGAGCCCCGCCAAAGCCAGGACCCCAAGGCCAACGGAGTCGCCGACGGTTGCCCCAGCGTGCCCACCAAGGCGGATGGCTGAGCCGGCTCGGCCGGCGCCACGATCTCCAATTCCCGCTGCTCCATCGGTTCCCCATCGGCTCCCAAGACCCGGGAAGCTTGGCCACCGGGCAAACGATGCCCATATACGATAGTCCGTTGGGAACGCCCCGCCTGCAGCACCTGCGGCACGGCGAACGCCACACTCGGGCGCGCGGTCAACTTCAGCCGAAAACCGTGGGTATCGCCGCCCCGGTAGAGAGAATCATTCAATCGCACGAGGTAGACACCGCGGACAGGCAGCCGAAAATTAAACGACTCCCGGCGACGCACCCGGGATAATTCGGCACCCGAGGCATCGGTCAACGCCAGGTCGGCCACCAACTTCGAATCCAGTTCACGAGCTTCCACCCGAACTCCCAAAGCCTGGCCTGCTTCGCCCTGGAACCGAAACCACAGAACTTCCTGAGCACCCACACGCCCATTGACCACCGTCTCCAACGGCAACTCGAAGGCCTGGGCCGGCGACAAAGGAGCCTGGGTCCAACGCAGCTCCGTTCCCGGCATCCCTACTGCAAAGGCCCTCGGATTGGACACCCCGTAGCGACCCCGAACCCGGAGATCGATCCGGTCTTCAGAGAGTTCAGCCGGCAACTGGACTCGAAATCGATCAGTAGTTCCGGGCACGGGAGTGGCGGTCACTCGCGGATCCGAGAATATTAATCCGTCCGCCTCATCGAGATCCGATCCGCTGAGCGCCACCTCCACGATGGACCCGGCCGCGCCGCCCAGCGGAAACACCGTGTTGAGTTTGGCTAGTGGCAACTGCGCCCAGGCAGTCGCCATGGACAACCACCCAACTAACAACCACCCAGCGGTGATCTTATGACCCCAAGAAACCCGCGACATGCGTCAGTGGTTGAAGAGAAATTCCTTGGTATTCAGGAGTGCCCAACTGAGATCCTCCCAGGCTTCGCGGCGCGCTTTAACCCGGAGGACCTCGGTCTCGGCAGCATCTTTGCCCGGTTTGGAAGCCCCAGCCTTGCGTGCCAAGTATTCGGTGGCCCGCTGAACTTCCTCGACCGATGGGGAACGTGCGTAGGCCAACTCATACAGTTCACCCACCTTGACCGGATCTGTCCGGGTGTCGGTTTGGAGCCGCGCCGGGCGGGAATCGTCAGCACTCAATCGGGACTGGATGTCCTTGGAATTGAGTAAGTGCAAGCTCTGGCTGAGAGAGGCTTCCATGCTGCGCTCGCATTCGCAGGCACTGCTTCCCTCCGGCCGCCCGAAGACGGTCAGGAAGTAGCTTTGGGCATTGAAGCTGTTGTCCGGAAGACAGATGGCTCGCGTGCCCGCCGGAAGCCCTTCGAACTGGCTGCGTCCACCCGTCAGCGTGTTCACCGAATCCAGCAAGACCTCGGCCGGCAAACGCCGCGGATAAAAGCGTGAGAAATGGTGGCGATCCTTGGCGTTGTAGGCATTGGGCTCGGCGCTCAACTGGTAGGTGGTGCTGCGGGTCAAGGTGCGCACCAGTTCCTTCAAATCGAACCCACTGGCCACAAAGTGGGCGGCCAAGGCATCGAGCAATTCTGGGTTACTCGGAGGATTGGTGTCGCGCATGTCGTCCTCCGGATCAACCAAGCCTCGTCCAAAGAAATGCTTCCAGTAGCGATTGACCAGCGCCTTGGCAAACCAGGGGTTTTTGGGCGACGTCATCCAATCCGCCAAGAACACCCGGGGATCATCGTCGACACTCATGTCAAAGGCCGACTGTCCCAGGGCGGCGGGCTTCATGGCCTGGCCATTCTTTTTATTGGTCGCCTTAGCCTCACCACGACGGTGAATGACGATCTCTTCGCCGGGTTGCACACCCGGCTTGTAGGAGACCTGCGAGAAGGCCGCCCCAAAGCTCCAGTAGTCGGCCTGACTCCACTTTTCATACGGATGATGGTGGCACTGAGCACACTGCATCCGCTGGCCGAGGAATAATTGGGAAACGTCCTCCAACTGGGTCTGAAGGGTGCGGACCTGACGGAACCAAGCCACAGGGGGATTCTCCGAAACTTCGCCCGAGGCCGTCAGCAAATCCCGAACGAACCGATCGTAGGACTTATTAACCGCCAGACTGTCACGGACCCAGGCGTGGAAGACGATGGTGCCGCGGGCATGCTTCGGCTCGCTGCGCTTGTTGCGAAGCAGAGCCGCCCACTTTCCGGCAAAGTAATCGGCGTAATCCGTCGAGGCGACCAGTCGGTCAATCACCCGATCCCGATCCCCCGGGGCCGTGTCAGCCTCGAAAGCCCGAACCTCATCGGGGGTGGGCAATCGACCGGCAATATCGAGCGTGACCCGGCGCAAGAAGGTGGACTTGTCGGAAATTTCACTCGGGGGCATGCCCACCTGTTTGAGTTGCTTGAAAACCAACTCGTCGACGAAGTTTTTGGCCAGTGGCAATCGATCCACAGGGGCCCCGAGAGGAATCGTGGCGCGGAAAGTGGCCACTTGACCCTGGTAGCGCACCATCACAGCAAACTCACCGGGCTGATTGAAGATCTTGAGCAAACCATTGGCATCGGTCGAAGCCATGTCCTTGTCGTTGGGCTCAAAGAGAGAACTGCGGGTAACGTCTTCGGTGGAACCATCCGAGTAGTGGGCCGTCACGACCAACTGCTGCTCACCATTCAGTGCCAACGTCCGCGCTGATGGGAAAACTTCGAGCCGCTGGACAGTCGCCGCGTTGGTCTTGCCCGCCGGCATGCCCTGAGCGATCCAGCGCACCAACCGGCGGTAGTCATCCGAACCGATTTCTAGGCGCTTGCCGCCGCCGTGTGGCATTTCGGCCGTCCCCTTGGTCACGAGCATGGATCGGGGCGGATCGGCCGGAAACAGACGTCTCCCACGGGCTTCGCGAACCAAGTGTTCGTAGTCTTCGTCTGGCTCGAAGCCGAGCAATGAGAGGCGAAACCCATTCTGGCCAGCCGCCTTGCCATGGCACCCGCCACCGTTGCAGCCATTCTTGGTGAAAATCGGAACGATCTGGTTGGCAAAATGCAGCGGCGCCGGCTGACCCGCATGAATGACACGGACCGGAAGTCGCGCCGTCACGCCGTCGCGGCTCTTGGCCGAAATCACCGCCGCCCCATCGGCCACCGGGATAACGCGGCCCGTGGTATCGAGCCGGACAATGCCCGCAGGCTCCACGCTCCAACTCACCTCACGGCTGATATCCTGAGCGCCATTCAAGGTGGCCAGCAATTGCTGCCGGGCATCCTGAGAATCGAGAACCAACTCACCCGCTCCGGCCCGATAGTGCAACTCGAGCGTTGCGCCCTTGAGCACGCCGGGGCTGCCGACCACGAAAGCCACCAGCAATGTCATCGCTCCCAGAAGGGCCCGCTGGGCCACTTGGGAAGCCTTGGAATGGGCCACCACCATCGAGGAAGAGTTCATGAAATCGAGTGAAATGTGCATGGAAGAAAACCCTATTAAGAAACCAACTCCCGCATGGGCTGACATCCCTCGGGGACCAAGAACTGAGGACGACCGGTGAGGTCCGGAAGCGTGACCTTGTTCACATCGATACCCAGGTTCTGGTACAGCGTGGCGAACACCTCACCGAACTGGACCGGCCGCTCGCTGGGTTCGCCACCCAGACGATCGGTAGCCCCGATCACCTGCCCTACCTTCATGCCGCCACCGGCCAGGAGGGCGCAGCTGGCTCGAGGCCAATGGTCGCGACCGCCATCCTTATTAATCGTGGGCGACCGACCAAACTCGCCCCAAGCGATGACGCTGACATCATTTTGGAGCCCTCGATCGTGCAAGTCGGCAATGAGAGCGCTGAGGGCTTGATCCAATAAAGGCAGGTCATTGCGGGCGTTGCCAAAATTGTTGCCGTGATAATCCCAGAAGCCGTAGGCCACGGTGACGAATCGGGCTCCGGCCTCCACCAATCGGCGAGCGACCAAGAACTGCTCATTGAGCATGGGAGCTGCATCGCCATGCACCTTGGGATCGCCTTTGCCATAGCGTTCCCGGACGGCGGCAGGCTCTTTCTCGACATTCAGCGCCTCCAACAGGCGACTCGAGGTCAGCATGCCGAAGGCCTGCTGATTGAACCCATCCACACCGGCCATGAGACCACTGGCATCCACCTCGCGACGGAAACGGTCGAAAGAGGTGAGCAAGGCCCGACGATCAGCCAAGCGATCGGTGGTGATGCCATTGAGCACCATGTCGGACTTGGCGTCGGCCGCTGGGCGAAAAGCATCGTGTGAAATCCCGGCATAGCCCGCATTGGCAGCATTGTAGGGCCGATGCTGCATCCGCGGTTCCATACCCACGAAGGCCGGGACCGAGTCATTGGTCGTACCTAGCACTCGGGAGACGCTGGCACCAAAGGTCGGCCATCCTCCGGGTGGCTGACCGGCCTTGCGCCGACCCGTCTGGCACATGAAATCGGAGTGGTCATCAATGGCGTCGCTGATCGAACGAATCACCGCATACCGCTGGGCCTGCTTGGCCAGAAGCGGCAGATGCTCACAAATCTGAAACCCAGGGACGGTGGTCGGTATTGGGCGGAATTCGCCGCGAATCTCCGCCGGCGCATCCATCTTGAGGTCAAAGGTGTCTTGGTGGGGCGGCCCGCCCGGCAGGTACACCATGATCACGGCCTTGTGGTTGGACCGGAGCCCGGAAGCCGCCTCAGCCTGCAGCAACTGAGGCAAGCTCAATCCGCCCAATCCCAATCCGCCAATGCGGAGAAAACTCCGTCGGGAGATCCCGTCACAAAAACGGTTGGAGGGTCCGGCTAGGGTCAACATGGCTAGGCAGACGTGAAGGGACTTCTGGCATGTTCACGCAAAAACAAGCCGTTCTGAGAATAAATGGTCAGGGTCATCCCACCAGTTCCTTCATGGGTTGAACCCCCGGGTCGACGAGAAATTGGGGACGACCGCTCAAATCCGGAACGGTCACCTTGTTCACGTCCAACCCCATGGCATGGTACAAAGTCGCATGAACCTCACCGAAGGTGGTCGGTCGAGAATCGGCCTCGCCACCCAATCGATCGGTGGATCCGATCACCTGCCCATGCCGGAGGCCGCCTCCGGCCAATAGCGAAAAGCCAACACGAGGCCAGTGATCGCGACCGCCATCCTTGTTGATGGTGGGAGTTCGTCCAAACTCTCCGGCGACCAACACGGACACATCCTTGTCTAATCCCCGCTCGTGGAGATCGGTAATGAGCGCACTGAGCCCCTGATCGAACAGCGGAAGATCCTGACGCAGCGCTCCAAAGTTATCGCCATGATGATCCCACCGACTGAAGGCGACAGTGACACAACGGGCCCCCGCCTCGACCAGACGTCGGGCCACCAAGAACTGTTCCATCAATTTCGGGGCCCCATCGTCCCGATTGCGGGAGTCTCCCTGGCCATAACGGGCCACGACTGCGGGGTCCTCGTTCTTGAAATCCAGGGCACGCATAAGACGGCTGGAGGTCAGGATGCCGAAAGCCTGCTGGGTATAGGCATCAGCCCCGGCCAACTGACCGCTGGTGTCGACCTCGCGACGAAAGCCATCGAGGGCCCCTAGAAGTGTTCGGCGATCAGCGAGGCGATCCAAGGTGATGCCATTGAGCACCATATCATCCTTGCCTCCACCCTTGTTGATCTCAAAGGGCGCATAGGCCGCTCCCAGATAACCGGCCACGCCATTGTCGGACCAAGGGACATGCCCCATTTTAGGTGCCAACCCGACGGAGGCGGGAATAGCCGGATCGGCAGAACCTTGAAGCTTTGCTAGCAGAGCCCCCATTGCCGGCCAGCCTCCCGGAGGTTGATTCCGGTTCAAGCGGCCCGTGTAGGTTTGAAAGGACTCGTGACGGTCTTCCATGCCCACCATCGAACGGATCAGCGTACATCGATCCATCACCTTCGCCATCCGCGGCAAATGCTCGCAGATTTGCAACCCAGGCACCGACGTGGCTATCGGATTGAATTCGCCCCGTATCTCAGCCGGAGCATCCTGCTTGAGATCGAACATGTCCTGGTGGCTGGGGCCACCCGGCAAAAAAATGAGGATCACCGCCTTGTGGGATCGGCTCGCAGGACGAAGCCCTACCGACGATTCCGCCCGAAGCAACGAGGAAAGACCGACGCCACCCATGCCCAACGCACCAATGCGCAAAAACCCCCGCCGCGAGACGCCGTCGCAAAAGCCGCAAGACGATGATTTAGGCCCAAGAATGGTAAGCACGGGAATGAGGGAAGGTGAGCTCACACAGCACTTCAAAAAACGATGAGTGTCAACCCCGAAGGCCCCTATTTTCTGGGGTTTCTTCCGGCAAATTCCGATGGGGTGATTACCGGCGGGGCAGAATGCCCAATTTCGCCCTCTCTGCCCGTATTTTGCCCCGAGAGGACCGAGCGGAGAACTCTTGCGAATCCCGAGGGAGAGACCGACAGGGAACACCCTTGCCAAGCTAATAGAAACGGGGTCCGGCACCTTTGGCACCGGACCCCGTAAGATTCTTGAGATAAAGGAAGCTGAGTGCCGATCAAGCGGTCGTCAGCGTGTCCTTTTCCTTGACTGCCATAGCTCCCTTGCCGATACGGCCGCGGAGGTAGGTCAGCTTAGCGCGACGCACGGATCCCTGACGCTCCACTTCGACCTTGTCCACGCGAGGGGAGTGGGTCGGGAAGATACGCTCCACACCCTCGCCGTAGCTAATACGGCGGACGGTGAAGGTTTGGTTCAAGCCGCGACCGCGGACACCAATCACGACACCCGCGAAGATCTGAATGCGCTCCTTGTCGCCCTCGACGACCTTGGTGTGCACCCGGACGCTATCGCCTACGTTGAATTTCGCGGGTTCCTTGCGGAACTGCTCGCCCTCGATTTTGTCAAACAATACTGCCTTGTTCATGGCTGTGTTCTCTTCAAATTTCCAAAACTAAATTTCCCGAACCCTCAATCTTACAAAAAGTAAGACTCCAAAAAAACTTTGTACCCGTCAATTCGACATCCAGAATTT
>SYMJ01000149.1 GCA_005805505.1 Verrucomicrobiales bacterium | reverse complement strand
GGGCATCAACCACCCCAATGTCCGTTTCGTCATCCATCACGATCTGCCCAAGAACATCGAAGGCTATTACCAGGAAACGGGCCGGGCCGGGCGGGACGGACTGCCCGGTGAATGCCTCTTGCTCTACAGCCCTGGGGATGTCGCTAAGCAAACGGCCTTCATCGCCGAGAAAACCGACCCGGAAGAACAGCGCATCGCGCGCGAACAGCTCCAGCAAATCAGCCACTACGCCGACAGTTCCGAGTGCCGAAGGGCTGGTCTGCTCGGCTACTTCGGTGAGGTCTACCCGCAACCCAACTGCGGTACTTGCGACAATTGCCTCACTCCCCGTTCCACCTGGGATGGCACGGTGGCTGCCCAGAAATTTCTGAGCTGCGTTTTCCGCATCCGCCAGAAGAGCGGATTTGGAACCGGGTTCAATCATGTCATCGCGGTGCTCACCGGCAGCGAGTCTGAAAAAGTGATCCAGTGGGGGCACGACAAGCTCAGCACCTACGGCATCGGCTCAGAGTTGAGCCGCAATGAATGGGCCTCAATCGGGCGAGAACTCGTTCGCCTAGGATACCTTCGGCAAACCTCTGAGCAGTTCAGTATTTTGGAGATGACCCCAGATGGCATGACCGCCCTGAAGGACCGTCGGAGCATCACCCTTACCAAGCCCATGGAGCGATCTCGCCCCAAGGCCGAACGGGTTGGGGACATCGACTGCGACGAACTGCTCTTCGAGAAGCTCCGCCTCCTGCGCAAGTCACAGGCCGACAGCTTGGGTGTTCCGCCCTACATTGTCTTTGGCGACAACTCGCTGCGACTCATGGCTCGGGACCTTCCCACGACCGATGAAGAATTCCTAACCATCTCGGGCGTCGGCGAACGCAAACTCCGAGACTACGGTGAGGAGTTTCTCACGGAAATTCGCGAGCATCTGAGAAACAATCCCCGAAGATAAACCGCCCGAGGCACCCCGGCGGTCTCTAGCGCACGGTCTCTAGCGCAGCATCACCCTTGGTTCACCGCCCGCCTCACATCTTCTCGGTGACTTCGATGCCCAGCGTCTCAAGGCCCAATCGCAGGACTTGGGCGCTGAGTCGGCACAAGGCCAAGCGAGTCGAACGGGCCGGTTCTTCGGCCTTCAGCACGGGACACGCCTCATAGAAACTGCTGTAAAGGCCCGCCAACTCGTGGAGGTAGTTGCACAAATAGTTGGGGCGACATTCCTCGGCGGCTGCTTGCAGCGTGAAACCCAAGTTCATGAGATGCTTGGCCAAGGCGATCTCGGCGGGCTCCGTCAAAGCGATGGGCTGGGCCGCTGTCGGCGCACCGGAGTCGCGGACCACCTTCGCCGCCCGGGTGTACTGATACTGGACGTAGGGCGCGGTGTTACCTTGGAGCGCCAGCATCTTATCCCAGGAGAACACGTAGTCGCTCTGCCGATTCGGCAACAAGTCCTGCCACTTGACGGCTCCGATACCGACGATCCGGGCAATTTCTCGACGTTCCGAAGCCTCCAAGTCGGGCCGCTTCTCGGTGACCACTTGCAGGGCTCGCTCCTCTGCTTCATCTAGGAGGTCGGCCAGTCGCACCGTATCCCCAGAACGAGTTTTGAAGGGCTTTCCATCTTCACCCAAAATCTTTCCGAAACCCACGTGCCGCAATTGAGTCTTGCGATAGGCCTCGGGCTGCCACCGGGCAAAGACATGAAAGAGCGCCCGAAAATGGCCCGATTGCCGGTCATCCACCACGTAGAGGATCTCATCGGGTGCCCAAGTTCGGATGCGATAATCGACCGTAGCCAGATCGGTGGTCATGTAATTGAACCCTCCGTCGCTCTTGCGGATCAGTGCCGGCACATTCACCCACTCCCCATCCCGGCTCACCAAGAAAGGATCCTCCTTGGGCGGCAACGCTCCATCGCTAAATACGGCAACGGCTCCATCGCTCAACCGCGCAATGCCCGCCGCCAGAAGAGCCTCCACCACGGGAGCTAACTCAGAATTGTAGAAACTTTCGCCCAAAGTATGGTCAA
The DNA here is from genome assembly GCA_005805505.1 of Verrucomicrobiales bacterium. Lineage (GTDB taxonomy): Bacteria > Verrucomicrobiota > Verrucomicrobiia > Limisphaerales > UBA9464 > SXXZ01. Next base: position 8,020 of record SYMJ01000149.1, on the reverse strand, counting down.
ACCGAGTACCCATTCGTCCATAGAGCGTGTCAAACTGAACTTGCGAGAGGCGGATCATTTCCTTCCAGATCGCCAGGTTCTCAGGGTCGCCGGCTTGCAGGCGCACCAATTCCTGTCGGGCCATCTCCAAGCGGGCTGGGTCGGCGTCGCACTGGCTGTTGACCGTCTTGTAGAGACGCTCCATTTCGGCGATCGGATCACTCTCCAAGGCCGGCCGATCGAGCAACTCCTTCCAACCCACCAGCAATTTACCGAACTGAGTCCCCCAGTCGCCGATATGATTGTCACTAATGACTCGGTGTCCAAGCAATCGCCACATCCGCTGCAAAGCATCCCCGATGCCGGTAGACCGGATGTGCCCGACATGCATGGGCTTAGCGACATTCGGTGAGGAGAAATCCAGAACCACTGTCCGCGGCATCTCAGCCTGGGGTATGAGCACCGGTTTTCCGCTGGCCGCGTCACTCACCCAATTCTCGAGAGCAGATCGAGTGAGTCGAAAGTTCAAAAAACCCGGGCCAGCAATCTCCACCGGTTCGCAACAATCGGAGACATCCAGGCGCGCCACCACATCGCTGGCCAATTGGCGGGGATTTTTGCGGGCGGCCTTCGCCACCAACATCAAGGAGTTGCTCTGAAAATCACCAAACCGAGCCTCGGAAACCGGCTTCACCTGAATGGTGGCCGGATCGGCGGTAGGAACGAGGGCGGAAACCACGGCGCGGAGCCGAGATTCAATAACAGAATGGAACATGGGACGGAAGTGTCGGGCTCGAATGGAATCACCCCAACGGAGGTCAGCGCAGACCCTCGGAAAAATCGCGGATCAGTTTGATCATGGCTTCGGCATCCGAGGCGTTGGAGATGGACTTCAGAAAGTCATCGCGACGCAAGACCTTGGCAATTCCAGCCAAGGTATGCAGGTGACGCTGGAACTGCCCGGCGGGCACCAAGAACAAAGTCACTAAATGGACCGGTTGATTGTCCAACGAATCAAAGCTGACACCGGTGCGGGAACGCCCGAAGGCGGCGATCACTTCGGGAATCAAATCGGTGGAGGCATGCGGGATGCCGATACCGAATCCAATGCCCGTGCTCATGGAGGTCTCGCGCTTTTTGACGACCGCGGTGATGGCCTCCCGGTGTTCGGGCAGAACCTTGCCAGCGGCGACGAGGCACCCGATCAACTCGTCAATGGCCTCCCACCGGTTTCTGGCCGCCAGTTCAGGAACGATCTGCCGTGTCGTGAGAATATCGCCAAGATTCATGCGTACCTAAGATCAGAAGCTTCTCGCCTGCGTGGGCTGAGTTTCAAGTTTCATTTGTAACACAGCGATCGAAACCCGCGATGCATCCCTCACGACAGGGCTTCCAACGAGAGCCTCCTTTCCTCAGGAGATCCATTGTTGTACCCACCGCCACGCCTGCAGATAGAACTCACCGGAAAGGCGCGCTGCCGATCGCAACGTGGCCCCCATGCCTGGCCGCCCGGCCAACCAAGTCATGCCCAACAGAAGCATTAAGGCATTGCCCAGCCAGATCAGCGACCCTGAAAACAGGAACCCCTCGCCCACCAGGTCCGGCTGTCGGATGCGCAAAATCACCGCCGTCATGGTCACATGGAAGCCGTAAGTCAGCCCCAAACCCACCTGATACAACGGGATGACCCACCACTCCTTACCCCAGCGCCATTGCACCACGACCATGATCAAGCACCAGAGGATCGAGTAGATGGGAAGGAAATAGGGAGAGAGCGCAATGAACGCATTGCTCTTGCTGACCCGGACCTCTCCTCCTCGGCTGTTCACCTTGAAGGATTGAACCCGAGATCCACACATCCAGGCGCTGAGTGCATGAGTCAACTCATGGCCCAGGACATAAATCCACATCGGGCGAGGCAGTTGGACATAGACCACCATCCAAATTCCAAAACCGACCAAGAGCGGCACCCAAAATGGGCTGCCAGAAACAGAGGTCCGACCGACCTCCCAGGCAGCCCAACTCACCCCCAGGTTGATCGGCAACAAAAGAAGAGCGACGAGCCAGCGAAGCCCTCGGCGAAACCATCGAGACAACATTCCGCCGACAGAGTTCCGTGCCCAGGAGGGATCGAACAGCCCAAAGCTTCTGGCCCAAACACGGACCCAGCCTTGCGATCAGAGGCACACAATGCACCATCTAAGAAGTGTTGCTCGTATGAAACCCAAGGCCAAGCCCACCGCTCGCTCGCTGGCCGTTGCCCCGACCCTGACTCTCCGGAAGGCCGGGCGTCCGAGTCCACGTTCCGTTGCCGTTCCAGACCTCCCTGTCGAAACTCCCACGGACACCGCTGCCAGCGAATTGGCAAGCTGCGTGGCCGGTAACTTAGGACGTGCACTCAAGCCGAACGAGATTGAGATCATACGCCTCATCGACAGTCTCTTTGCGCGGATCCGGAGCGGCACAGCTCTGACCCTGGGACACTTGACCGAGCTCGGTTTTCTCATCACCGAAAACGCCTGGCAAAAGGCTGATTTGTGGAGCTCTATGCCACGCTCTTCTTGGGAACTGTGGCAGTACATTGCCGTCTTTGCCGAAGAGCGGAATCTGGCAATACCGGCCTTCCTAAAGTCGGTGACCCAAACCGACGAGGCCCGGGTTGCGGTGTCCACCCACAGGCGGGAGCGGGACGTCACTCGCTGGAGAACCCTTCTAACCAACCTCCAACTCGGCCCTTCCGAGGATGCACGGCCCGGTAGCCAGATCGAACTGCGCCTCCGCCTAGACGCCAAGGAGGCCTTGGTCGAATGGCGCAAGGCAGGGGCCGACACCTGGGCTGCGATCAAGCCCGGTAAATTCAAGGACTTCGACGAGAAGCACGCCACGGAACTCGTGGCCGAGGTCGCCCTGCTCTGGCAACCGCTGGCCCAACGGGCCCGGTACGGCTACCCCATCGAACTCTTCTACCACGATCAGAACACCCGATTGTTCCTGAACCGGGTGCTACGCCTGCCCGCACTGCATCCATTCATCGTCGGAGCGGCGGGAGAACCCTTGAACCGCCCCGAACAGCCCCTGCGCTGGACCCTCAACGATGCCGCCGATGACCATTCCGACTACTCGCTGCGCCTGCTCACCGGTGACGGACAGCCCGTGCCGCCCTTCCTCCTGACCCTCCATGGCCGCCCGACTCTCTACCTGACGCTCGACACGCTCTTCTCCGGCCCCCCGGCCGAGGACCGTGCTCTGGACCCTGCACTGGAGACTCGCATCCCGGCCCCGGCCCTCGAGACTCAGGCTGGTGTCCGTTTCCTCTCCCACCTTCAGTTGGCCCTTCCACCGCGCCTTTCCTCCAAGGTGTCGGTGATCCCTCTCCATCCGCGGATCCAAGCTGAATTGGTCCAGCCCATCGTCGGCTATGACAATGAGTTCTGCTTCATGGACCTTCTGGCTGTCCGACCCGACGGACAACCCGTGGAGCGTTGGACGGGCACTGCTTGGACCGACCTCGACGCTCAAGACTCGACGCAAGCACCCGGAAAAACGGGGACTTCGCGAACCGCAGACTCGCCAGAATCGCTCTGGATGTTCGACCGTTCTGCACTTGCTGAAGCCGCCCGACGCCTCGACGCCTCGGGTTTTCGATGGGACTTCGCCCGTCAGCGCTGGTCCGCCAAGGTCACCCGACAATTTCCGGATCGCTTCGTTCCCTGGCTCAAATCGCTCCCACTGTCGCTCGAGCTCGACCTCCGCGGCGAACTCTCCTCGTTCCTGCAATCCGAGGTCGCGGGAACCGTCAAACTGGACGTTCAAGAATCGGGCATCGACTGGTTCGACCTCTCAGTGATCGTGGATGTCTCGGACACGTCGCTCTCGCAAGATGAGATTAAGATCCTGCTCAATGCCCGAGGCAAATGGGTCCGCCTCTCCGACAAGGGTTGGCGCAAACTGGAGTTCAAACTGTCCGAACAGGAAGACGAGCAATTGGCCCGTCTGGGTCTCAACCCCCACGAACTCAGCTCGGAGAAGCAGCGTCTGCACGCGCTCCAATTAGCCGACCCTGCTGCCCGCCAATTCCTCTCGGAGGCGAACTATCAAAAGGTCGAACGCCGGGCTGCTGAACTCAAGGCCCGCGTGACACCGGAGATTCCGGTGGAGATCCACGCAGAACTTCGCCCCTACCAGAAGGAGGGCTTCCACTTTTTAGCCTATCTGAGCACCAACCGCTTTGGCGGCATCCTCGCCGACGATATGGGTCTGGGCAAAACCCTTCAGACCCTAACTTGGATTGCCTGGTTGCGAGGCCAGTACGCCAAACCCGGGCCCATCTTAGTTGTGTGCCCCAAGTCAGTGGCCGACAACTGGCGCTCCGAGACCGCACGGTTTCTTCCAAGCGTCCGTCCGCGGGTTTGGAGTAGTGATGACATGAAATCGCTGCCCAGCCAGACCGGCTCGGCCGATCTGCACATCATCAACTACAATCAACTGCGATCCATCGGTGAGAAGCTCCGCACCGAATTCTTGGCCGTTGTCCTGGACGAAGGGCAGTACATCAAGAACCCGGGTTCCGTCACCGCCCTGATCGCCACCCGGATCGAAGCGAAGAACCGAGTCCTGCTGAGCGGCACTCCCATCGAGAACAAGCTGATGGACCTCTGGAGCCTGATGGCCTTCGCGATGCCTGGCATCCTCGGCAACCGGGGAGATTTCCAGAAGCTCTTCGACGCCAAGGAAGATCCCCTCTGCCGGCGACGTCTTGCGGCACGCGTCCGCCCGTTCCTGCTGCGGCGCACCAAGATGCAAGTCGCCAAGGACCTGCCTGAGCGCATCGAGGAAGACCTACTCTGTGAACTCGAGGGCGAACAGAAGACCCTCTACAAGGCCGAGCTCAAACGGGCCCAACAGATGCTGCTGGGCATCAGCACCGCCTCCCAGCTCAACAAGAATCGATTCAACATCCTGACCTCCCTGCTTCGATTGCGGCAAATATGCTGCCACCCAAAGTTGGTCAAAGAGGACTCCAAGGCCGAGAGCACCAAGGTCGAAGCCCTCATGGAGACTCTCGATCCCATCATGGAGGAGGGCGGCAAGGTCATCGTCTTTTCCCAGTTCGTCGAAATGCTGGGTCTGATTAAGAAGGCCATCGCCGAGCGAAACTGGCCGATCTACTACTTGGCCGGCGACACCGAAAACCGGGGCGAACTCGTTCAGCAATTCCAAGAACACCCAGGTGAAGCCGTCTTCCTGATCTCCCTCAGGGCAGGAGGATTCGGACTCAACCTGACGGCGGCCAGCTACGTCGTACTCTTTGACCCGTGGTGGAATCCAGCCGTGGAAAATCAAGCCATCGACCGGGCCCACCGCATCGGGCAGCAACAAACGGTCATCGCCTACCGGTTGCTTATCAAAAACAGCGTCGAAGAGAAGATTCGCGCACTCCAACGATCCAAGAGCCAACTGGCCGAGGATGTACTCGGAGAGGATAAGTTTGCCCAAGCGCTCACGCTCGACGACCTGCGGTACTTGTTTGAAGGATGAGTCGGGACGCCGGGCCGTTAGAAACGATCGATGTTGCGGAATTCCTCCCGGACGCCGGGTCGGGAGACCCGGCCTACAGGGTGAGGTAGTGGGTTGGGCGGTACGTTGTAAGCCCATTGCCCTCACCGGGCGGTCTGCAGGTTTGGTGCCCCCTGGGAATGCTAGGGCATGGGGAAACCGCGCGGGACTTCGGGTCGGGAGACCCGGCCTTCCCACTGGAAATAGCGAGGAACCGGGACTTATCGGAGATACCGATCCCTAAGGCCGATTACCAATAGCGCGGCACCGACGGATCGACCTCGCGGCTCCAGCGGTCGATACCACCGGTCAAATTCATAAAACCGGACAACCCCTTCTCCTCGAGGAATGCGATCGCGTGCGCACTGCGCACCCCGTGGTGGCAATACACCACGGTGTCTCCTTCGGCTCCGCACCACTCCTCCAGTTCCTGCCATCGCGCCTCCAATTGAGAGAGCGGTAGCAGTCTCGAGTCCGCCAGAGCACAATGAGCGTGTTCGTCCGGCTCCCTCACATCGAGCAGTCGGATCGGGCCCGTCTCATCGAAATGAGACTTCAAATCCATCGGCGTTATGGAGGTCATCGCGGAGAAAGGAATGCAGAAATTACGAAGTCACAGAAGGTATCCAACAACCCATAAATCAGAGCCCTCGACGGTCTCAACTCTGGATGGCGGCCAAGTGGCGTTCCGCTTCGATCGCCGCGGAACAGCCCAGCCCTGCGGCCGTGATGGCTTGGCGGTACACCGAGTCCACACAATCACCGGCCACGAACACGCCAGGAATCTTCGTCAGGACCGTCCCATCGGTCTTGAAATAGCCATTCTCGTGAAGATCCAAAGTGCCCTTGAAGAGCGACGTATTGGGCACATGCCCGATGGCTACGAACACCCCGGTGCACGGCAGGTGTGACTCGGCACCGGTCTTGAGATTCTTGAGCTTCACGCCCGTGACCTTGTCTGCCGCCACATCGGTGACCTCGGTCACCACGCTGTCCCAGACCATTTCAATCTTGGGATTGGCCAACGTGCGCTCGGCCATGATCCGCGACGCCCGCAAGGTGTCGCGTCGGTGCACCAGATAAACCTTCGAAGCAAATCGAGTCAGGTAGGTCGCCTCTTCGCAGGCTGAGTCGCCGCCGCCGATCACGACCACCGGCTGATTGCGGAACATGGGCAACGCCCCATCGCAGGTGGCGCAGTAGGTCACACCCTTCTTTTCCAGTTCATCTTCCCCTGGGACGTCGAGGTGCTTGTGACCAGCACCGCTGGTGATGATCAGCGTTCGGGTCTGCACCGGCTCGCCATCGACGATCAATTCCGTCACGCCGTCGCCGAACATCACCGAATCCACAGTAGCAAACTTCACTTGGGCTCCGAACTTCTCCGCCTGGGCTTGCATGCGGGTCATCAACTCATAGCCATCGATCCCCTCGGGGAAACCCGGGAAATTTTCAACAATGCTTGTCGTGGTCAGAAGTCCGCCGGGCATGGTTCCAGTGAGCACCAGCGGCTTAAGATTGGCACGGGCCGTGTAAATGGCAGCGGTCAGACCGGCGCAGCCAGTCCCAATGATCACGACGTTTTCCATGTTCGTAGTAAGACCCTACCCCGAAAGCCCACCCCGGCCAAATCGCAATTCGAAACCTTGCCGCTGCCACTCAGGCCTCAAAAGGTCGCGCCCACCTCCTCACCGAGGACTTGATCCGGTCCGCCAGGGGGGCCGACACCGTGAACAGCTCCGACATCCGCCGTACCTCATCGTTTACCACCAACCCCTTCAGTCTGCCAACAGCAACTGGGGTTCCTCTAATTTGGCCTGATCGAACGGCTTCTCCAGATCTAAGAACACCGAAAGTTGCTGCCCGACAGGGTGAATTTATCTAGATCTGGGGAGAAAATAATGAACCTGTGGCCTGGCCGGGTTTGGATACCATGGATGAGCGGTCGCGTGCCAAAGGCCGCCTGGCGGTTCTTCACCCGGCACCGCTCCTCCTAAAAGCTCACATCCCGCCGATAGTGCGCCCCGCTCTCAATGGCTGACCAGTGACCTTGGATCACCTTCAACAACTCCTTCGATCTCATCTGGTTCCGGGTCAGGCTCGTCGCGTCAGTCCCCACCTCAGTGCTAGGTTCTTGGTTAAAAAACCCCGGGAAGACCGAAGTCCTACCGGGGAGTTGCTCGAGATGCTTTGGACGCAGAAATCAATCCGCAAGATGACCGGTTTTGAAGCCCTCCCTGAGTGCCATCGGGCCTGCCGATCCAATGAACTTTCGGGAGTCTTCTCCCCACCCGCCTTACGGACTGATTGCTGAGTCCACGTCCCGCCTTTCTTGGCGAACCCACTGTGATCTAGAACGTTCTGGCGCTGAGAAGTTCTAGTCCGGGGCCGGAGGAGGGAGGTTTTCTCCACTCCTCCCGGCCTAGGCGCGCCCGAGGCAGCGCGCCCAGGACCGAACCATCCGTAGGCCTTAGCCCAAGAGACG
>SYMJ01000148.1 GCA_005805505.1 Verrucomicrobiales bacterium | reverse complement strand
CCCAGGTGTCGGGCCACCGTCTCCCGGTTCACGGCCAGTTCCCGGGCGATCCGTCGTCCGGACCAACCCTTGAGGGCCAATGCTTTAATCGCTTCGCAGGTGCTCACGCAGAGGTGGTTCATCCGCCCTCACGAACCCAATAATCGGGCCCGCTCGGCAATGAACTTGTTCACCTCAGACACTGGCTGGTTTTGAACCGCCCTTTACTGGCTGGTTTTGACCGCCCGCTGACAACAACCCGTAATCAAGATAAACTAGTCGGCACCCGCCGTTTCTGAGTCCGTGACCTCAAAGGAGAGTGGCAATACGCTACGAGGTGCCAGGAGAGGGAATGGTGAAGGGAGCCCGTAGGGCGACCGTAACCATTCCCTCTCCCTAGGCGGTCGCAGACGGAAGCAACGACAATGACCAACACCACCCCATCCGAGGCGCCCGAGAAGGCCTCGAAGACGAAGCGACGGTTCCTGACGGCCGAGAAGAAATTTCAAATCTACCTGGAAGCGCAGTTACCCGACAAACCCGTGGGCGAATTGCTGCGCCGTGAAGGCCTCTTCTCAACCGATTTGGCGCGCATCCGGCAGCAAGTCAAGGAAGGCGCTCTGCAACGCCTCAGCGCCAAGCCTGGTAGGAAGTGCGCGGCGGTCAACACGAGCGCTTATGACGCAATCAAGCGGGAACTCCAGGACAAGGAACGCGCCCTAGCGGATTTGGCGGTTGAACTGGCCATCTTGCGAAAAAAAACGAATGGGGTCTCGTGGGACCGATAACTAAGCTGTGGATTAAGGCTGAAACCAAACTTTCCATCCTTTCAGTGATCGAAACCTCCCAGCAGCAAGGCGTGTCGGCTCGACGCAGTTGTTCCATCCTTATGATCGAACATCGTCGCGTTGTCCGTTGGCAACAGCGGGCTCACCAGGGTCAGGGACTGGAGGATCGAGTGCCCGGTCCCAAAGAGCCGTTGCACCGGATCCTGCCCGAAGAGGTCGCCCGGATTGTTGCGATGGCCAAGAGTCAGGAATACGTCGATCTGTCCCACCGCATTCTGGCGGTCACGGCCTGCGACAAGGGCCTATTTCAGGCCTCCTTCTCGACGGTCTACCGGGTTCTCAAGGACGAAGGATTGATGACGGCGCGGGGTCCCGGAGGGGCGCACAACGGCCGCTCGAAGGCTCCGGTCCGCAAGGATCTTACCGGGCCCAACCAACGGTGGTGTTGGGACATCAGCTACCTCATGACCCATCAGAAGGGGGTATATCTCTACCTCTACCTGCTGCTGGATGAGTGGTCCCGAAAGGCCATCCAGTGGCGCGTCGCCTGGCAGCAAACCGCCGAAGAATCGCGGTTGCTACTCGAAGGCGGTCTGGTCGAGGAAAACATCCTCGACCTACCGGAGGACCAGCGTCCCGAACTCATCAATGACCGAGGCCGCCAGATGAAGGCCAAGCCGATCCGTAGGCTGTGCGAAGATCACGGCATGCCCCAGTTGTTTGCCCGCCCACGGACTCCCAACGACAATCCCTTCATCGAGTCGGCGTTCAGCACGGTGAAACGGGCGCCAGAATATCCCGGGCGCTTCCTAGATAACGACGAGGCCAACGCCTATTTCGCTCGGTACTTCAATTGGTATGACACCGAGCACTATCACTCAGGCATCGACTACGTGACACCTCAGCAGGCCCACGGCGGACTGCGGGAAAAAATCAGCGAAGAACGACGTACAAAAATGTCCTCCCAACGCCGCCGGCGCCGGGAGGAAAATCAAAGACAAAAATCCGGCGTGCAAAAAACCAACAACAACGAAACCTTAACCTCCTGCTTCGTAGCGTAATAAACCACCTTCTGAGGTCTTTGATTCAAAAACGCGCCGATACGTACCCCCCGGAAAGCTTGGGTTTTATGCGGTTTTGCAACTTCTTGACGCAACCTGGACGCTTCTCACGACCACCGGAGCAATTGCTGTCGACGCCTCGGATCAATCCCGCTCGGGACAAGAAACCTTCAAGTCGCTTCCCTATCTTGGGAGCTACTGCTACCCACTGAAAGTAGCGAGTAACCTCACAAACTTCCCACCTGACCGCAGGCAACCCGATCAGAGCAGGTGGCCCATGCGGTCTCGTTTGGTTTTGAGGTAGCGCTCGTTGTCCGGATTGGGCACCACCCGAATGGGGAGTTGCTCAATGATCTCTAACCCATGCCCCTGCAGGCCTACAACCTTCTTCGGGTTGTTGGTCAAGAGGCGAATTTTCTTCACTCCCAGATCCGACAGCATCTGAGCCCCAAAGCCGTAGTCTCTGAGGTCCATCGGAAAACCGAGCTGCAAATTGGCTTCTACGGTGTCTAAACCTTGCTCTTGTAGCTTGTAGGCTTTGATCTTGGCACCAAGACCTATGCCTCGACCCTCCTGCCTCATGTAGAGAATTACCCCGCGACCTTCCTTCTCGATTCGTTCCATAGCCGCGTGCAACTGGGGGCCGCAGTCGCATCGGCGTGAACCAAAAACGTCTCCGGTCAGGCATTCGCTGTGCACCCGGACCATAACCCCTTTTTTGCCGGATACTTCACCTTTCACCAGAGCCAAGTGTTCGGCTCCATCTACTTTGGACGAGTACAGGTGCAGCGTGAAATCACCGTAGTCGGTGGGCATGCGGATCGATTCCACTCGCTCGATCAGTCTTTCTGAATTCCGGCGGAATTGGATCAGCGATTCGATGGTGCAGATCTTGAGATTATGTTTCTTGGCGAAACGCAGCAGCTGTGGCAGACGGGCCATCGAGCCGTCATCGTTCATGATTTCACAGATCACCCCCGCGGGGCGCAGGCCTGCTAGAGTGGCTAGATCAACGGCCGCCTCAGTATGTCCGGCTCGGCGCAGGACCCCTCCAGCCTTGGATCGCAAGGGGAAGACATGCCCCGGTTGGACGAGATCTGCGGGTGTGGCCGTTGGGTCCACCATGACTTGAATGGTCTTGGCTCGATCGGCGGCGCTGATGCCGGTGCTAATACCTTTGGCAGCATCAACGCTGACCTGGAAGTCGGTCTTATAAGCGTCGCGGTTCTGAACAACCATCTGTTCGATGCCCAGTTGCTTGAGTCGCTCGCCAACAGTCGGAACGCAGATTAGTCCTCGGCCATGTTTGGCCATGAAGTTAATCGCATTCGGGGTCACTTTTTCGGCAGCCAATACGAGATCACCCTCGTTTTCACGATCCTCGTCATCCACGACAACCACCATTTTGCCTAGGCGGATATCGCTGAGGACGGAGGGGATGTCGTGAAATGGGCCGGTCTTCTTCATGTCAGGCGATCAGTCACGGATGGGGGCGTGGCTTTGGGTGGTAGGGGTCTTGAGAAACCTGAGATCAGAGTTACTCGAGTCCTAGCAAGCGGCGTCCTTCGGCGGTGATCATGCTTTGGTGCCAGGGTGGGTCCCAGACGATCTCAACCGATGCGTCTTCAACACCAGGCAGGGTAAGGATCTTTTGTTGGGCGTCACCGGCGATGGTGGCTCCCATACCACACCCAGGAGCTGTGAGGGTCATCTTCACGAAGATCTTTTTGGTGCCGCTGGGGAGAAGCTCGATCCCCATGTCATAGACTAGTCCAAGATCGACAATGTTGACCGGGATTTCGGGATCATAACAGCTGCGCAGGGCTTCCCAGACCGACTTTTCGTCCGTGTCACCGGTGACGGGTGCGGTCGGTGCCTCGGCTGAGGGAGTGATTCCCAAAGCGTCTGCATCTTTGGGCCCGATGCGGAACAGGCCGCCCATGGCGTGGACGGTGTAGGACCCACCGAGGGTCTGGGTGATGTCTACCTCGGTTCCCGCTGGAAGGGTGACGACATTGCCCGCAGGTATTTGGATCGCGTCGCAATCGCGGGAGAGAACGACGGTGCTAACGGAATTCATGGCGGGTGCAAACTAGCGCGGAGTCCGCGAAAGAGAAGTCAAAGGTCAATAAGGGACAGGCTCCTATTCAGCGCCTCCGTGGGGTGGTAGGCTCCTGTTGCCTCCTGTTGCCTTCTGTTGCCCGGGCGTAAGGCGCGGTGTTTTGCGGTTGGTTGATGTCCGTGAGCTCGGGGAATCGGGATTGGATTGGGGACAGGCTCTTGTTTTGGGCGAATGTTTGAAAAAAAGTTGTCGCCGAGGTTTTTAAGATTCAGGTCCCCAACTCGATTGCGGCAGAGGTTCAGTTTCGATGAGTTGGATCCGGGGAATCCGATTCAAATGGAGGTTCAAGATAGAAAACTTTTGACAGATTGGGTCCCGCCGCGGATTAACTACCTCTGCTGCAGGTAACTGCGGCGCTCATCCAGAGTGGCAGAGGGGACGGCCCGATGAAGCCACGGCAACCGGTGGAGCTGACGTGCTCGACGGCCAGGTGCCAAATCCGGTCGGAACTACAAAGTTCCGGCGAAGATGAGAAGCGTCGTTTCCCTAGGAGACCCCTTCTCGCTTTGCGGAAGGGGTTTTTGTTTCCCACCGCGGCGGTTTTTTGGATGTGCGCTGATCGGTTGCCGCGGCGGTTATTTTTCTTATGAGCCAGAGCAACGGATTCATGAAGGCACTGAAGTGCCGGGAGTGCGGACGAGAATACCCCTTGGAGGCCACACATGTTTGCGAGTTCGATTTTGGACCGCTGGAAGTGGCTTATGACTACGAGCGCATCCGCCAGAGTCTCACTCGGGACAAGATCTGCTCGCGTCCCCAGAACATGTGGCGGTATCGGGAACTGCTCCCGATTGCCGGCGAGCCGACGGTCGGAGCCAAGGTGGGGTACACCCCACTGATCAAAGCAGATCGTCTGGCTGCTCGGTTGGGGATCCGCGAATTGTGGATTAAGAACGATGCGGTCAATTATCCGACGCTGTCCTTCAAAGACCGCGTGGTGAGCGTTGCCCTGAGCCGCTCTGTGGAACTTGGATTCAAGACGGTCGCCTGCGCGTCCACGGGCAATTTGGCCAATTCGGTTGCGGCCAATGCTGCGGCCGCGGGCCTCCATTGCTACGTTTTCATTCCCTCGGACCTCGAGCAGGGCAAGGTCGTCAATTCTCTGGTCTACGGGGCGAATGTCGTCGCGATCCGGGGTCATTATGACGAGGTGAACCGGTTGTGTGCAGAGATCGCCGGCAAGTACGGATGGGCGTTTGTGAACGTCAATATGAGGCCCTATTACGCGGAGGGTTCCAAGAGCATGGGCTTCGAGATTCAGGAGCAGTTAGGGTGGCAGATTCCAGAACACACGGTGGTCTGCATGGCTTCCGGTTCCTTGCTGACCAAGATCCATAAGAGCTATCAGGAGTTTTCCAAGTTGGGATTGGTCCAGAGCCATGGGTGGAAAATCCACGGAGCCCAGGCCACGGGTTGCTCTCCGATCACGACCGCGCAGAAAGCCGGGTTGGATTTCTTCAAGCCGGTGAAGCCCAATACCATTGCCAAGTCGTTGGCGATCGGGACTCCCGCCGACGGTTTCTACGCTCTGAAGGTCATGAAAGAGACTGGAGGCCACAGTGATGATGTTTCAGATGACGAAATTCGTGAGGGCATCCGGATGCTCGCAGAAACAGAGGGAATTTTCGCAGAGACAGCGGGCGGTGTAACCGTGGGAGTGGCCAAGAAGCTCATCGCTCAAGGCAAGATTCCGTCCGATTCTAGCGCAGTGCTGTGCATCACTGGCAACGGCCTCAAGACGCTGGAAGCCATGCTTGGCCATTGCGGTGAGTCGCGGGTTATCAAGCCCAGCCTCCGGGAATTTGAGGCGCTGTTGGCCTCAGATCAGGCCGAGGCGGCGAGTTAACGCGGATCGGGCTGCTATCGGGAGTCTTTGATGATCCAAGGCCATGGTTGAAGTTCTGATCCCGCCTCAACTCCGCCGACTGTGTGATGGCGAAGAGGCTGTCGAAGTCGGGCCCGGAACCCTTGGCGAGGTGCTCCTGCAATTGCAGGAGCGCTTCAATGGAGTCTATGATCGGTTATGCCAGCCCGACGGCACGGTCCGTGGGTCGGTTCTGGTTCTCGTCAACGACGAGGATGTTCGGTTTCTTCGGGAACTTCAGACGCCGGTGCGCTCCGGGGATTCGGTGCGTCTAATACCCGCCTTTGCTGGCGGTTGAGGGGGCGTAGATCCCATTCAGAGATCGGCCGCAGCTACTTAAAGATCCGTGGTAGGTTCGCCCGAAGTTCTCCAAGATTTGCTGCCTGACCTACAGTGTTAGCACCGTTCTGGAACCCACGGAAAGTTGCCGGTTTCAAAACCACGGTTTTGCCATGTTCTTGGAGGGGTTTTCTTCCGGATTGAGCAGTCGCATTTCTTCCTTCTTCGAATGGAACCCGAAGGCGTTCAAGGCTCAATAGACTGAATCAGGATCCAATTGGGCAATGAACAAGAAGAGGGCGGATTGATGAGGCGTTGAACTTTTGGAGACGGTGGTTTTCAAACTGACAGGTTTTGTCGGTTTTCACGCCGTCGCTGACACTACATGTCCTGAAGATACAGGTGGCGGTTCCGCCAAAGGTAGGTGGCGCCGCTGTAAAGGGTTAGGGTCACCGCAACCCATTGAGTGGCCTGTGCAAAGGTGACAATCCAGGGCCGACCCAGCACGGGCCAAGCGAAGAGGGCTTCGCCGACGGATCCCCATTGCGGGTAGCTCATGACCAAGAGAGTGGCCAAGATGGTGGTGATTTGGGATACCGTCTTGTGCTTGCCCAGTCGCTCGGCGGCCAAAACGACGTTCTTGGAGGCCGCCAGCAGGCGTAGTCCGGTGATGGCCAGTTCTCGGCCAACAATCACCGCCACCATCCACGCTTCGATTTGTCTCAGTTCGATGAAGGCGATGAAGGCAGAACAGGTGAGGATCTTGTCCGCCAACGGGTCCATCAGCGTTCCGAAGGCAGTGATCAACTTGCGCTCACGAGCAATTTTTCCATCCAGGAAGTCGGTGAGACTCGCCAGGCCAAAGAGAACCAAAGCCCACGAGCGATTTCCTGGAAACGGCACAAATGCCGCCACCCAAAACAAGCCCGTCAGCGCGAAACGGGAGACAGTCAATTGGTTGGGAAGATTCATCGGCCGATTTAGTGCGTCGTGAGGTGCTGGAACTTAGTGAGTGGTTTTCGATACCGACAAGCCGCGGATGGTTTTCAGGAGGGTGTCCATTTCTGATTCGGACCCGATCGTGATCCGCAGAAACGATTCTAGATCGGGAGAGGCGAACCACCGGACCAGGATTTTTTGCCGGCGAAGGTCTTCCAGCCATTGGCGCGCCGGCGGACCCGGTGGTCGGGTCAAGATGAAGTTTGTCTGCGAGGGTAGAACTGTCCAACCCAAACCGGTCAAAGCTTGTGCCACCCGACTCCGAGATTCAGCGAGACGCCGGAAGTTGCGCTGGTAGTAGGAAAGGCTTTTCAGTGTGGCGGATGCCGCGATTTGGCCGAGACCATTAACGTTGTAGCTGTCTCGAATTCGGTGAAGCGCGGCGATCAATTCTGGATGACCGATCCAGTAGCCAATCCGTTGGAAGCACAACGAATACGCCTTTGAGAATGTTCTAGAAATGATCACATGGGGATACTTAAGACACAGCTCCAAGGCGTTCTCGTCTGCGAAGTCCACGTAAGCCTCGTCCAGAACCACTACCCCCTTCATGGCGCTGCAAAGCACCTCTAGTTCGCGGGTGGAATATCCGCGACCACTGGGTGCATTTGGGGTAGTGATGAAGGTTAGCGCGGCCTGAAAATCCCAGCGTTTGCCGCGACGTAGTTGGGGAACCGAGGGAAGTCCGAAATCTGCCAATAACGGCACGGGATATGGGGTGGCGCCGTGCGTTTCAGCCAGCACGGGGTAAAGCGAATAGCTGGGCCAAAAATATTGGACACGGCTTTTGGAAGGCTCGCTCGATGCAGAATCCCCGTTGGCAGCGGGCTCCACGAAGGCACGGACACCCAGGGCCAGCAATTCGTCTGAGCCGTTTCCGATGATGATCTGATCGGGCGAGCACTTGTGCAGGGCGGCCAGTTGTTCTCGGAGCAATTGAGCCGAGGGGTTGGGGTACAACCTCATTCGGCCGTCAATCGCCGCCTGCATTGCCGATAAAACCTTGGGTGACGGCGGGTAGGGGTTCTCGTTGGTATTGAGTTTCATCAACCCTTTCACCTTGGGTTGTTCACCCGGCACATAGGCATGCAGCTTGCGAACCAAGGGGCGAACCAACTTGGCTGGCGATCTGTTAGGATAGGAATGTTTCGACACAGCAATTTGAACCGGAACAACTGAGTGGCAGCTGCCGGCTTAGGGACAGGCTCTTAGCATTCGATCCCGTTCTGCCAAAGGACAATCTCCGAGGATCCGGCACGATGGGTCAGTTTGGATGGGATTTCATTGCTCAAGGGACAGGCTACAGCAGCCACACAAGGGACAGGCTACAGAGGCCAATAACGGCCATAGCGGACGGGAACGGTGGTGGTGGATTCGAAGGGGTGGTCCTAATTCAAAAGAGGGCGAGATGGAGGCTAGAGTTCAGAGGGACAGGCTCGTGAGGTTTTCCAAAAGAGGGCGAGATGGAGGCTAGAGTTCAGAGGGACAGGCTCGTGAGGTTTTCCAAGGGACAGGCTATAGCGGCCATGGCCATAGCGGACGGGAATGGTAGTGGGGGGATTTGATGGGGTGGTTCTAATTTGAAGGGGGTGAGACGTAGTCCAAAGTGCAGGGACAGGCTCGTGAGATTTTCGAAAGGAAGAGGAAGATGGGGGCAAGGTCGCACTTGCCTGGATGAGGGGCAGACGTAGCTTTGCGCTCCCCGCTCTGGCGGGGTTCTCTAATCCATGAGCCTTGTGTCGCTGTCTCAGCATCCTGATTCGTTCGCCCACCGCCATATCGGCCCTCGCCCTCAGGAGTGGGATGCCATGGCTCAAGTATGCGGCCACGCTTCGTTGGATGCTTTGGTGGCGGCCGCCGTCCCCGCACTGATTCGTCGGAATGACTCAATGAGTCTTCCTCAGCCTTTGGGGGAAACCGCCGCTTTGGCTCGGTTGCGGTCCATCTCCGCCAAAAACCAAGTCTATAAGTCCTACATTGGACTGGGATACCACGACACGATCACGCCGCCGGTGATCCAGCGAAACATTCTGGAGAATCCCGGTTGGTACACGCAGTACACTCCCTACCAGGCGGAGATCTCACAGGGCCGTTTGGAGGGATTGCTGAACTTCCAGACCATGGTGTGTGATCTGACGGGGTTGGACATCTCCAACGCTTCGCTTTTGGATGAAGCTACTGCCTGCGCTGAGGCGATGACCTTGTGCCGTCGTGTCAAAGAGGCGGATGCCGATCGCAACACGTTCTGGATCGCTTCGGACTGCCATCCGCAAAACATCGATCTGGTGCGGACACGGGCCGAGGCGTTGGGCTTGCAGGTTGTTGTGGGCGATTGGAGGCAAGCATCGCTCGGGCCCGAGGTGTTCGGTGTCTTGATCCAGTACCCAGGGAGTTCGGGCGAGGTGGGAGATTATTCTCAATTGGTCCGGGCAGCTCACGAGGCTGGGGCTTTGGTTGTATTCGCTGCAGACCTGCTTGCATTGACGTTGTTGAAAACTCCGGGCGAATGGGGCGCCGATGTTGCCGTCGGTAGCACTCAGCGTTTTGGTGTCCCGCTGGGTTTTGGTGGTCCGCATGCGGCCTATTTTGCGACTCGGGACGCATTCAAGCGATCCATGCCGGGTCGCTTGGTGGGCGTTTCCAAGGACTCCCGTGGACGCCCCGCCTTGCGGTTGTCGCTCGGGACCCGTGAACAACATATCCGACGCGAGAAGGCGACCTCGAACATTTGCACGGCTCAGGCACTCCTGGCCAACATGGCCATGGCCTACGCGGCCTACCATGGGCCCGAAGGGTTGATGGCCATTGCCCACCGGGTTCATGGACTGACGGGACTCCTAGCCGCGGGTCTCCTGCGGTTGGGGTTGCGACTGGCCGCAGACACCTTCTTTGACACGCTCACAGTGCTGGTGCCCGATGCGACGGTCGTGCACAAGGCCGCCGAGGTGCTCCACATTAACCTTCGACGTCTGGATGCGCAGCGCATTGGAGTTTCGTTGGATGAAACCACGGGCCTAGAGGAGGTGCTGCAAATTCTCAGGGCCTTTCACCGGGGTGAGATGTTGCCCTTCGCACTAGAGGATTTGTCGGTGTGCGCTCCGGTGCTGCCGCAACGTTCCAGTACCTTCCTGACCCATTCGGTCTTCCAGAAGCACCGCAGCGAGACCGAGATGCTCCGGTATCTCCGGCGCCTGGAATCCAAGGACCTGTCGCTCTGCCACAGCATGATCCCTCTCGGTTCCTGCACCATGAAGCTGAATGCGTCTGCGGAGATGTTCCCGGTCAGTTGGCCGGAGTTTGGCGCCATTCATCCGTTTGCGCCTTTGTCGCAAACCCGCGGTTACCAGCAGTTGTTTGAAGAACTGGAAGCTTGGCTGGCTTCGTGCACTGGATTTGCGGGGGTTTCGCTGCAGCCGAATTCTGGTTCTCAGGGCGAATATGCCGGACTGCTCATCATCCGTGCTTGGCACCGCAGTCGGGGAGAAGGGCGCAGGAATGTGTGTATCATACCGACCAGCGCTCATGGAACCAATCCCGCTTCAGCGGTGATGGCAGGAATGACGGTGGTTCCGGTAGCGTGCGATCTCGAGGGCAATATCGATGTCGGTGATCTCCGGCAGAAGATCGATCAGCATAGGGGTGAACTGGCCGCTCTGATGATTACCTATCCCAGCACTCATGGCGTGTTCGAGGTGGCGGTGAAGGATATTTGCCAGTGGGTCCATGAGGCCGGTGGCCAAGTCTACATGGATGGAGCAAACATGAATGCTCAGGTCGGTCTGACCTCTCCAGGGACGCTCGGGGCCGATGTTTGTCACCTGAACTTGCACAAGACATTTTGCATTCCGCACGGAGGAGGAGGTCCCGGCGTAGGACCCGTTTGTGTGGCCGCACATCTCGTGGACTTTTTGCCCGGCCACGCTGTGGTGAACTTGGGTGGCGAGGATCCGATCGGTGCGGTCAGTGCGGCCCCATGGGGCAGTGCATCAATCTGCGTCATTTCGTGGATGTACATTCAGATGATGGGTGCCAAGGGGCTGACTGAAGCCACTCAGGTAGCCATTCTGAACGCAAATTACATCGCCCAGCGGCTGCAGCCCTATTTCCCAACGTTGTACCGGGCCAATGGGTGCGTTGCCCATGAGTGCATCCTGGACTTGCGCCAGTTCAAGAAGGTCACCGCCGAGGACGTAGCTAAGCGATTAATGGACTACGGGTTGCATGCGCCCACTTTGAGTTGGCCAGTGGCGGGAACGCTGATGGTCGAACCAACCGAGTCGGAGCCGCGGGCCGAATTGGATCGGTTCTGCGAGGCCATGATCGAAGTGCACGCTGAAATCCTGGAGGTGGAATCGGGTCAGGTGGATGCTAAGGACAATTTGCTCAAGAATGCGCCTCATACGGCGGATCAGATCGCTGCCGAGGCTTGGGATCATCCCTACACCCGTGAACGGGCGGCGTTCCCAGTGGACGGTCTGAAGGATTTCAAGTTCTGGCCCGCGTCGGGTCGGGTCGATAATGTGTTTGGTGACCGAAATCTCGTTTGCTCCTGCGTCGGGATGGAGGCCTACGTCGCACCCGCTTCAGAGCCGCGAGGCTGAAATCTCTAGGACTACTTATCATCGGTTGATGGAAAAGACCGCCTTCGGGCGGTCTTTTTGCGATGACATCGGAAATCTGCAAGGAGCCCCCGGATTTCTTGGTCTAGCGGAGGGAAATAGGCCGAGTTAGTCTGGTGGGCGGATTCTGGATGAACGGGGTTTCAGATGGGTCTGTGGACTGTCCTTTGAATGGACCCATTAGGTCTTGCGGAGGTCTTGCGAGGTCTTGGGGAGATCGCCGGATCCCGAGAAGGGGGACTTTGAGAATTAGCAATTCGAGGACGGACAAATTCGGGGACAAGAGATGGTGCGCGATACAGGGTTCGAACCTGTGACCCCTACCGTGTCAAGGTAATGCTCTACCACTGAGCTAACCGCGCAACGCTCGAGGAGCGACGAATTTAGTTTTAGTACGGGTTAGTGCAAGGTTTTTGTTATCCCTTTTGATGGCGCACGGCGAGCGCTTGTTCGCTCCAACTTTGAAGAGATGCGTTTTCGGGGACGTTTACCGATCCCTATAGACCATTAACTGGCGCTAGATTCCGTTTTCCCCAAGTGGTGAGGACCTTTAGCCTTCTGCGGCAT
>SYMJ01000147.1 GCA_005805505.1 Verrucomicrobiales bacterium | reverse complement strand
CGAAACCGCTACATTCGAAACCGCTGCATTCGAAACAGCTGATTACGCAGCCAATTCTTATCAATCACCTTCGGACCGGCTGTTGATTAAAGCCGAGTTCTGAATCAGCCAAACCCTTCCGGCCGATCAAAACCAGATCCCGCTGAGGTCAACTTCCCATTTACCTTGACCGGGCAGTGATCTTCCACCCATCCTCCGGATCCGTCCAAAAGGCTTCTCAATGTTTGCGCAGATCAAAGGTCTCTTCTCGAACGATATCGGAATCGACCTCGGAACCGCCAACTCCCTCGTCTATGTGAGGGATCAGGGGATCGTTTTGCGCGAACCCTCAGTGGTGGCCATCCAAGCCGGAACAACCAATGTTCTAGCAGTCGGAGAGGAGGCCAAGCGCATGCTCGGCCGAACCCCCGGCAACATCGTCGCCATCCGGCCCATGAAAGACGGCGTCATCGCCGACTTTGAGATCACCGAGGCGATGCTTCGGCACTTCATCCAGAAGGTCCACCACCGCAAGCTCATCAGTCCGCGGGTGGTCGTGGCCGTACCCTCGGGCATTACCGAGGTCGAAAAACGGGCCGTGAAGGACTCTGCCACCCACGCCGGGGCCCGCGAAGTGTACCTCATCGAGCAACCCATGGCTTCGGCCATCGGAGTAGGACTGCCGGTGCACGAACCCTCAGGTAACATGATTGTCGACATCGGCGGTGGCACCTGCGAGATCGCGATCATCTCGCTGGCAGGCATCGTCTTCAGCCGCAGCGTCCGCGTGGGCGGCGATGAATTTGACGAAACGATCGTCGCGCACATGAAGCGCGCTCACAATTTAATGATCGGCGAACGTACCGCCGAGGAGATCAAGATCCGTGTCGGGTCGGCGTTTCCGTTGGACCAGGAATTGACCATGGAGGTGAAGGGCCGCGACCTCAGTGCGGGCCTCCCCAAGACGGTCCTCATCCGGTCCGAAGAAATTAGGGCCGCCCTGCAAGAACCGCTCTCGAGTATTTTGGAGTCTGTCCGCATCACGTTGGAACGATGCCCCCCAGAATTGTCCGCCGACTTGGTGGACAAGGGTATCATGATGGCCGGCGGTGGAGCGCTGTTGCGCAACATCGACCGCTTGGTCTCTCAAGAAACCGGTCTTCCGGTCCACATCGCCGACGATCCGTTGAGCGCAGTGGCTACGGGCACCGGACGTGTGCTGCAAGAACTCTCCTTCCTCCGAAGAGTCGCTTCCTCCACGACTACCTGATCTCCCCGGGGTTCGTTCGTCCGTCACCGGATCGAACGTGCTGAATCGGAACCATTACCTTGC
Source organism: Verrucomicrobiales bacterium (assembly GCA_005805505.1). Lineage (GTDB taxonomy): Bacteria > Verrucomicrobiota > Verrucomicrobiia > Limisphaerales > UBA9464 > SXXZ01. Next base: position 44,167 of record SYMJ01000147.1, on the reverse strand, counting down.
ATTAGCCGGCGTAGGACTCCTCACGCTGAGCCTACTGAACTTGCCAGCCTCTCTCCAGACGCAGGTCAAGTCGGCCATCGGCGCATCGTTTCTGCCTCTCTTCGGCATCCGGGCCGCCGCAAATGACGTGCTCGATCGGGCCGGTTATCAGGTCCTCCCCCGCTCCACGTTGATTGACAACGTCTTGCGACTGGAACGTGAGAACGCCGAGCTCCGGGTCTCGGCTCTGCAGGGGGCAGATGCCCTGGCAGAGAATCAGCGACTGCGGATCGCCATCGGAGCGGCTCCACGCGGCCCCTGGCACCTCAAGCTGGCGCGAGTGGTGGGACGGGACCCGACGACCTGGTGGCGCTCGATCCAAGTTAATCTGGGATCCCGGGATAACCTGAAACCCGACCAAGTTGTCATGAGCGGCGCGGGCCTCGTCGGCCGAATTAGCCAAGCAGGCCTGAGTCATTCCCAGGTGGCCCTAGTCGGTGATGCCGAATGCGGGGTGGCGGTCGTGGTCAAGGAGACCCGCGATTTAGGGATCATCAAACCGGGTCAAACCCTCTCAGGCGATGGCGGGTTGGTGGAAATGACCTTGCTGCAGAACTGCCCGGGAATTATGGCCGGTCAGGTCGTGCTCACCAGCGGCTTGGGTGGGGTCTTTCCGGCGGGTCTCCCAGTGGGGACCATTGTCGACACCCGGAACGAGGACGGCAACGTATTCACCACCGCCCGAGTCCGTCTGGCTGCCAATCTCAACCGACTCGAAGAAGTGTGGGTGCTGCAGCCATGAACCGCTTCACCCTAATCCTGCTCTTCCTGGTGACGTGGCTGTCGGTGTTCGCCCAGACCCAATTTTCAGGGCTTCGACTCTGGCTAAACGTCCCGATGGCGCTCAGTCCGGCGCTCATTTGCTATGCGGCCTTGACCCATGACTTTTGGATTACCGTTTCCCTGGCCGTCCTGAGCGGTCTCTGGGCTGACTCCCTGTCCGCCTCACCACTGGGAATTAGTGTCATGCCCTTGTTCCTGTTGGGTTTTACCCTGCAATTGCAACGTCACCTTATCCTCCGGGACCAGAGTTTTGCTCAGTTCTGGATCGGACTGGGAGCCGGGGTTGGTGTGCCTCTCCTCACCTTGGGGGTGCTTTCCCTGACCGGATCCCAACCCGTGACCGGTCGATTCACTTTTATCCAACTCCTGCTGCTAGGATTACTCAATGGCATCGCCTGCCCAGTCCTCTTCCGGATATTCGATTTACTCCACCGGAGCTTCGACTATCGCCCACTGACCACCTCCAGCTTCCGGGCTGATCGAGAAACCGTCCGTGGCCGCCAATTTCGCCCCCGTTGAACCATGCTGATCTTCGACCAGTTCAACAAAGGAGACCGGCCACTGAGATGGATGGCTGGCGTAGTGGGCGCAGGCCTGCTGCTGTTGCTCATCGGGCTCCTGCGGGTGCAAATCTTCGGCCACCATCGCTTTGAGCAGTCCCTGCAGACCCAGAGTTTCCAGTCAGTACGGGTTCCCGCCCTCCGAGGCCGCATCCTCGACCGGCAAGGGCGTGAATGCGTGGGGAACGCTCCCCGTTACCGCTTGGACGTGTATCTCGAGACCCTGAGCCGGGACTTCACGCGAGAATACGGCCTACTGCGCCGCGAGGTCGTGGCAGCACGCGGAGGGACCAATACCTCATCCCCCGGACTCTGGGAGCGGATGATGTCGAAACTCCGCCATGATCCGCCCCGGGTCCTGATCCGCCCCGAGGAGAACAGCCTCCTCTGGAGGCAGGCCCGCTACAATGTCCTCAGCAATGTGGTCTCCCGGGTTTCCAACAAGGTCGGCCTACCACTGACACTGACCGAATCGGAACTGCACCGTCACTGGGCCAACAGTCGTGCCCTGCCGCTGGCTGTGCTCAAGAAACTGACTCCCCAGCAGGTCTCGCTTCTAACCGAGCAATCCTGGTCCATCCGGGGAATTAGTATCGAGCTGCAGGCCGTCCGCCATTATCCGCAGGGACCATTGGCCGCACACACACTGGGGTATCTGGTTCGCGCGGATGATTTCGAAGGCGAGGAAGGTGAATCCTTCGACTACCGCCTGCGGGATTATCGAGGGGCCGCCGGTCTGGAAGCGGCCTTCGACACCGCCCTCCGAGGCACTTCGGGCTCCAAGAGCATCCTCGTCAACAGCGATGGGTATCGGGTGGGAGAGACCATGACCACGGCGCCAGTGCCCGGACAGAACCTGATCACCACCCTCGACATCGAGGTCCAGAAAGCGACCGAGTCAGCGCTGTCTGCAGTGAGCGGCGAGGAACGGGGTGCAGTGGTCGTGCTGGACGTCCGCAATGGGGATGTCTTGGCCGTGGCCAGCGCCCCAAGCTTCGATCCGGGCGAGTGGATCGATGGCATCAGCCGGGCCCGATGGACCAACTACTACGATGTCCAGAAGCGGACGCCCCTGATGAACCGCGCCACCGACGGCGCTTATTCCCCAGGTTCGACCTTCAAGATCGTGACTGCCTTGGCCGCCTTAGAGAGCGGGTTGGACCCCGATCGAGTGCAAATTGTCGAAGCGAACCCCTCCAAACCGGGCAAGGGCCTCTATAACCGCGGGAACATCAAAATCGAGGACACCGCACCGCCGGGTCCCTACGACTTTCGTCGCGCTTTCATTCGATCCTCCAACGCCTACTTCATCCAACTAGGACTCGATGCCGGCTACGACCGCCTGCTCGCCACGGCCCACCGATTCCACTTCGGAGAACAGACACGCATCCAATTGCGCCCCACCGAAGAGCGGTCCGGCTGGATGCCCGAACCCGCCGAGGCGCGGGCCGAGCGCTGGCCCCAAGGACGGCTCGCCAACTTCAGCATCGGCCAAGAGGTCACGGTCACCCCATTGCAACTGGCCGTAATGGTCGCTGCGGTAGCCAATGGCGGCACGGTCTATTACCCACGCCTGGTCGACCGCCTCGAGTCGGGAGATCCGCTTAGCGAAGAGGCACCCAGCACCATTCGCCCCGGTCAGGTGCGCAGCCGCCTAGAAACCCGCCCCGAATACCTCGCCCGCATCCGAGCCGCCATGCGCGACGACGTCCTGGATCCCGAAGGTACGGGCACCAGCGCTCGCGTTGCCGATTACACAGTCTGCGGCAAGACAGGAACCGCCGAGATCAAGGGCAACGGGGTGAAGGATAAAGTAACCTGGTTCGCCGGCTTCGCCCCCTTCGAATCCCCGCGCTATGCTGTGGTCGTGATGGTGGAAAGCGGCGCCTCCGGAGGTCGCACCTGCGGCCCGGTAGCCCAGAAGATTTACGAACACCTGCGCGCGCGGGATGCGGGGTCCGGCCGGCCTATCGCCCTCAACTCGGCGCCCTAAACCATGACCCCGCTCTCCCTTCAAAATCGCCGTGCCGAGGCAGACATCCTGTGGCCCCTTTGGCTCTCGGTGTTGGGTCTGATGATCATCAGCGCGATGTTCATCTTCAGCACCACCGGCGGCACCGAGATAACGCGAGGTGTCCCGTGGTACCAATGGACTGCCACCCGCCAGGTGATAGCCTTTGGTATTGGTCTCTTCGTGGTTCTCGGACTCAGTTTGATAGATTACATCCGAATGGCGCGGTGGGCCATGGTCGGCTACTGGGTGTCCATCGCCCTGCTGATGGCAGTCCATGTCCTAGGCACCTCCCGCAACGGTGCTCGGCGGTGGCTAGATCTGGGCCCAATCCAATTCCAGCCCAGCGAATTGGCCAAACTGACTTTCCTGTTCGCCATGGCTAACTTTTTGGCGCGTCCCCCTTCGGAGCTCCGCTCGCCGAGCGTCTTCCTCAAGGCCCTCATGCTCACGCTCCTGCCACTGGGCCTGATCCTCAAACAACCCGATTTAGGTTCATCGCTCGTCTTTCTGCCCATCACCCTGGTCATGATGCTGGTGGCTGGGGTTCCGCAGCGCTTTGTGATCAAGCTTTTGGGTGGCGCCTTCCTCATCGTCAGCCTGATCGCCATCGACATCTTTATTGCACCCGAGAACTGGCGACTCATCCGCCTTCAGAACTACCAGCGCGAACGGCTGCTGGTTTATTTCAACGCCGATTTTGCCCCGGACTCCGCCACCCCAGAACAACGCCAGAGGGCTGCGCAGCGCAAGCGGCAGATGTCCTGGAATGTGGAGCAGGCGCTCATCTCGGTCGGCTCAGGCGGCTTCACCGGCAAAGGGTGGCGCGAGGGCACTCAGCACCGTCTGGGTTACCTGCCCCGACTCGGCGCCCACAATGACTTCATCTTCTCGGTCATCGCCGAGGAGCGCGGCTTCATCGGAAGCGTCGCGGTCGTTATCCTTTATGGCATCGTTCTGTTCAGCGGCATCAAGACCGCTGGAGAATCACGCGACCGGCTCGGGCGCCTTCTAGCCATCGGCATCGTCACCCTCTTTTTCACACACATCTTCGTGAACATCGGCATGAACATCAAACTGATGCCGGTCACGGGCATTCCACTGCCCCTGCTCAGTGCAGGCGGAACCTCAGTGCTCTGCTCACTGATCGCGGTCGGTGTTCTTCAAAACATCCATTTGTACCGAAAGCGGTACTAAAACTCGAATCCTACAGACATGAGTCAACAGACATTCAAACGCGGCAAGGTGCCGATGCGTTTCAAGCCCACCCGGGGAATCGGCGCGCCGAACCCCAATCGATCTGCTGCCAACGCCCGCATGGAGGCCATCGGCGAGAAAGCCGTTGAAGAACGGGTGTTCGACATCCGACGCCACGAGTCCGAAATCCGGCGCGCCGAAAACCGTGCAGCCGGACTCCCCGAGGACACCATCGACGCCCCGGAGGTCAATCTGACCAAAAACGGCCGAGACCAGACCTACCGCTCCCCCGATCTCTCTCGCCCCGAGGAGGCGCACGAGGAACCGGCCGAACAGGCACCTAAACCTCCTCGCGAACCTAAGGGGCTTATAGAAAAAGCGCGGACCGCGGTCAAAGAGGTGGTCAAAAAGGTTAAACAATTCATCCGACCCGAGGAAAAGATCATCAAGGAAGTGATCATCAACGCCGAACCGCTGGAAACCCGCGTCGCGGTGCTAGAGGAGAGCAAACTGGAAGACCTCACGGTCGAACGAACCGCCGATGATCGCCTCGTTGGCTCCATCTACAAGGGCAAGGTAAAGAACCTCGAAGATGGACTGAAGGCCGCTTTCGTGGACATCGGCTTCGAGAAAAACGCCTTTCTCCATTACTGGGACATCATCCCCAACACGTTCGATTCCAGTGTTGAAATCGTGGAGCGCGATGACACGGGTAAATCTCGCCGGAAGGAAAAACCCAAAATCACCCAGAAGGATGTTCCCCGACTCTTCCCGCCGGGAAGCGAGATCATTATCCAAGTGACCAAGGGCCCGATCGGCACCAAGGGACCGCGCGTCACCACCAACCTTTCCTTGCCCGGCCGCTATCTCGTCCTGCTGCCCAATTCCGACCAGTCTGGCATCAGCCGCAAGATCGAGAACGTCGAGGAGCGTCATCGCCTCAAGAAAATCGTCCGCGAACTGACGATTCCCGAGGGCATGGGAGTGATCATCCGCACCGCCGGTGAAGAAAAGCGCAAGGCGTACTTCGTCCGTGATCTCGCCCTGCTGCTGGAGGAGTGGAAGCTCATCCAAGAACGGATCAAGAGCCAGCCGATGGCCTCCTGCGTTTATCAAGAGCCCGACCTCATCGAGCGCACCGTCCGCGACTTCCTCACCGAAGACGTCGACAAGATCGTCATCGACGACCTCAAGAAGTTCGAATCGATCCGCGACAGCATCAAACGCATCAGTCCCCGTTCCGTGCGCAAGGTGCACTTCTACAACGAGGCGGAGCCGCTGTTTGACCGCTACAACATCACCCGCCAACTGGAGGCTGCTTTCAGCCGCCAGGTGAACCTCAAGAGCGGCGGCTATCTCATCATCGACGAAACCGAAGCCCTCGTGGCCATCGACGTGAACACCGGCAAGCACAAGCAGGCCGGCACCAAGGACCACGACGCGACGATCCTCAAAGTCAACCAAGACGCCGCGGACGAAATCGCCCGCCAACTCCGCCTGCGAAACATGGGCGGCATTATCGTACTAGACTTCATCGACATGAAGTCGCGCCGCGACCAGCAGTCCATCTACCAGCGGATGAAGGACAACCTCAAGCGGGACAAGGCTAAGACGCATGTCCTGCCGCTCTCGCAGCTCGGGCTCATGGAAATGACCCGCCAGCGCCAGACGGAGAGCGTGCGTTCATCGCTCTACGACGACTGCGAGCACTGCACGGGCCGTGGCGTCATCAAGAGCGCCGAGACCATGAGTGTCGAAATCCAGCGCAAGCTGACCCAGATCCTCAAGGGTCGCCCGCGGGACGACGGCGACTTTCAAGTCAAGATCGTCTGCAACCCGCGCGTCCTCGATCGCTTGCGGACCCGCGACGAGAAGTTGCTCATCGAATTGGAGAAGAAATTCTTCGCCAAGCTCAGCTTCCGCCCGGACCCCACCTTTCACAATGAGGAGTGGAAGATTTTCAACGCCATGAACAACGACGAGTTGGCTAAGTCGCGGAACTGATCGAAGCCCCAACCGCCGCCCCGGCCGATTCATCAGCCGGGGCGGCTTTGTTTTTAAACCCCTCGTTTTTCCCCAACGCCCCCCACCCGAGCCTTGCCGCCCAGTCGGCGGTGGCAGGACGGAACGAAGGGGTCCATGGATCGCCTGACGTTTCCTCCGACCGCGAGCCCTTCCCGCAAGGAACCATTTTCACCGTTCCGAAAATTTCACTGGCTTTGACCATACGGAACGTTAGAAACAGACGCTATCCCCAACATCCGTCACCCCAAGCCATGAACAGTCAACGCTGCCGCTGCACCCGTGCCTTCACCCTGATCGAATTGCTGGTGGTCATCGCCATCATCGCCATCCTCGCCGGCATGCTCCTGCCCGCCTTGTCTCGGGCCAAATCCAAGGCAGTGAAGACCCTCTGCGCGAGCAACTGCAAGCAGTGGGGTATCGCGGTCAATTTGTACGCCTCCGACAACCAGAACTCCTTCCCAGACAACAGCGGTGGCGCCGGATTTAGCTGGATGATGCCCACCATGAGCAACTTCTGGAACGGCTACCTCATTAAGAATCGCCGCACCTCGGCCAACAACACCCGTGCCGCCAACGACGTCCTGTTCTGCCCGACCGATGACTGGCACCGCGCCGCAGAACGCGGGATGATCACCACCGACAATGAGCCCCAATTGACCGGTTACTTCTACTTGCCAGGTCGGCGAACCGGAGACGCCGATGTCACCGGCGGAGCCCAGGGTACTTCTGAGTGGTTTTTCAAAAAGAAACTCGGTGGCATGTACGAAGCAGCCCCCATCATCATCGACCGCATGCAGGCCTTGGGTTCCAAGACGACCAACATGCTCGACCCCAAGCTGAACTGGTTCACCGATTACAATGGCAAGAAAGTGGCCACGGCCGTTCACCGAATTACCCGGGGTGCCCCCGAAGGTGGCAACTTTGGCTTCGAAGACGGCCACGTTGAATGGCAGTCCAACAAGCGAGTCTCGCTCGGCTCCGACTACGGCGGCTGGCAATGCTTCTTCAAGATCTCAGTAGCCACCCCTATTCCGTGATTCATCTTGTGAGCTCTCTCGTGAGCCGGCCTCCCAGCTCACAGAGAACGCGCCCAGCGATTTTAGATCGGCCCCGAGGACTCGCTCTTTATCAGACGCCATTCCAACCGAGGCTCACTCGCGGCGGAAGGTCAGCACGGGCATGTCCCGCAGGCTAGATCGTCGCAAGACTGCAATGTACCGGCGGGACAAAGCCCCCAAACGCGCAGTGACGCGAACTTCGAAGGTGCTGCTGACGGTCGAGAAAACCGCCAGCGGCGTGCCTTGGTTGGGCATCACCGGAACCCCCTGCAAGCGGGCAATGTCTTGGGGCCCGCGGGCTGGTGTGTCGTCGTAGGTGCCATCCACCCCATCCATGCCCGCGCGCTGTTCTTGGATGTTGCGAGCAATGTTCTCGTCACCACCGCAGGCCATGACCAAAACAGGATACGGAGCCGTGTTGATATTTACCTGACCGCTAGACACCGCCGAGAACACGTCTGCCAAGCCCACCGACCCCGCGATGCTCTGTCCCAGAAAGGTGGACTGGACGCGCCGCCCCATTGAGTCAACCGAGTGCCTACCGCCATTGCCTCCACTACCGCCGCCGCCACTGCGGGGGCCCCAGTACAACTGCGGAGTAATCCCACGAATCTTGAGCAGTTCCGACATGTCGTCGATCGGACCATTTTTAGCGACATAAGGAGGGTTGAGCATCCGGTAGAAATCGCTCTCTGCGCCGCCACCCATGGCCGAATCGTCATTGGGGTCGATCCAGTCCCGGATCGCTGAAGAAACATCGGCCGAATCCGAGCCTCCGGCACCGCACAACTGCAAGATCAACTCCAACAACTGGGGATTGCGCGTGGCGATGGAGTTGATGTTGATGTAGCGCTCTGCGTCCACGATCTCGATGGAAATGGTGCCATCCCCAAGAGCCACATCCGTCAAGGAGACACCCTCAAAGGGATTGTCCGCGATATTTGTCGGGCCCACGCCTCCGGCCCAAAACTGATTGAGTCCGTCATAGGTCTGTTCGCCGGGTATCTGCCGAGACAACGATAGAACCCATTTGGCCATCTCAATGCCTGAGCGCCCCATCCATTCCATCTCGCTCTCGCTCTGGGTGCGAGTAGCCAGGCGACCCTCCACCTTCATCGTGTAGGCAAAGGCCGTGACGATGACCGCCATAGCGAAGATCAGCAGCATGACCATCAACAGCGCCACACCCCGCTGGTGATTTTGGGGGCGGTCCCGCATCTGGACAAAGTCATTCATCATGGGGCACCTCCTATCACCCCCTGAGCCTCGCGAGGCACCGCTACGGTCGGCAAGCGAACCACTCGGCTGACGATTTGCGCGGGCTCACGAGAACCCTTCGACACACCAAAACCCAGTGTCACACGAACGATCACGGGCAACTGGTTGGTCGAAAGCCACTCCTCGACAAAGTCCCGCTGCTGACCATCCCAGAACTCCAACTGGAAGAGCTGCACCTCACGCGCCAAGACAATGCTCGCTGGCTCACCTCCGCTTTCGAAATCTGCCAGCAAGGAGTTCTGTTCGAGTACCAGGTCGTTGCCGCCCGAAGGAACATAGAAACTGACACGGCGGATGCGTTCGCCTCCGAACATACCGCTGTTTGGGAACGAATCCGAAAGATCGGCCGCGAAGCTCACCGCGGCAAATTGACCCGCCGTGTCGGCTTGAAAGAAGTAAAGCCGCGGATTGGATGCAAACATCGTGGCCGACGCGAGGGCGTCTTCTACGGTACGCATGGCCATCCGAGCCCGCTGGGAATCTGTGGTGGAACGGATGGCCGCCTGGGAACTCTGGAAGATCAGTCTCCAAGTCGAGTAGATCATCATGAGGATCAGTGCGAAGAGGAAGATGGCCACCATGACCTCCATCACTGTGAAGCCTCCCCGCCGCAAAGACCGGGCGCTGCCCTCCCTCAATCCTCTCATCATCGGGCCCCCTGGACATATTGTTTGGGGAAATAGAGCGCGCTCATGCGGCGCTCCGAACCTTTAGGACCACCTATGATGACAAAGTCGGCACGGAACAAACCATTGGTTCCCACCTCATAGACCGAACGGCTCCATTGGTAGCCGGGGTAGAGCTTGCCGAAGTCGCCGTGGTCGGACATTTCCTCCAGGCGATTGGAAATCGACAACTCGGCCGCGAGACTACTGGCGTCCACCTCGACCCGGTTGAGGGATTTGGCCGATTTAAGCGCCGTGGAACAAACCGAGATAAACCCGAAGAGCGCCAGCGCCATGATGGCTGAGGCCACAGCAACCTCGATTAAGGTGAACGCCGCACCGGCCTGACCTTGGCGACCTATCATGACTGGGCGGCACCTCATCGAAGGTCCTCGATAGAAAGCCGCGCCGTGATGACTTCTAAAATAAGCTGCTTCACTTCGAGCCCTCCTTTCAGCCAACTCAGTTCAGCGGTCATCGCATCGCTCGTTCCATTAGGAAAAAACCGGATCGCAGCCAACGGGGAACTCATCATGTTCTGTCCGTTCACCAGAAGACTCCGGAAGGCGACATCGTCATTGAGTTGCCCATGGTACGGAGGTTTAGCCAAGGGACCAGAACTCATGGACTCGGAATCCCGAAGCCGATCAAACGAGGCCATCGAAACCCCGTTGGTGGCCCCCATCACACCTTCCGGAGCGGGTTCGACCAGAACCCGACCCTCTGCACCGTAGAGCACCACCTGCATCGGTCGATTACCCATGATGGCCCGGGCCCGCGCTTCATTGCAGGCCGATTCCATCACCTCGAGGGCCTCGGCCATGGGCCCCTTCTTGTTGGCCATGAAGCGGGGAACCGCCACGAACATCATCACGGACACAAGCATCACCGCCACTACCAGTTCGATCATAGTGAAGGCGGCGCGGGCGGCGGCACCTTGGAATCGAATGTGGAAGGCCGTCCTCATCACTTCAGTCTCTTAGCGAGTGGAAATGCTCTCGGTGATCTTGAACATTGCCGACATCACGCCCAAGAGCATGAAGCCGACCACAAAGGCGATGGCCACGATGATCACCGGTTGGATAAGGTTGGTCATCGCCGTCAAACCGACATTGAGGTCATTCTCGTAGGTGTCCGCCACGTTGGACAAGGCCGCGGGCACGTCGCCGGTCTCCTCACCGATCTTGATCAGGTCGATCATCAGTTGCGGAAACAGTCGGCTCTTGGCCAGGGGTTGCGCCAAGGTCTTGCCGTCGGTGACGGCCTCGCGGGTGCGGGCGATGGCCTCCTTGATCACTACGTTGGGCATGACTTGCTCGGTGATGCGCAGAGCCTGCAACACCGGCACACCATTCTGAAGCAGGGTCGAAAGCGTGCGCGCGAACTGCCCAAACAAGTTGAGTCGGACCACCTTGCCAATGACTGGAAGCCTCATCACCAAACGGTCCAATGACTCGCGACCCGTCTTGCTAGCCCGGTAGCGTCGGAAGCCGGCCACCGCAGCACCACCGGCCAAAAGTAGTGCCCACCAGTAGCCACTAAGAAAATTGCTCATGGCGATGAGCAGTTTGGTCATGGCCGGCAACTCGATTTTGGTGTTGTCGAAGAGCGTCATGAACTTCGGCAGCATGACCGTCATGAAGAAGATAACCAGCGCTCCACCGACGACGCAGACCACGGCCGGATAAATCATGGCCGACTTGAACTTCGACTGAACCTCGGCAAACCGATCAAAATGGGCTGCCTGCCGCCGCAGCACCTCTCCGAGCGCGCCGGACTGCTCACCAGCCCGAACCATGTTGATGACCAAATCCGGGAAGATGTGGTTCTGGCGAGCCATGGCATCGGAAAGACTGCGACCCTCGGTCACATCCTGCTTGAGCTGACGACTGGCCTCACCGGGAATGCCCTTGGAAGACAGGCTTTCCATGCTGCGCAAGGCCATCGTCAGAGGCATTCCCGCACGAAGCAAATTGGCCAACTGGAGCGTGTACATGGCCAACTCCTTGAGTCCGGGCTTTTTGGGGCCCCGTGCGAACAGCCGGCTTAATCCCGCTCTGGATCCTTCAGCGGCCGCGGCCCGAGCTGCGGGTGAACCGGCCGACGACGAAGACGAAGACTTCGCCGGCTTGGTCGAACCCTTTGCTTGGACCACAGAAACCGGGATCACTCCCAACCGTTCGACCTGCACGACGGCAGCCGCACGGTCCCCCGCTTCGAGGACTCCTTCGACGACTTCACCCGAACGCCGCCGTGCCTTGTAGTTGAATTGCGCCATGTCGCGTGCCGTTTGGATAACCGGCGCGCGCCGAAAGTTCCATCTCCCCGATGCAGTGGCTTCAGCTGACCGCCAAGAGAGAGACCCTTTGTCCCTCGGCGTTTCGGCTAATTCCCTGACCGCGCGGGTCCACCTGCAAGGTGCCATCCACCCAGAAGGCATACTGGTGATGGCCATGGCGGATGCTCACTGAAGCCTGCCAAGACCCATCAAAAGCTTGAGCCATCGGATTGGAATCCGGGTTCCAAGCGTTAAATTCTCCCACGATCGCTACTTTCTGGGCCTGGGGAGCCAGGCAGATGAAGTGGACCGGAACCAACGCCTTGGAACCAAGGGATCGCGGGGGACCTGGAGGACGGGAAGCCGAGTTCATGAATTCTAGAAAACGTCTCTGGCGGCACTAAGTCTTACTTTTAACTCCACGTGCCATCCGAGAACCGGCTAAGAAAACCATTTGTAAACCTGGGGCAAGTGGATTTCGCAACAATCCGTCGATTCCTTAAATCCACCGCCCTGCAGACGGGTTGCAGATTCAACCATTTCCAGAGAGCCTCACTGGCAGTGCTGGGCACTTGGATTAACGCCGTTGCCGGGGTTGGGGCCCTCCTATGGGCTCGACGCCCCCTGGGCAAAGACAATCAACCTCCCGACTTGGGGCGATTCCGCTGGGGGGCCGCTGGCTTGGCGGCGCTCATCGGCGGGATCGGGATCCTCCATGCCCTGCCCACCCCAATGTCCGGGGCGATCCGATATTTGGGCATTGCGCTGGTCGGCCTCGTGTTGGGCAACCTCACCGGCCGAATTCTGGGCCTGCAGCGGGTTCTAGACACCTGGGGTCGCACCCTTTCGAGTCATCTGCCCAGCCCTAATGGAAAACCCACCGATGTGCCGGGTGCGCTGTCCATCGGAGCTCTTCTGGCGCTCAACCCATTGCTCATTCCCGCCGCAGTCCAGGACGGACTGGAACATCGGTGGGTCGGACTGGCCTTGAAGGCCGCCTTGGACGCGGTTGCGCTCTATGCGTGGGTTCGGAGCCTGTCCCCAATCCGATGGAGCCTGTCCCTCCTGATGCTGGGGGTGATCCTCGTCTGGCAGGCTTGCTGGACGGCGGGCGCGGCAGCCTTGGCCCGTTGGCTCCCAGCCCAGGGCGTTTCCGATGCACTCATGACGGCTTGCAGCCTGCTGATTCTTTGCAGCGCCCCAGCTATCGCCGGTGTGCGTCGAGCCGCTCTAGCCAATTTGTTACCGACGCTGGTCTGGATTCCGGCCCTGACATTCTGGCTCCGCGGCGGTTGATCGCTGCGAAAAGGCACCTAGAGCCCGCACTTCCCTCGGTCGCATTCGATCTTTAAGCTTCAGGCCATGATCCCGAGGTTGAAGTTCCTTCCCAGTTGGGCGGCGCTGTGGTCGGTGCTCTGGGCGCTACCCCTCTTGGCGCAAGTTCCAATCCCTCCGGCCCAGTTGGCCAAACTGCCACCTGCCCTGAAACGACCGGTAGACTTCAAAACGGAGGTTTATCCGCTATTCAAGGCGGCTTGTTTCAAGTGCCACGGCCCCGAAAAGCAGAAAGGGAAATACCGCATGGATACCCGGGAAGGCGCTTTCAAGGTGACCGCCGACCACGGCCCCGCTATCCAGGCCAGAGACAGCACCAAAAGCGCGATCATCCTCATGGCCGCGGGGTTCATTGATGAAATGCTCATGCCTCCGCCCGGAGGCAAACCCGGTGAAAGCGACCCGCTCACCGCTGAACAAATCGGCCTGCTTCGAGCGTGGATCGATCAAGGAGCCGTTTGGCCCGATGGACCCATCGCCGAGGTGATCCAGGTGGTTCGCTTTGAACCAGATATCCAGAAACTCTTGATCGCTTCCTGTGCCAAATGCCATTCCGGCGCAACCGCAGAGGGCGGGTTCTCGGTGGATTCACTCGAAAGGTTGCTCACCGGGGGCAAGACCTACGGCCGGGTCGTTGTGCCTGGCGACCTCCGCAAGTCATCACTCCTGACCATCCTCGCCGGAAAGGATGAAGACATTCCCAAGCCAGAGGCCCATCGGATTCCCGAGAAGTCTCTCAAACAGGTGGAGGAGTGGATTCGGCAGGGTGCGAAATAGCGCCGCGGTCGGCGCGGACATACTGCAGGAAGCGCTCATTCCCCACCGTCCTCACGCGGACCAGGCGAAAGCGCACCGCATCCGCCAGGCAGGCCGCCAAGGGGCCGTCTGCGATCGTGGGAGCAGCCTGTCCCCCAAAGATCCGGGGAACCCAGGTAAGTCGGATTTCATCGACACAGTCCGCGGCCAAAAGAGTGGCATTCACCCGTCCCCCGCCCTCCGCAACCAAGCGACGAATTCCGTGACGCCCGGCCAACCAGGCCAAGGCGGCTGGAAAATCGACCTGACTGCCGGGCGAACTCCAAACCTCAGCTCCGAGATCACGCAATCGTTGCAGATTTGGTTTTGAAGCGTTTCCAGCGCTAAAAATCACGATTGGGGCCCCGGGACGCTTCCATAATTCTGCCTCAGAGGACAGAGATCCGGAGCCACTCACCACCACTCGGACGGGCACTGAAGCCAACCCCGCTCGCCGCCGGGCGTCCCTATGTTCCGAGGAGCCTGTCCCCAAAGTAGCTCCGGTTTCTTCGACGGTTCGAGCTCCGCACAGGAGGGCGTCGGCAGTAGCCCGTAGGGCATAGAGGGCCTTTTTATCGTGAGGGCTCCCAAAAGTGGTCACTTCGCGGCCAGCGGTAGCCACCTTGCCATCGGCCGTCATGGCCATGTTCATGACGACATACGGTCGTTGCCCGGCTTCCGGCAAACCAGGAAGCGATTCAATGGAGGAACATGGCGTCGCCATAACTAAAGAACCGATAGTGCTCCTGAATGGCCTCCGCGTACGCCGACTGAATGCGTTCGCGCCCCCCAAGCCCCCCCGGATCGGCAAAGGCACTGACCAACATCAGTAAGGTGCTTCGGGGCAGATGGAAGTTTGTCAGGAGCCCATTAACTATGCGAAACCGATAGGGTGGGTGAATAAAAATACGGGTCCGACCGGTGCACGGTTGGATGGGGCCTTCGGTCTGGGCGGCCACGGTCTCCAAAACGCGCATGCTGGTAGTTCCCACGGCGATGACACGCCTCCCCGATGCTCGAGCGTCATTGAGAGACTGAGCAGTCTCAATACCTAAAAAATACCGTTCTTCGTGCATGGTGTGCTCGGATAGCGACTCTGCCTTAACCGGAAGGAAGGTTCCGGCCCCGACGTGCAAGGTCACGTAGCACAGACGAACCCCCTTGGCCTCCAGAGAACGCAAAATCCGGTCCGTAAAATGCAGACCGGCCGTCGGTGCGGCCACCGACCCCGCAGCACGACCATAGACGGTCTGATACCGGACAGCATCTTGTTCGCTGGCGCCCTGCTCGCCCCGCTCAATGTAAGGAGGCAATGGAATTTGACCGATCTTGGAGAGCCGTTCCCAGAAGAATTCCGGTTGCTCCCACCGGACCAGGATGTGCCCGTCGCAATTCTTTTCAACGACCTCGCACACCAGTTGACCCGTCCCGGGTTCACCGAATTGCAGACGCATGCCCGGTCGAACTCGTTTTCCCGGGCGGACCATGGACCACCAAAAACCCGCCTCGGTCTCCTCGAGCAACAAGAGTTCCACTCGACCCGGTGACTCAAGTTTTCGCCCCAGCAAGCGAGCGGGGATGACCCGAGAATCGTTCATCACCAACACATCGCCTCCTCGTAAAAGATTAACGATATCGGAGAATTTCTGATGCTCTCGCCCCCCGGAATGACGGTCCAACACCATCAGTCGAGACCCATCCCGCTCCGCGGGCGGAGATTGGGCAATGCGATCGGACGGCAGGTCAAAATCAAAATCCGCTACACGCACACAGGGAGGAAAAGGGAAACAACCGAAAATGTCGATCCGAACATGGCTTAAATGTTAACGGTATTCATTGGCATTTCAGACTAAACCCCAATTGTTTATAACTTGTTCATAAGAAATAGTAAGAAAATGGAATGAGTTAGTTGCAAAAAGGGAGGCATTTGCTGTAAGAAGTAGCCGTTCACAGGATTCAGTACGTTCGGATGCTTCTGGACGAGGGGTAATCCCTCACACACTTAAATGACCGCCGCAGGTGACATTACAGAAATCGGAGCCGGTATGACTGGAGCAACTCCAGCATCCCAGCGACCCCGTTTCACCTGGCGCTACGACCACAAGCTCGATTCCCAGGGACGGGTTCCATTGCCAGCCAAATGGCGACCTGAAGATCCCTCCAGACTGTCCCTTATGGCGGTGATGATCCGACACCCGTCGGAGGCAGAATTCGTGATGGTGCTGCCCGTCGAACAATTCGAGCGCTTCAGCAACCCGATCTGCCAGGGCGACTTCACCGACCCGCTGAGACTGGCCGAGAGACACGACTATGTGGATCGGATCATCGAGCTAGAACTCGACAGCGCCGGGCGGATTTGTTTGCCCAAAGAAATGCGCGGAGCCGCAGGTCTGACCGATGACGTTCTTTTCGTCGGATGCATCGATCGATTCGAGCTGTGGAACCCAGAAGCCTATCAAATGGCCCGCCTCTCAGAACGGCTTATCAAAAAGGTCCAGAATCCCCAAAAGACATGAAGCTGTTGACACTGCTCAACCCGCGCTCTTGGTTTTCTTCGGGCCAACGCGGCCCACTCTCTTCCCTTCAACAAACCTCTAGCTTGGGGGGCGTCCCACTCGGTTCCGTCAAAGCACTACCCGAGACACTCGTCCGCCGCTTTTTCTCCTTTGAGAATCATCGAACACCGAACCGAAACCTCATTCAGGGAGAGCTCCAACTGCCTGCGGTGACACCCCTGCGCAACGACCTCGTCGAGGACGACGTGGAACTGGTGCGCCGCCGCCGAGAAACTCGACTCCTGCACGAGACTCGACCGCCCGGAGCCGGCGGAACCCACGATCCTGAACTGGCCGTCAACCGCCTGCGGAACCGGGCACCGGAGACCAGTCGCCTGGTCGCGCGGGACTGAATGCTTGATGCCTCGTGCCCTCGTTTTCCCACCAACCCGTTCTACTGACCGAAGTAGTGAGCGCACTCCAACCCAAGGCACACGGACGTTACCTGGATGGCACCCTGGGTGGCGGTGGTCACGCTGCGGCGATTCTGGAGGCCAGCTCACCGGATGGATTTCTCTACGGTTGCGACCGGGACACCGAGGCCCTTTCCGCCGCCCGTGAACGACTCAAGCCCTACAGCGAGCGCTTAGAGACCCATCAGTGCAATTTCACCGAGGCAGACCAGTGGATCGCCCCCCGATCCCTCGACGGAATCCTGCTCGATCTCGGCGTTAGTTCCCATCAACTCGACACGCCCGAGCGCGGGTTCTCCTTCCAGAAGGATGGACCTCTGGACATGCGCATGGATCAGAGCGGAGCTGGCCCCACCGCGGCCGACCTCGTCAACACGCTCCCGGCCATCAAATTGGCGGACCATTTTTGGAAACTGGGCGATGAGCGTCATTCCCGAAAAATTGCCCGAGCGATCGAGACTGAGCGCCGTAATCGCCCCTTCACCACCACCGCCCAGCTAGCTCAATTCATCGAGCGGATTTGTCCCCGGCGGGGAGCTCCCACCCACCCGGCCACCCGCTGCTTCCAGGCATTGAGAATTGCCACCAATGACGAGTTGACCGCGGTCCAAACTGGCTTGAACCGCGCGTTCCAACTCTTGGCCCCCGGTGGCCGATTGGCGGTCATCAGTTTCCAATCTCTAGAAGATCGCCTGGTCAAGGAGTTCATGCGGCGCGAAGCCCGGGACTATGACTTCGAAGGCCCTGAGGACCATCCGGATTTCCGGCACCCGCGGCGTCCCCGTGGCCGGGAGCTAGCCCGAAAAGGAATCGCGGCCTCGGAATCAGAACTCAGCACCAACCCTCGGGCCCGCAGTGCGCGACTGCGGGTGCTGGAACGACTTCCGGAACCATGAGCACCAAAAACCGTTCCGAAATCCGACTCGGCACGATTGTGCGGGCTCTCTTGGGTTCCGCACTCATCGGGACACTGGGGTTCCTGTGGATTCTCCAAAGCCGCGCCCATCAGCGGCTTCAAGACCAGATCAGCCAGATCCGCACCCAATGCACAGTGCTCGAGCGCTCCATCGGGCGAGACCATCAAGAAATCGAAAAGCTCCTCACCCGACCCGCGCTCATCCGCCGCATTCAGGAGCTCCGACTGGGATTGACCAACATCGCCTACCGCCAAGTCATCCACGTGACCAACCAGGCTCCGGGCAGCACTCCCAATTCGGAACTGACCCGCAATAACACCCATCCTACCGCACCTGCCCCCCCTTTGGCCGTGGCCATCCCACGCTAAATTCACCGCATGAACACCCCGTCCACCCCAGACAAGACGTTGACCGGACTGACCGTCCTGTTCTGTGTCGTGTTCATCGGGTTGGCCGGGAGATTGGTGTACATTCAGGGCCTTCGTCCCGATTCCCCCCGCTACACACTGGGCGCCTCTCCAGCCCGCACCACTTACATTCCGGCACCCCGTGGTGAACTACTCGATCGTCGCGGCGAACGCCTGACCTATTCACAATTCACCTACAACCTCCGCGCCAACCCAGTGGTGATCAGCAACCAAGCCAAACACTTGGCCGCCCTGCTCTCACCGCTGCTGTCCATCCCAGCGGCGGCCCTCGAGGACCGTCTCAGTATTCGACCCGAACTGCGCTGGAAAACCGATGCCAGCACCAACTCCGCCGGTCTAGTTGCCACCCAATGGGTACAAGTGCTGCACACCAACCAAAGTGTCCTGGTGGCCTCCAACCTGTCCTTTGTGGACTGGACCCGGGTCCACACCAATTTGAAGGTGTTCCGATCGCCGGAGGAACGCCTACTGATGGCGGCTTCGACCGCGGTGGCTCGCCGACGAACCAACAGTGCTCCCATCGCCTGGTGGGATTTGCCGAGCCGATATCGCTTTCGCAAAGAGATCGCCCGGGACAACCGGGAAATCAACCTAGCCATGAAGCGGATCCAACCCCAATTGAGGGAGGTTCGCGAAAACGGAATCACTGCCGAAATTATGGAACGGCGCGTGATGCCGCACGGCGAACTCGCGTTGCCCGTTCTGGGAACCACGACCAACGGGATGATCCCGATCGTAGAATACCGGACTGCCACCAATCGCATTCGCGTCCGCACCCGAGAGTTGCCCCCCGAGATCCATGGCGCCGACGGTCTCGAGCGGCAGTTCAACGACGAGCTCCAGGGGGTTGCTGGTCAGGCGATCATCCGACGAGGCAAAGGCCGTGAATTGGCTGGTACCCGAGAACTGGACCTGGTTCCGCAACCCGGTGCGAATGTCCGACTAACCATCGACGCCAATCTCCAATACGTCGCGGAGAACGCACTGCGCCAAGGGATGGCCAAGCTGAAGCCCAACTGGATGTCGGCCATACTGGTCCGCCCATCGACCGGTGAGATTCTGGCCCTGGCCAACGCTACGGATCCAGACTACTCACCGGCGCGACAACCCGGCTCAACGACACAGGCCAGCGGACCGCGCAAACCGCAGCACCGCAATCACGCAGTGTCTGAGTTGGTCGAGCCTGGATCCACTTTCAAGCTGGTCACCTACTCGGCCGCCCTCGAATCACTTCCAGGTCGAAACCTCTCCCCAAGTTCTCTGATCGACTGCGAGGGCGGATTATGGCGACCCCCTGCCGGACGCAAGAAACCCATCGCCGATGCGCGTGGTCACAAACTGCACACGGTTACCTTGGAAGAAGCCTTCGCCGCATCCTCCAACGTGGGCGCAGCCAAGCTCGGATATGCACTTTGGGATTCTGCTGCTCCGCCGCGAGCCACTGCGTTGGTCAAGTACGCCGAGGCCTACGGATTCACCCGACGGACCGGCATCCTCTGCGGAGGAGAGCCCAACACGCGAATCCCGGCCTGGGACGGCCTCGGCACTCAGCTCATCCTTTCTTACGGCTACGGCATCTACGCGACGCCACTCCAGATCACCATGGCCTACGCCGCCGTGGCCAATGACGGCATCCTGATGGAGCCCATGCTGGTGAAGTCCGTGGAGAGCTCCTCGGGCAGCATCATTCGCAATCTTGCCCCGCGTCAGGTCGGCAGGGTGGTACGCTCCGACACAGCCAAACACCTGGTGCAACTTCTGACCGCAGTGGTGAGCTCCAAAGGCACGGGCAAGGATGCCGCACTCAGTGAGTATACCGTCGCCGGTAAAACTGGCACGGCCAACAAGATGACCCAGGCCCACATGGCTGCCGGCGTCACCGCCCATTTCAGCACCTTTGTTGGATTCCTCCCCGCTGAGAACCCTCAGATCTGCCTACTGGTCTGCGCCGACGAACCCACCGGGTCGGACGGTCGGGCCGCCTATGGAGCCGCCTGTGTGCCCGTCTTCAAAGAGATCTCCTGCGAGGCTGCGAGCTATCTAACAATTCCTCCGTCACCCGTCCTAGTAGCTCATGAAGCGGCTACCGATCGCCCCGCCCTCCCGCGTCACTGACCATGCTGACCGCTGAACCCATGCTCCAGACTGCGCCTGCGTCTTTGACCGCAGAGGCGACCCTCGCGGCGTATCGGCCGAGGCACCCAGCCCTCGGCATCAGCGAGCCGACGCGGTTCCGCCGATCCAGCCCGTCCCGCAAGGTCGCTTCGCCGCAATCACTTTCAGAACCGCTCCAGACTTCTGTCCATGATCATCCCCTGCAGCGTCTGGATTTATGCAAGATCGCCCGTGAGGGACGCGTCTCAGCGGCCACCGCCTCTTTCGTCCACACCTTGCTCAGCGGGGCGGGGCGTCGTCCGGCCTTACTCACTCCAGAAGGGGGGCTCATGGCGGGCCGACTCTTCCCTCAACGACCCAAGATCAGCGAGGCCTCCGAGTGGGAGCGCCTCTTGGCGACCCATGTCCGATCGGGTGGAGACTGCCTGATCATTGAAGAAGACTCCGAAATTCGAGAGCTTCTCGCCGGCATTTCACCCCGGTCGCACCTCCAACCACCGACGTCTCCACGCGCCTGGATTCAGGCACAGGCGCTGCATTGGCGCGGCAGTCGCCTGCAGGTATTTTCCCACGACGGCACCACTCGGACCGCACACCTGCCCCTCGTCGGCGGATCGAACCTCCTGGCCCTTGATCTGGCACTCAACCGGGTCATCCACGCGGGCTGCTGCCCAACACGAACTCTCGCCACGCTCCCCTCTCTGGATCCCCCGACCGGGCTTCTCGAACCCGTCCATGCCGGCCAACCGTATGGCGTCTTCGTGGACCGAGCCTCCTGCGCCGCCGACCTGGCCGAACTCCTTACCGAGGCACGCACGCTGTCAGGTCGTCGCCTTGTGCTCGTGACCGGCATTCACGGCAATTCAACCCCTGAAGAACGACGAGCCTTGGGGGCGGCGGCCGCAGCGGCGGACGAAGTGATCTTCACCAGCGACAATCCACGCCATGTGCCGGTGGCCTCCATCCTGAGAGACCTTCAAGCAGGTCTGGGTGGTGGGGCCTTGGAAGAACCGGACCGTCACGCCGCCATCGCGACCGCTGTCCGTCGGGCCAAATCGGACGACCTCGTGCTCATCGCGGGCAAGGGAAGTCGCCCCTTCCAAGAGCTTGGCAGTGCCGTCATACTCTGGGACGACCGACTGCATGCTCGGGATGCATTGGCCGGGCGGGGCTGGGTAGG
Organism: Verrucomicrobiales bacterium; assembly: GCA_005805505.1. Classification (GTDB taxonomy): domain Bacteria; phylum Verrucomicrobiota; class Verrucomicrobiia; order Limisphaerales; family UBA9464; genus SXXZ01. The sequence goes on along the minus strand of SYMJ01000147.1, from coordinate 22,535 downwards.
AGATTCACTATGACACCCCTACCAAAACCTCATCTTCTCGGCGTCTTGGCCGGCCTATTTCTGGCCTCAGGACTCATCATTTCCACAACACTCCTGACTCGGACTTGGCTCAAGGTGGCCGACGCCGAATCGATATCCGTCACCGGATCGGCCCGTCGCAACGTGAGTTCCGACTTGGTCGTCTGGCGTGGTTCTCTCACCGTCGAAAGCCCCACCCTTCTGGCCTCGCAAGGAGTCCTCGGTCAACAGGAGGCCATCACGGGCAAGTTCCTGACCGCCCAGGGTGTCACCAACGCCCAATTCCATCCGGTTGTCATCCAGCGCATCCAAGTTCGCGCCGGCAAACAAACCGGCGAGGCCGACAGCGAGACCGAAAGTCCCACGACCCGATTCCGCCTCAGCCGCACGATTGAGGTACGCTCCGGTGACATCGATGCCGTCCTGAGCATGGATGCCAAGACATCTGAACTGGTCAATCAGGGCATTGAATTCGCCTCCTCCTCCCCGGAATTCATTTGGACCAAGGCCGGCGAGGCCAAAATCGAAATGCTAGCCGATGCAGCCCGCGATGCCCGCGCCCGAGCCGAGCAAATCGTCTCCCAAGGCGGACGATCGATCGCCCGGATGCGCTCTGCCAAAATGGGCGTTTTCCAAGTAACCCCGCTGTATTCGACTCAGAACACCTGGGACGGAATGAACGACACCACCTCCCGGGAAAAGACTGTCACCGCCGTGGTGAATGCAAGCTACGCACTGCAATAATGGAACCGGTGACACTCCAATTCATCGCTGAAGCATCTAAGGGGACTTTTCACCCTCACGAGGCCGGCTGTGTCCGTGTTTCCGGGGTGTGCACCGACTCGCGTCGCCTTCGGGCTGGTAATTTGTTTCTGGCCCTGAGCGGCGAACGATTTGACGGGCACGATTTTCTCAAAGATTCCGGACTAAAAAAGGCCTCGGCCGTCGTGGTCTCCCAGAATCGTCTCACGGACGTTCCTCAAGGAATACCGGCCGTCAGCGTGCCAAACACACGCGAGGCCCTGGGACACATCGCCGCAGCCTACCGCAACCGATTCTCACTGCCCGTGTTCTGCGTGGCAGGATCCAACGGCAAGACGACCACCAAGGAATTGCTGGCAGCCCTGCTCGAAACACAGTTTCCCACCCTCCGATCCCAGGCCAGCTTCAACAATGACATTGGTGTGCCCTTGAGCCTTCTTGAGCTAGATGGGTCTCATCGGGCGGCTGTCCTGGAGGCGGGCACCAATCATCCTGGCGAACTGGCTCCATTGGTGCGCCTGATCGCCCCACGCTACGGTGTGGTCCCGCAAATTGGGCGCGAACACTTGGAGCACTTCGGTGACATCGATGGAGTCATCGCCGAAGAGAGCGCCCTCGGCGAGGGCTTGCCCGCCGATGGCGTCCTATTCCTGAACGGGGACTGCGAGGCAGCCCGACCATTGGCCTCTCGCACTTCGGCCCGCGTGGTGCGCACCGGATTCGATGCCGGGAACGATTGGCAGGCACGAATCCTGGAAAACGGCTGGACCTCGACCCGCTTCGAGGTCACCGCCCCGGAGCCTGAATGGTGCGGCGTGTTCGAGATCGCGGTGCCTGGCCGGCACATGGTCTCCAATGCCATTTTAGCCCTGGCGGCCGCCGCCGAACTGCGAGTCCAACCCGAAGCGGCGCGGAAAGCCTTGTCGCAGTTTTCCGGAGCTAAACAACGTCTCCAATGGTCGGAGCAGCGAGGGATCCGTTGGTTAGACGATACCTACAACGCCAACGCCGACTCCACATTAGCCGCGCTCCAAACCCTCTCCGAATTGCCCTGCACCGGACGCCGTGTGGCCGTGCTGGGTGACATGGCCGAACTCGGCGAACACACCACCGAAGCGCACCGAGAGGTCGGAGCCGCCGCCCATCGTCTGGGTGTAGATTTGCTGGTCTGCATCGGCCACTCGGCCGGCCACACCGCAGACGGCGCCAGCGGCCTGCGTCAAGTCCTCACCTTTTCCGACGTGGAACAGGCGGTCCTCGCGCTCCGTCCCCTCATCCAACCGGGAGACTGTGTCTTGGCCAAGGCTTCTCGCAGCAGCCGTCTGGAACGGCTTTTCGAGGCACTTAAAGGCGAAAGCATCGAAAACCACTAACCCGGCATGCTCTACAAGCTCTCAGAATTGTTCCCGGTGGTTCCCTGGACGGTGTTCAAGTACGTCACCTTCCGTAGCGCGGGCGCGGCCATCACTGCTCTGCTGCTGAGTTGGCTCCTCGGCCCACCGGTCATCGAAGGGCTTCGGAACCTCAAGTTCCGTCAAGACTACCAGCCCAAGGATGTCCGCAATCCCGGCGATGCCACGGCGGCGGCGGCCGACTTGGCCAAGCGAGGAACACCCACCATGGGGGGTGTTTTAATCCTGCTGGTTTTGGACATCTCCGTGTTCCTCTGGGCCCGACCCAATACACTGGTGCTGCTGACCATGCTTTCGTTGATGGTATTGGCTTTTTTAGGATTTTATGACGATTGGCTGAAGGTCTCGCGGCAGAACGCGGCCGGTGCCCAATCCCGGGTAAAGTGGGTCGTGCAAATCGTGCTCGCCCTGGTGGTCGGGGTCTATCTGTGGCAACTCCCCTCCACCCGCTCTCTAGTGGCCGACATCCAGATCCCGTTCTTTAAGGATCCCATCCTCCGCTCTGTCCCCTGGATTGGTATCCCGCTGGTGGCACTGACCATCATTGGCAGTTCCAACGCGGTGAATCTGACCGATGGCATGGATGGGTTGGCCATCGGTTGCACCCTCATCGTGGCGATGGTCATGCTGATCCTGACCTACCTGTCCGACAACGTGAAGCTGGCCACCTATCTTCAGATTCCGCACGTTCGGGGCGCCAGCGAACTGACAGTGGTCTGTGCCGCCTTCATCGGGGCTTCCCTCGGTTTCCTGTGGTTTAACTGTCACCCCGCCGAGGTCTTCATGGGCGACACCGGATCACTAGCCCTGGGCGGTGCACTGGGTATCATGGCTATCCTGATTCACCAACCGCTGGTGCTCCTCATCGCCGGCGGAGTCTTTGTGGCCGAAGCGGTCAGCGTGATGCTGCAAGTGGGGTGGTTCAAATACACCCGCCACAAGTACGGGCAGGGCCGACGCATCTTCCGGATGGCCCCCCTCCACCACCATTTCCAGAAGCAGGGATGGAAGGAATCGAAGATTGTCACCCGCTTCTACATTGCTGGAATTCTGTGCGCTGTGTTGGCGCTGAGCACCCTCAAGATCCGATGAGTGTCCACGCCTCAAATCACACCTGCACCGATCTTTTCAGCCCCACTGGATCACCGATCTGCATCTCGAACCGGATGTTCCTTGATCCCACCGGTTTGGGTTGTTTAATTGAGAGCTCATTAGCGGTGCACGGCGCTCTCAACAGGTCCCGATCCCGCATGGCCGCGGTGATCCGTGCAAACCCAGACTCATCCACTATCCCGACAGACGCACCCACAAGTCTGGGCCAACCTGAATCTTTTCCCAATTGCGGACGCGGTGGTCTTCACCGTTTCCCGGTCCTCTCAATCAGGACCACACTCACTTTCGTCTCGACCCGGGTGGAGGACCCGGTTCGGTACGGATCCGACATAACTCAATCCTCGACCCACGACGCACCGTCTATCCGCCTAACCCCATGAGCATCCCCAACTCCCCGCTGCTGCCTGGCTCCAAACTGGAACAGGCCGCCAAGAGCAAATCCACCTTCAGCATCGCCGCCTTCATTTTCAGCGCCCATGTGGCGGTGTTCTTGGTGGTACTGCTCAATGGCTGCAACAAGGAGAGTACCGTCACCAGCACGGAGCCCCCTGCCGCCACCAACCAAACTGAACTGGCCGTGCAACCCGGAACCGGGGGTATTGACTCCATCGGCCTTGTTCAGCCCCACGGTCTGGATACCAACACGGCAGCCACTCCTCCGGGAGGGATCGTAACATTCCCAGGCCACAGTGCGATCGCCACCAACCTGACGACACAACCCATCGCCCCCCCAGATCTTGGCACCAGCGCCCCGGGCGCCTCCGCGACCCACGAGAGCACCGGGGTCGCCTCCGAGTACAAGATTAAGAGCGGCGACATCGCCTACAATATTGCCAAGACCCACGGGGTCTCCCTCAAGGCTCTCAAGGATGCCAACCCGAGTGTCGACCTAGGCAAGCTGAAGGTGGGCCAGACGATCCAATTTCCTGCGGCCAGCGCATCCGCCACCGTACCCACCCCCGCGAAAACGATCTTAAACCAAGAACCCGATACGGCGGGCGCAACCTCATCGTATACGGTCAAAGGAGGCGACACCCTCAGCAAGATCGCCAAGAAGCAAGGAACCACCGCTAAAGCAATCCGCGCCGCCAACGGATTGACCAGCGATAAGATCAACGTCGGTCAGAAACTCAAGATCCCGGGCAAAGCGACCGCCACCGAGACTGCGGAACCGGCCTCCAAGGCCCCAGTCGAGACGTTGCCCACCCTGCCGCCGGCCAGCACGGGCCGCTAAAGGAATCGGATCCAGGGACGTCCGGCCGCACGGACGTCCCGACCCCACTTGAGCTCCATCCGCCATGCGCTCCACCTCCATCCTGTTGCTGCTGACCGTTAGCCTGTTGCTGGCCCTCAGCTTCACCATGCTGGCCAGTGCCCTCATGATGGAGTCCCGGTTCTTAAACCTCGTTACAACCCAGGCGGTGGCCATCGTCGTAGGGGCTGCCATTATGTGCTGGCTGTGGCGCAAGGACTACCGCATCTGGATAAAACTTCACTGGTGGATCTATGCGGTCGCCATCGTGACCTTGGCGATGGTGCTCTCACCGGCGGGCACCTACCGCAATGGCGCCCAGCGCTGGATTTTCGGCATGCAACCGGCGGAGTTCGCCAAGATCCCCTTGCTGCTGACCTTGGCAGCTTGGGGGGCCCGGTTCGGGCCACGCATGCGTTTCGGCGGCACGTTTTCAACCCTTCTATGGGGTTTGTTTCTGCCGGGGCTGGTCATCGTGCCATTCCTCGGATTGCTGTACAAACAACCGGACCGCGGAACCATGATTCTCTTTGGCATGGTCACCGTGGTGGTCTTGCTCCTGAGCGGTATGCGCAAGCTGTACGCCATCATTCCAACCCTCCTCGGGGCCGGACTGGCATTCCACTTTTACAATTCCAGCAAAATGGTCCGGGACCGGATGGATGCATTTCTGCATCCGGAACTCTTCCCTCAGACCACGGGCTCCCAGGCTCTCAAGTCGCTGGCGGCTCTACGGGAGGGCGGATTGGAGGGAGTCGGGCTCGGATCCGGAGTGATCAAACTAACCATCCCAGAACAGCACACCGACTTCATCCTCCCGGTGATCGGCGAGGAGTTGGGGCTCTTCTTCACGTTGGGCGTGCTTATTGCCTTCGTCGTCATCCTGCTCTGCTCGGCGCGGATCGCCTCACGCGCAGCAGACGTTGAAGGACGACTGCTGGCCGGCGGCATCGGTTTCCTCATCGCCTGCCAGGCGATGATCAACATCGCAGTGGTAACCAACTCAATAATTAACAAGGGAATGCCACTGCCCTTCGTCAGCCGCGGAGGTTCCAGCGCGGTCAGCATGCTAGCGCTCGTGGGACTCCTGCTCTCGATCGCCCGCCGCGCACCGGAGACGTCTCAGGCACCTCACCCCAGCGGAAGCAATCCATTCGAAATCTCAGAACTGGAATCCCTGCCGACCCAATGAGATCCAACCCTGGCCCCAACACCCACGTCGCCATCGCCTGCGGAGGAACCGGTGGACACCTGTTTCCAGGCCTGGCAGTCGGCCGGGAACTCGGGGCTCGCGGAGCCCAAGTCACGCTGCTGATTTCGCCTAAGGAGGTCGATCAGGCGGCCGTCCGGGGGTTAACCGGCCTCCAGGTAGCGACACTGCCCGCGGTGGGCCTTCAGGGCCGCAACTACGGAGCTTTCCTCCTGGGATTCGCCCGCGCTTGGCAATCTGCCCGACGACAATTCCTTAACCGTGCAATTTTCCAGCGCCCGCCGGACGCCATTCTAGGAATGGGTGGCTTCACGGCCGCGCCACCGATGCTGGCAGGGCGTCAATTGGGCGCAGCGACCTTCCTTCATGAATCCAATACCATCCCCGGACGGGCCAACCGGTTAATGGCCTCCTGGACGCGCGAGGCGTTCACGGGTTTCGAGGAGACCGTCGCCCGCCTGGGACACACCCGCGTGACCTGCACGGGTACTCCAGTCCGCGAGAACATTTCCCTGTTGCGTCCTCATCGCGACTCTCGGTCGGCCAAGGTGTGCCTAGATCTTGACCCGGACAAACCGGTACTCCTCATCACCGGCGGCAGTCAGGGAGCCCGAGGCCTCAATCAGTGGGTTTGCGCCGCCCTGCCGGGATTGGCGACCGCAGCTCCTGACCTCCAATTCATCCACCTCTCAGGGACACCGGACCTGGCAACCGTCGCAGCGGCCCATCACCCGCTGGGTCGGCGATCGATGGTTCGCCCGTTCCTCCAGGAAATGCACTTAGCCCTGGCCGCGGCCGACGCTGTGATTAGTCGGGCTGGAGCTTCATCGCTGGCCGAGTTGGCGGCCCTGCAAATTCCGTCGATCCTGATCCCGCTGCCGACAGCCCAAGACAATCACCAGTTCCACAATGCCGACGCGTTGGCCCGATGTGGTGCGGCCGTATTACTTTCCCAATCCAACCCCGATCCGGAGCGACTCCAATCGGAGGTCCTGACCCTGCTCCGCAACACCGCTTTGCGGACTTCCATGCAGCGGGCTTTGGTCGAGATTGATCGCCCTGAGGCAGCCTCGCTCATTGCCCAGAGCATTCTCGAACACCTTCGCCAACCCTTCACCCAAGCCGTCCGCAGGACCACCGTCTCACGCGCCCTGCCTTCGGCCCATCGCTGGATTCCCTTCAAGGAGGCCGCATGAACACACCGCTCCGACTCAGCCAGGAACCGGTCAGTCCGACCATTGAAGCGGCCGCCGCGCATGCCGAGGATATTTCCAACGCCTTCCGCGACTTACAAATCGTCTTGCCGCCAGAAACCATCGTCCGGCGCGACGAACCACTGGCCCGACGCACGACCCTTCGGGTGGGTGGCCCGGCTGATTTATTTATCGAACCCAGCTCCGACAACGCTCTAGCAAGCGCGCTGGAAATTGCCCATCTGCGCGGCATCCCTTTGTTTCTCCTGGGTCGTGGCTCCAACCTGTTGGTCCGCGACGGAGGCATCCGGGGAATTGTCATTTCTCTGTCCCACCCCCACTTCTCGCGCATCGAACTGGAAGGCCAACGGATCACCGCCGGCGCTGGAGCCCGACTCAAGAACATCGCTCACGAAGCCCGACGTGCCGGACTCGGTGGCGTGGAATTTTTCGAGGGCATCCCCGGCTGTCTGGGCGGCGCCCTGCGGATGAATGCCGGTGCCATGGGAGCCTGGACCTTCGACACCTTAGAAGAATTGCGCTGCATGAGTCCCTCAGGACAAATCCTGACGTTGCCCGCCCAAGAGGTGCCCGTGGAGTATCGGGCTTGTCCGTTGCTGAGAACCCACATCGCGCTGGGTGCAGTTTTCCGCGGCCGTCCCGACGACGCTGAAGTCATCCGCGCCAAGATGGGCCAGTTCTCCAGCAAACGTTGGACGAGCCAACCCAATCAACCCAGCGCCGGCTGCACCTTCAAAAACCCGCAACCCACCCTGCCTGCGGGACGCCTGCTCGATGAACTAGGTCTCAAAGGCGCCCGCGTCGGGGATGCCATGGTCAGCGACGTCCACGCCAACTTCTTTGTAAATCTGGGTCAGGCGCGGGCTTCAGACATTCTTGAATTGATCGAACAAGTTCGCACCCGTGCCCGTGAACTTCGGGGCATTGAATTGGAGACCGAAGTGGAAATCGTCGGCGAAGACGCATGAGCTCCTCCCTCCACATCACCGTCTTGCGCGGAGGTCCCTCGGCGGAACGCGAGGTCTCCCTCCGCTCTGGCGCCGCCGTCGCCTCGGCACTGAAGTTCCTTGGATACCACGTGGACGAATTGGATCCCATTCCGGGTGACTTACAAATCCCCGCGGGTACTCAGGTGGTCTTCTTGGCGTTGCACGGCACCTACGGCGAAGACGGCACCGTCCAGTCGGAACTCGAAGAGCTGGGACTGCCCTACACCGGTTGCGGCGTGTCGGCCTCGCTCTACGCCTTCGACAAGATTCTTACCAAACGTCGCTGCCTAAAGGCCGGTGTTGCTACGGCCCGATTCGAGCGGTTCATCGATGCCTCGGCCCGGTGGCCAGAGGGCTGGCAAACGCCGGTCGTCCTGAAACCCACCCGCCAGGGATCGAGTGTGGGGCTCCAGTTTGTCGACCGCATCGAAGACTTTCCCCGCGCGCTCGCTGAGGCACTGGGTCATGGCGGTGAAGTCCTGATGGAAGAACGAATCATCGGACGAGAGACCACCGTGGGCATTCTCGAGGGATTAGCGCTCCCCGTTGTAGAAGTCCGCCCCAAGTCGGGCTCGTACGACTACAACAACAAGTACACCGCCGGACGGACGGACTATTTCTGTCCTGCCGATCTCGAACCGGCCGTCACCCACCAGATTCAGCAATCGGCACTGTCTGCATTCCACGCCATCGGTGGCCGAGACTATGCCCGGGTCGATGTGATGGTACGCCCAGACGGATCGCCGGTGGTCCTCGAGGTCAACACGCTACCAGGCATGACCGAAACCAGTCTGCTCCCCAAGGCTGCCGCAGCCGCTGGTATCTCATTCCCGCAACTTTGCGACCGCATGGTGCGACTCGCCCTCCGCAGACAGGCGAACTCCAGATAACCCATGTTCGGCCGATCTCACGAAAACCGCAGACGCCCCAAAGGAGGCACCGTTCTCCAGGCGAAGCTGTCGGCCGACACATCCGATGACGCTCACCCCGGATTGCGGCGCTGGATTATTCGAACCTCGGTGCTCCTCACTCTCATGGCCTCGGTGGCGGTAGGCGGATGGTGGCTTCGCGAAAATTGGATCAATCGCATCCCGGCACTGGCCATTCGAGAAGTCATTGTCGAGGTCGACGGGGTGCTCTCACCCGAGGAGGTGCGCCGCCTTGCTGGCGTTCCGCTGGGCAGAAATATTCTCTCAGTAGATCTTCCCCAGCTGCGGGATCGCCTGCAGAACCACCCCCGCATCGCCTCGGCCCGCATCATCGCTGAATTCCCCGGTAGCCTACTCATCCGCATCCGGGAGCGGCTCCCGCTGGTCGCCGTCGAGCCCTTGTCGAAGAACGGGCTCCAAGCCCGATACCTTCTCGACGAATCGGGCCATCTGCTACTGCCCCTGGATCCCTCCAGCGCTCCGACCGAGGCTGTGGCAGCTGAGTCAGCACTTCCGGTGCTCATCGGCTATCATGCCCAGCGGCCCACCGCCCAGGCCGACACGCTTCGGGCGCTCGAATTCGTCAAGACCTACGAATCGGCTGAACCCGGATCACTGCCCGACATCCGAACAATCTCCATCGCCGAGCCCGGTGTCCTGATGGTAACCACCGATACCTCGGCGGAGATCACCTTCGCGGCCCGCGACTACGGCAGCCAACTGCAGCGCTGGGGCGACATCTTGCGTCAGCTCAAGGAACTGAAAGAATCGCGAATAATTCAGAGTCTGGACCTGAGCGTCTCCCAGAACTCCCCTATCCGTTGGAACGCACCCCCATCGGTGCCCACTCCGTCTGAAGCCCCCGAACGGGGCAGCCGTCTCAAACCCAAACGCATCCCCCGACGATCCCATGTTTAAGGACTCCCCAATCCTAGTTGGCCTCGAAATCGGAACCTCGAAGATCTGCGCCGCCATCGGCGAGGACAACGAGCGCGGCGAGTTCACGCTGCTCGGAATCGGGCAGGCTAAATCGCACGGGGTCCGCAAGGGAGAAATCGTCGACCTAGCCAAGGCGCAGGAGGATGTCCGATCAGCATTGGGCAATGCCGAGGAGCAGGCCCAGGTGACGGTCCGCAATTTGTTCCTGGGGGTCTCCGGCCGCCATATTGAGGGTTTCAACAACACTGGAATGCATCCAGTGGCGTCGGACGACCGCCTGGTCACCCCGCAAGATGTGGCCGATGCCGCCAACAACGCCAAGGCCATTACCCTGCCTGCTGAGCACACCATCCTGCACACGATCCGCCAGCGCATCTGCGTCGATGGGGTCGAGGTCTCCGACAACCCGTCTGGCATGTTGGGTCGCAAGGTGGAAGCGCATGTTCATGTCATTTACGGCAATTCCCTGCGGATCCAGAACTCAATGCGGCTGGTTCAATCACTTTCGATCGAGGTGAACCAACCGGTCTTTAACGGCTTGGCCAATGCACAAGCCGTCTTGACCCCTGAAGACAAAGAAAACGGAGCCTTGGTCATCGACATCGGGGGCGGCGCCACCGAATTCGTCTTTCAGCAAGGCCAGGCAATCCGCCACTCCGGGGTCTTTGCCCTCGGTGGTGACCACCTCAGCAACGACATCGCTCTGGGCTTGAAGATCAATATCGCTTTGGCCGAGAGCCTCAAGATCCGACACGGCAGTGCTGTGGTCGCCTCCGGCAGCCAGGGACAGATGGTTCCGCTGAGTGAAAACGACCTAGGCCTGTCCCATCGGCAGGTTAGCCTCGAACACCTCCACCGCATTATGTCTATTCGGCTGCAGGAACTCTTCGAGCTCATCGCCGAACGTTGCGCCGAGAATTGCCTGCTCGACGAAGCTCGGGCCGGAGTCTTCCTGTCCGGTGGATGCTCCCACATCCCCGGCATCGACACGTTGGCTCAACGCATTTTCCGACTCCCTATCACACGGGGCACCTCTCGCAACATCACCGGCAATTCTGCCACGCTGTCCCATCCGGAATTCGCAACAGCCATCGGCATCGCTCGGTATGGCGGCATGCGCCAGCGCAACCGTCCACGCCGCCCCTTCAATCTCCGCGATGTCCTGCCCTTCCTCCGCTAACCCTTCGCCACACACCTCCATGAACGATGCCTCGATTCGCTTCATCGCTGTCGGACACGCGGGCGCCCAGATCCTGAGCGGCCTGCAGGCCCGTTCCGGAAGCTCTCTTGAATGTGCCCACGCGGACACCAGCCCAGAATCTCTGCGACTCTCTTTGATCGACCGAAAAATCACGCTCGGTCTTTCAGTAAGCCACGGCCTCGGTGCCGGCGGCGATCCGGAGATCGGGCGACTGAGTGCTGAGAGCGACCTGTCCTCCATCCATGAGTTCACTCAAGGGGCCCGACTGGTCTTCGTCATCACCGGACTTGGCGGCGGGACCGGTTCCGGGGCCGCTCCAGTCATTGCAAGGGCGGCGCGCGAATCCGGGGCACTGGTTCTGGTAATAGCCACGACCCCCTTCGACTTCGAACGGCGACGGCTTCTGTACGCCCAGGAAGCCCTCGATCGTCTGCGCGTCTCCGCCGACGCGGTCTTGGCTATCTCAAACCAGCGGGTCCGGCGAATGCACGATGACCGCACCCACCCTCACGAGCTGTACCAGTTCGCCAATGAACTACTGGCCCAGACCCTTCAGGGCTTGTGGCGACTTCTCAACGCACCGGGCCTCATCCCGTTAGACTTCGCCCACATCGAGCGACTGCTGCGAGGTCGCCACGCCGAGAGCGCCTTCGCGGCCGTACAAGCAACCGGAGAGAACCGGGCCCATGCCGCCGCCGAGCAATTGCTCACACACCCATTCCTCGATACCGGGTCGGCCCTGACCTCGGCCAAGGAGATCTTGGTCAGTGTCGCGGGAGGCGACGACCTTCAGATCGGCGAGGTGGAACGATTGATCGAAGCCCTGCAAGGACGTTGTCCCACTGCTGAACTCATCGTGGGCGCCTCGATAGATCCAGCCCTTACCGGGCACATCCATGTCACAGCCATCACCACACGCCCCGCCGCCTCGGCCCCCAATCCACTGGTCGGATCGGGCTTTGCCCGGAACGACGCCGCGCCGACCTCAACGGGCAACGAACCAGGGATGCATCGCGGCGCACCCATCGTCTTCAATGGTGAAGATTTCAACCGGGAACCCGAGACCCGTGCCACTACCGACTCCCGATTCATCCCACCGCCCCCAGAACTAAACATCGAGCAGCGCCAGCGGATCCTCAGTGGTCAGCGCAACAAACCCTCCCGCCGTCGGCCCGACTCCCAGATGATCATGAACTTTGACATCGCCCAGCGCGGCCGCTTCGACAACACCGAGCGAAACCGGCACAAAGGCGTAGACCTCGATGTTCCAACCTACCTCCGCCTAGGCATCGTTCTCAATTGACGCAGGCCGACGGTCATTGAAGACGCGATTTCTTAAGGTAGACTACTTGTCATGGAGTCCCCATTCCTGGAATCCCGTCGCGCCACGGCCGACGATCTTGGAGCCTTGGAGTTTTTGTGGTCGCAATCCGGTCTTCCCGCCACCGAGCTAGCGGAGTTCTTGAGCGAGTTTCATGTAGTGACCGATCCGGACGGACAAATCCTTCACGCCATCGGGCTCTTGGTGGAAGGTGATCAAGCGCTGCTGCATAGCGAGGCCTTGTCTGCCCCCCAGTTCGTCGAACCCGACGCCTGTCGGGCGGCCGTGTGGAAACGTTTGCGGATCCTCACACGCAACCAAGGAATCTCGCGCATCTGGACTCAGGAAGACGCCGAGTACTGGCGGGTCAGCGGCTACCAATTGATCCCTGTACCCCAGCTTCCCTCAGAGTTGCCGTCGTTTGTCCAACGGGAGGCTGGATGGTGGATGCACCAAAGCCCAGACGCAGCGCAGGCCGATGTGCTGGTCCAGCGGGAGTTCGCACTCTGGAAGACCCAACGCGAACAGGAATCACAAAGCTTTCAGCAGCGGGTCAAAGCGTTTCGGGTTGTGGCATTTGGGCTCTTCGCCCTCTCGCTCATCCTCCTCCTAGGCTTCCTCTTCTTCGCTAGCAAGGTCCCTGAGGTCTTTCGACAACTCTTCCGCTGAAGCAGGGTTCTTCCCGCGTCGGCTGGGGAGGTTTGGTCCTAGGCACCCAGAGTTTCGGTAAATTATTACAATTTCGTAACCTTTGAGTTGCGTTTTTTGAGCTTTAGGAATCTTTAGTGTGTCAGGAGCAGTAAGCCTCGGCAGAGGCTCAGCCGTTCAAAACCCAAACGCCCATGAGGTTCCATACCCATCACGGTAGGCATCGCCCTTCGGGCTTCACCCTCATCGAACTCCTCGTTGTCATCGCCATTATTGCAATTCTGGCGGGGATGCTACTTCCAGCTTTGGCACGCGCCAAACAGAAGGGACAAGGCATCTACTGCATGAATAACCACCGCCAACTCACGTTGGCCTGGCGGATGTACGCAGAGGACAATCAGGACTTCATTGTCTACGCCAGCCACAATGCCCAGGCCAACGACCCGAACAACAATTACGCCTGGACCCGCACCGAAATGAATTTTTCGGCGGACCGCAAAAACTGGGACCCCACCGCCGACATCACCCTACGCCCCCTCTGGAAGTACAATCAAAGCGCTAGTGTCTACAAATGTCCGTCCGACCGTTCGTTTGTCACCGTCAACGGTGAGCGAAAGCCCCGAGTCCGGTCGATGTCGATGAACTTCTTCCTCGGCGGCTTTGCCGGAAAAACCACCACAGAGAATCAGAATTACAGTCTTTTCCTGCGTTTCGGGGACATCGCCGGGGGGCGAGGGACACCCGGCCCCTCAATGACCTGGGTGTTCCTCGACCAACGTGAGGACACCATCAACTGGGGTAATTTCATGACCCGCATGACCGGCTACCAACCTCGAAACCCGGCTCTGTACGGCTTCACCATGGACCTACCGGGCTACTACCACAGCAAGGCCTGCGGTTTTTCCTTCGCCGATGGTCACTCCGAGATCAAGCGGTGGATAGATGGCAGGTCCATGCCGCCTCTGAAGGTCCAGGCTGCAGCCACAGCCGCAGACATCCCCACCCCGCGCAACCCAGATGTCGAGTGGTTGCAGGAACGAACCACCCGCCCGATTAACCAATAACTTCTCCCGCAGCCCGTCTCCCACTTCCAACTCAACCATGAACACCCGACCCACCCTCCACCGACTGGGGTCGCTGCTGTCGAGCCTGCTTCTGTTGGCCTTGACAGCGCGCACCCCTCTGCGCGCCGACTACGCTTCCACTGTTCAAGCTTTGGGGCCAGTGGGGTATTGGCGCCTCAATGAAACCAACAACTCTCCCGGTCTCAAGCGGTTGGCCAACCTCGGAGAGTTGGGCTCCGCCGCCGATGGCTACGCCGTGCTCACCGCCGCCACAGGGCTTCCCGGACGGGTGGGCAGTTGTGTCCGATTGTACAACTCGACCAACGCTCTGGGTTGGTGCGGATCCAAGGTGGATATCAACTACCACCCTACTCTCAACAAATCAGGCTCCTTCAGCGTGGAGTTCTGGGTCAAACCCAACACCTTGGGAGCCGACGCGACCGGATTCTGCCCCCTGTCGTCGATGATGAACGACTTTGGCGCATCGAGCCGCAGCGGATACCTCTTCTACATTAATAACGCCGGCCGAGTGGAGTTCCGGCTCGGCAATGCCAGCGGGTATGTCGGCACGGTGAACAATGCCAACCTACCTCAATACAACGTCAAGGCGGGCGCTTGGAGCCACGTGGTGGGTGTCTTCGACGGGAGCAACACCCGGCTGATCATCAATGGCGTGAATGTCACCAACGTCACCCTGACACCCGCCAATATCGCTTCATTGCGGCAAAACACCCAGATGCCCTTGCGCATCGGTGGCACCCCCTTCAACGGCACTCTCGGCGACACCCCCATGCCCTCGGCCCTGGTCTACAGCGGCAACCGCGGCTTTGACGGGTGGATCGACGAGGTAGCCTTCTATCCCTACGCCCTTTCCACGGTTCAATGCGACACCCACTTCAAGGGCATCCTCGGTGGCGTCTCCGGCTACTCCACTCTGGTCTTGGCCGATTCCCCGGCAGGTTACTGGCCCTTCAACGAGCCGACCTATCCAACTCCCGCACTGGAGACCCTTCCGATCGCCGTCAATTCCGGATCCTCCGGCACGACCGCAGACGCCGTGAACCGATGGGGCACTCTCGCGGGTCAACCCGGAACACCCTTTGCCGGCATGGGCAGCGGCAACCGAGCGGTATTCCTGGATGGAAACAATGGGTCCATTACGGCCGGTGCGGACACCACCCTGAGCAATCTCATCGGGCAAGTCACCCTGATGGCTTGGATCAAACCCACTGTCCGCGGCGGCATTCGCACCATTCTCTCCAAGGGCTGGGATGAAAATTACGCCGAAACCTTCCTTCGCATCACCCGCGGCTACGAGAACAGCGGTTATGGCACGACCAACCGCTATGAGATCGGCACTTCGGACGGAAAGACGTACTACGAAACCGCCGAGGCTACCATGCCCGAAACCGACCTGAACAATTGGGTGTTCATCGCTGGTACTTACGATGGAACGGCCTGGAACCTCTACCGCAACGGCCAACTCATGGCTTCCACTCCCTCCGTGAACGGAGCCGCAGCGACCGTCAATGTCTCCCGATGGACCATGGGTTCACGCTTCGGTCCTCCATCTCCCACCCATGCCTTCAATGATGCTGCCAATTACACCAACGAGGTGTGGCAAGCGGCGGGACAATTCTTCGGCGGATCCATCGATGAGCCGGCCATTTTCGATAAGTCGCTCAGCGCGTCCGAGATCGCCAGTGTCTACGCCTCGGCCCTGGTAACCCCGATCATCTACAAGCCCATCTCCAGCCCCGGTGATTACCCCAGCGTCCGTTGGCCAGATCTCTACGATGGCGACACGGCCACCTTGTCGGTCTTGGCCGAAGGAGCACCACCCCTGACCTACCAGTGGTACAGCAACTCGGTCGCTTTGAACATCAAGACCGCGCAACTAACCCTGCAACCGCTGAAGATTTCTAAACCTGTATATTCCGTGGTCGTGTCTAATCCCTATGGGTCCGCCACCAGCACGGTCTCGCTGAACATCATCGTGGGCCCGCCGACGATTCTCGAGCCTCCGGTCGACCTGCAGCGTTTCTCCGGCACCCCCTTCCAGTTCTCAGTCTCCACCGGAGGCAGTCTGCCCCAGACCTTCCAGTGGCAACTCAACGGAACCGATATCGCAGGAGCCACCAGCACCACTATCACAGGGACCGCATCGGTGGCCTCGGCCGGAACCTACACCTGCCGCATCGCCAACAGCGCTGGAAGCGTCACCACCACCGCACAACTCACCGTCTCTCCGGCCCCGTCCGGCTTTGCCGCCGCCGCCCTCACGGGCAAGCCGCTCGCCTACTGGCGTCTGGGCGAAACCTCAGGCACCACGGCCTACGACAATATAGGCCGACTCAATGGCACCTACTTCAATACGACACTCAAACAGCCTGGATATTCGATGGTCGACACCAACACAGGGGCCCTCTTCGGCGGGACCAACAGCTATGTGGGTTTGATCAGCGGCCTTCCTGGGAGCGGAATCAACTTCGAAGGCACTAACGTCAGCTTCACCATCGAACTCTGGGCCAAAGGCGGCGAAGGCCAGCCCGATGAGTCCACCCTGATTGCCAAAGGCACAGGGGCCGATGGCACGACGGGCAACGAGCAGTTTTCGATCGATATCGCCTCAGGAAAATACCGATTCTTCACGCGCGGCAACAACAACACCCTGTATTCAGCGGATGCCACCGTGGGCCCCAATGACAGTTGGCAACACATCGTCGCGGTGTACGACCAGTCCAACCCGGGCTCCCCGGAAGTTCGTCTCTATATTAATGGCGAACTGTCCGATAGCTCCCCGGGAAGACCACAAGGAATCCAGTCGTCATCGTCGCCGGTCAGCATCGGTTCCAAGCGCTTAGGCAATTCGCCGGGGTATGACGGCAGCTTCGATGGAATCATCGACGAGGTAGTGATCTACAACACCGTTCTTTCCGACACCGAGATCTCCACCCATTTCGCAGCGGCCTATGGTTCCACGCTGCCGCCCTCCTTCACCACGCAGCCCAAGGCGATGACGAACTACGTGGGTCTTTCGGCCACCTTCAGCGCCGCGGCCATCGGTTCATTGCCCCTCATCTATCAATGGCAGAAGAACGGAGTGGATATCACCGGAGCTAACGGATCGACCTTCACCACGCCAACCCTGACGACCGGATCGGCGGGTCTCTATCGGTGCCTCATCTCCAACAGTGTCGGATCGACCAACAGCACCGCCGTGACTCTCACCGTGCTGCCGACACCCACCAGCACCGTAACCATCCCTGGCCTGGTCCTGCACCACACCTTCGACAACACACTCATCGACGCCACCGGCCGGGGCAACAACGGCACTGCCATCGCCCGCGACCACACCTCGACCAGCAATGTCATCGGCGCCACCTACACCAGCGGAAAGCTCGGCCGGGCACTGGCCTACGCCTCCGATTTCGGCACACCCACCGAACCCGGTGCCACCATCGTGACCAATACCTCCTATGTCACATTGGGTGTCCGGCCTGATCTACAGTTCTCCAACTCGGTAGACTTCACGGTCGCCTTTTGGATCAAGCTGCCCGCCAACTTCATTGGTGGCGACCTCCCCTTCTTCACCACCACCTCGGGTTCGCTGGGTGGGGCGGGCTGGGTTTTTGCTCCAGCCTACGGATATGGTATTGGCAGTGGCGCCTCCCCGACAGAAGCACCTCTCAACTACGGGAGCTGGGCTGTTTCCCTGTACGGCAACTCGGGAATAGGAGCCCGCTTCTATGGAGAGGTCGGAAGCATTAACGACGGAGAGTGGCATCACCTCGTCTACGTCTTGAATCGAAAGTCGCAGGTCTCCATTTATCAGGACGGTATCCTGGCAAGGGCCTACAAGATCTCGGGGACCTCGACTGCGGCCGCCACAGACATTGACACCGGTCTGCCTGCAACCATTGGCCAAGATCCAACGGGGCTCTATCAGGAGACCGGGGCCGGAGAGATGGATGATCTTGGGGTGTGGCGCCGCGCGCTGACTCCCCTTGAAGCGGCCAGCATCTACACCGCTGGAGCCAACGGGCAGAGCTTCGCGGACCTGCCGCCGCTAGGAAGCGCCAACCTCCGCATCAGCACGTCCGGATCATCCGTCCAAATTCTATGGGACCTAGGAATACTCCAGCAGGCAGGCACCCTCACCGGCCCCTGGACGGATGTCGGCGCACCGGTCACCTCCCCACATACAACGACCCCTATCGAGACCCGATTTTACCGAATGAAGCCCTAGAAATAGGGCCACAACAGAACTCCGTCTCAACAGGCGGCCTCGAAAGGGGTCGCCTTTTTTGTGTCCTGCGGCGGAGTAGGTTGAAACGGGATAAGGGAAGGGCGGGAGGGCAAAAAAAGCTCCGGGTCGGACACACCAAGGAGGCGAGGGTGGAGAACCCTGCTGAAACAAGTGCCCCCGACCCGGAACGGGCGAACGAGATGTTGGTTCTCCGTTGTTCGCCCAGCCGCCGGCAAGCCAGCGAATAAGACTTTTTAGGCCTCCAACCCGGCAGCCGCAACGGCCAAATCGAAGTCCCGCTAAAGAAAGACATCAGCAACACGCAAACGCTCTCGAAACGAACACTCGACCAGGGACCTGGGTAATCCATTACAACGCGTTTGCACCCAGCGCCCGTTACGCCGCTGCCCGCAAAACAGGTCCGTTCCATCAACCCTCAAATCTTCATTACGTTGAAAGGTTCAACTGAATCCGAGCGAATCAAAGTGTGTCGCTCCGTTCAGGCCTGATTGAACCCAGTCTCATGCTCGCACAAATCCGATCCGCTTCCATTCAAGGTATCGATGCCTTCCCCGTTGAAGTCGAAGTCGACTCGGGTCCCGGCCCGCAGCAAATCGTCCTTGTCGGCCTGCCCGATGCGGCGGTGCGCGAATCTCGTGATCGGGTTGGAACGGCCATCGTTAACAGCGGCTTCCGATTTCCACCGGGCCGGACCACCATTAATTTGGCCCCGGCCGACGTCCGCAAGGAGGGACCCAGTTTCGATCTCCCCATCGCCGTAGGAATCCTCGCCGCCAGCAAGCAACTCACACCGCGGGATCTAACGGCCTTCGCCATGGTGGGTGAATTAGCCCTGACCGGAGCCGTCCGCGCAGTCAAAGGGGCGCTCGCGCTCGCGCTCCGGGCCCGAGCGGAGGGATGCCGAGGCATCCTGCTGCCCGCAGAGAACGCTCCCGAGGCCGGCGTGGTGGACCGACTAGAGGTCATCCCCATTCGAAGTCTTCAGGAAGCCGCCCAGTTTCTGGGAGGCGAAATCTCCATCCAACCGCTGCGAGTAGACACCGAGGAGCTCTTCCGAGGAGGCAACGGCGATTCCACGGACATGGCCGAGGTCCGTGGACAGGAATCAGTGAAACGCGCCCTCGAAGTGGCCGCTGCGGGTGGCCATAATATCTTCCTTTTGTTTTGTTTTCCCTACTGGTTGTTTTCAACCTCTACTATCAGGAATCCCCAATAAAACCCGGTCATTCACGGTTTTTAAACCGTGTCAAGTACTTTCTTTATTTTCTTTGGTCCACCAAAACTAGGGATTTCACCGTTACAAAAACCCACTGGAAAAATCGTCCGAAACCAACCGTCAGTGGTTGTCAAGATTTCCAGTTATGGGAACATCAAATAGGTTTGGGGGTGGTGGTCAGTGGTGAACCGCTCAATCCAACAGCAGGTTACGGATTTGTGCTGGGTACCATTGCTTTCCGTTACGAGTGGAAATTCCACGGCGATTTAAACAATCAGCAACACCTTGTAATGTTTCAATCCCCGTACTTTTGATTTCATTTATGATTGGAATAATCCGATTTTTGAATTCAATCCGCCCTTTTCTTGCACCTTCATTCATTTTGGTGACAGATAATTCTGGATTTGGACTGCCCAATTTAATTCCACGAGCTTTGACCATTTTCAAAGCATTCTTTGTTCGTTCACTTATCATGTTCTTTTCTTTTTCAGCGAGAATCGCAAAAAGCGATATAGTGAATCGGTCGCAGTTTGGGATATCACAGCAAACAAATTCCACCTTTGAATTCATCAGACGGAGAAGAAATTCAGCATTTCTTGAAAGACGGTCAATTTTGGAGCAAACCAAAACCGCATTCTCTTTCTTACACTTTTCAAGAGCCGCAGCCAATTGAGGCCTTTCCGAATCAGTTTTTCCACCAGATTCAACTTCAATGAACTGTCCAACAATTTCACCACCGTTTGCTTCAGCAAACCGGTTAACAACTGTCATCTGGTGTTGGATACCATTTCCATCAACCCCTTGCTTTGAAGTTGAAACCCTCAAATAGAAAACCATCTTCTTCATTGGAGCAGTTTAAGTGATTCCAAACAGATTTCAACAGCATTTTAAAAAAAATAAACGGACATCCAGATGTTTTAATTCACCGATTTCAATCCGACGAGCAGCTGGTTCAAAGAACTAAACCGTTTTGAAAATATTAGACGAATGTAAAGTATTTTAAAATGGTTCATCAACTGCCGGAATTAAAACATTTTGATAATTTATGAGCACTTCCGAAACTGAATCAGCGAAAATATATTTTAACACAAAACAAAAATTGAACGGTTGGTGGATACTTTGGATTGTATTTTCAGTAATTTGGATTGTTTTCTTTATTTCTTACGCTATCGCTGGTTGGTTTGATAAAGGTTTAAATAAACAATTACCAAATCATAACCAAATATTAAGTCATATTAATCTGGATAAAAAGAAAATAATAGTTGAAAATTATAAAGAAAATTCCGGAATAAATGTACAACAAGTGGAACTATTTGATTCAGATCGAATAATTAATTTTAAATCTGATGCAGAAGAAAATGAAATGCTTGAATTCGGAGAATTTTACTTCGAAACAGGAAAAATAATGCTATTCAAAAAAAGAGCCGCATACATTATTATTTCATTAGCCATTCTTACTTTATCTCCAATAGTAATCATTGTGCTTGGTAAATCAATCCCTTGGATTATAAAAGGTTTTAAATCGTAAATCCAACAAATCTTCTAAAACATGAAATCAAAAACATTTAAATGTAGTTGATTAACAATGAAAAACACCATAATAACATCGATTTCCGCCCTCGTATTTCTCGTCATAGGCTTGTTCATTGGGAAAAAAGATATAATCTCCGGATACAAAATCAAGATACAAGAAAACAAGAATATTAATATTGATTTAACACCAGATGAGTTTCCTCATAAAATTAAAAACTTATATCTTAATATTTCTATAGATGATGCGGTAACAAATATTGTCAAATACAAAGCAATACATGACAAAATAGAATTGGAATCTATGAAACTTGGATTTCATTTTTGTAAAACAAATGAACAATTTGATGCGGTTCTAAACTACATAATTCATGCCGAAAAAAGCGATGGTTTAAATATATTTATTTACACATCTGAGTTGTCTTTAGATAAAACCGTAGAATTTGAAATATCAAACAATAGATACTCTAAAATATCGGCAATATGGAAAATAGAACATTCTGGATATTTTTATGAGAACCATGTGGATGATTGCATTTCTAAGTTGCTTCAAAACAGTATTGATGGACTCAGCATATCTTTTTTAAAATCCAAGGAAAAATATAACTAAAAATGAAAACAAACATAGCAAAAATATTTTTTATATTATTAATTACCGTTTGTCTTGAATCGATAGCTGAAGATTCAATGCTCGAAAGCAATTCAAAAAGATATGTAAACAAAAAGCAGCCGTTCAAAAACAATGAGCCGAAGTCATTCAAATTTGTTTCGACAGTTGGAGAGTATACTTCAACTGATTCAGATTCTGACAAACTCAAGAAATCGCCAGAAAATGAATTTAAATCTATAAAAACAGCTCTTACTTTATTAAGAAATTCTGAAGAAAAAAACAGGGGAACAATTGTTGGCAATCGAGGAACCGCATCAGCTTTAATTGTCGAAGGGGTTCTCTGCACTACATTTTTAGAAGTGACACCTGCAGGAGTAGTTCATACACTTACAATCACTGATTGTTGGGATGAAAAAAATGGTGGGTTCGTCGCTATATATACGAGAGTTGTTTCATTTAATAATGGTAACAAATATATTGTTGGAAATACAACTTATAATGGAATCGCAATTCCTTGGGATTAAAAATGAACCATCGATTGAGATTGTTGTTCCAGCGAATAAACCGAAAGAATTCATTAGAGCGATTGAATAACAAATTTTACGATTAAAATGATTAAAAAATTACCATCAAACAAAAAGTTTATTATTCCAATGATAAACTTAGACGAGGTTTCGTCATCTGCATTGACGACAATGATTAAAAATGCACCTACATATACCGAGCGACAGTATAAAAACTTAATCAAAAACACGATTGGTGCAATACATCAAATTCCTCATATTTTTGAAAAAGTTAACACAAATGATAAAGTTGATTTAAAAAATATATAAGCAT
>SYMJ01000146.1 GCA_005805505.1 Verrucomicrobiales bacterium | reverse complement strand
GGAGGGCGATCGGCCGGGTTACTCCGAGCCCTCGGCCTAAGCACGAGACAGGGCGTTGTCGCTGACGAAAAGATTTCGGGAACGGAATCCTGCCGGGCTTTCCAGAAGCAGCACGGCCCGGAGCGCTGCCAAAGGCGAGGCAAACCAGGGGCGATGTAGTCGTCGATCTTCGGCAAGGGCCCACGCGGGACTGGGAAAGTTCATCCGACGGGCCAACTCCTCCGCTGTCGCAGCCAGGTACGCGTCGCGAACGCAACCGGTCACCGGGTCCGAGGGTGCTAGCAGCACCGGGACTTCGGACAACGCTGTTGCGCTCGGCGCGACGTAGAACGCATCCAGAAAATTGGCGAGACACCGGTCAAAGGAGTCGCCAGCGGCCGTTAGCTCTGCCACCTCCGCCAAACTTCTTGGTCTCATAATTTCCCTTCCTCAAAGAGGCCTTCCACCAGGTACTGGGTCCGCATTGGAATGCGGTTCTCCGGGTAATACTGTCCAACCAAGTCCAGCACGGCACGCGCGTTCTGCAGACCCAGATGCCGGATCAGGAACATGATGTCCGGGATGTCCGATCCCTCACCGTCGGTGCCGCCCACCCGGGACGCCATGCACTTCATGGCAAGGAGGTACTCGGGAACCGGCATGGTCAGGCGCAGGTGCGGGAACTGGGGAAGGTTGCCCATGGTCGTTTCGTGCCTGGCTGAAACGAATCCTTTTACTCCGTCGTTCAGCCAATCCGGAGGCAGTTGCCGTTGTTCGCCGATCCGCCGCACCAGCTCACGGGTGAGCGTCGTCGGATGAAAGATGGCATCCACGTCCTTGGTTGAAAGCCGGGCATTGAATGCCAGCACCATCACGGTGCCCCCAAAGAGACAGAGTTCCCCGATCACACCCTGCTTTCCGAGCTCCTCGGAGAGGGCCGAAAGTGCGTCCACAATCGCCTCACGCGTGAGGGCAGAGCCGAAGTAAGGTGGCGTGCTCATGGGGTCAGGGACTTTTGTCCGCAGATGAACGCGGATTTTTGCAGATTTCTGCGGTAGAGAGTGGGCCGAAGGTGGACGGGTCACAACCGATCTCTTTCTCTGCTATTTGAATCCGTGTTTATCTGCGTAAACCTGCGGATAAAAACCCTCGGCGGATGATTGAGCCTCGCGCTAATGGGTAGCCAGAGCTGATCTGAAAGCTGAAAGGATTTCGCAGTTGCGGGTGCAGTTCGCCCCTCGAAGGCTCGCCGCCGGAATCCCCCTTGGATGAACAACATTCTGCCAACCAAGAATTCCTTCCTACTGATGCTGGCGTTCCTGCTGCTCGGAATGCCTCGACCGGTTGTCGACGCAACCAAAGACCACGACTTCGATGTCGTGCAGGCGATCGTCTAGGATGAACATCAAAACGCCGGCCCCCGCATGCGAGGTCCGGCGTGGTTGCTCAGATCGGATCGCGTGGGGCGACCCCGATTGGGTCAGAGCACGCCCAGCAGGTGCTCGATGACCAACTGGTCGAGGTCCTGGTAGTTGCGCGCGGCGATGAGTTGGGCGGCTTCCTTCTCGGGGTAGCTCTTGGCCTTGGCCAAGAGGTGCTCGAAGGTGCGGCGCGAGTTGGACAAGTGCGAGAGCCACTGCTTCTCGGAGGTGGTCCGGAAGGGGTGCACGTCGAAGCAAACGAACTCGCCCTTCTTGCCGTAACCGTTGCGTTCGAGGGCGCGGATCTGGTTGAAGGCCACGCGCAAGTTGGCCGAGCCGAAGGGCTTGTCCTGATCGAACTTCAGGCCGTTCTGGTCGTTCAAGTGCAACGACCACAGCTTGCCGAACGACATCGCGAAATCAATTTCATCGGCCGGATCGAGGCCGGCGAGGATGGCGTGGGCCGACTCAATGACGCAGCCCACTCGCTTGGAATCCTTGGTGAGCTGGGCAATGGCTAGGGCGTGCCCAGTGGTGGGCAGGTAGGCGTGGTCCATGGGCTCATTGGGCTTGGGCTCGATGGCCAGCCGGATCTTCTTGTCGTGCTTGAGCATCGCGTCGAAGGCCTCGACCAACAGTTCGGTGGAGCGCGCTCCCGACTTGGACTCGCGCAGGTAGGTGCCTTCGCGGGCCAGCCACAGCACCAGGATGTCGGTGCCCAGTTCGTTGGCGATGTCGATGCTCTGGCGGGAACGATCGATGGCGTAGCGGCGCAGCTTCGGATCGTTGCTGGTGTAGCCACCGTCGATGGTTTGCGGAGCGAACCACAGGCGAGGGGCGACCATCTCGGCCACGATGCCCTCGTTGTCGAGGCGCTTCTTCAAAGCCTTGGCCTCCTGGAGGACCTGCTTTGCAGACTTGGCATCGATGTCCGACACGGCGTCGTCGTCGTGGAACATCATGGCGTCGAAGCCGAGGGTCTTGAGCTGGGCGAGCTTCCAGTCGAAGGATTCCTCGCGGCGGACGGTGGGGCCGTAGGGGTCCTGACCCTGGCTGAAGTTCCACGGACCCACACAAAAGCGGTATTGCTGTTTCTTGGACATGGTTAGTTCTAGAAATACTTTGAACGCGAGGCCGGGGCAGGGCAATCGGGAATGCAGCCCCGACGACGGGCGATTACCTACTTCCTAGAGGTTGCGCGGTTTGCTGGGTAACAAGGCACTGCATTTGCTGCGAGGAAAGGTCATGAATCTTGCTGGCTTCCTTGCTGATCAGTCCCGGGCGCGCTGTGTCGCGACTGCGCTGTCGGTCGCGCTGTGTCTGGGAGTGTTAAGTGGTTGCTCCGGTCCGTCGGAGCAGCAGGAACAGGTGCTGCGCATCGTTGCGCGGGGAGTCGCTGGGGATCGTTGGATAGCGACTTTGCCTAAGGCGGGCCCCTTGGCGATGAGGTGGGTTCCCGCCACTCGGTTTGTTATGGGCAGTCCGCCTCAGGAGCAGGGTCGGTTGGTGGATGAGCCTCAGCATCTAGTGCAGTTGACCTCTGGTTTCCTCATCGCTGAGACCGAGTTGACCCAAGGTCAGTGGCTGGCGTTCATGGAGACCAATTCGAGCCTAAATCAAGGCATGGATTTGCCGGTAACCCAAGTCTCCTGGGAGAAAGCTCGAGAATTCTGCCGTCGACTCACTTTGCAACAGAAGGACGAAGGACACCTGCCTAAGGGTTGGGTTTGGGATTTGCCCACCGAGGCGCAATGGGAATTGGCCTGTCGGGCCGGTAGCCCCGCGGCCTACGCCGGAGAGCTCGACAGCTTGGCGTGGCATGCTGGCAACAGCGGGGGAAAGGTGCATCCAGTCGGGCAGCGTGAGGCCAATGGACTCGGTCTTCAGGACATGCATGGAAACGTGGCTGAGTGGTGCGTGACTTGGTTCTTTTCCTACCCGACCAATATCCCGGTCTTCGTGGATCCTCTCGGTCCGATTTGGAGCTTCGCTCCCACCTATCGGGGCGGTGGATTCAAGTCTGCCCCCGCGGCCTGCCGCTCTGCGGCCCGTGCGGCGGGTGTCCCCGCGGAGGTACCCAACGAGGCTCTCGGATTTCGATTGGCCCTGCGGTTTCGGAGGGAAACCATGTGATTTAGATGTGTTTCCGAGGCTTGTAGTGCCGGGGTTAGCCGCAGTGCTAGAGCCTGAACCCGGGAGAGGTGCTCTCTCAGGATGGTTCTTACCTCGAAGACATCTGCTTCCTGTCCTCCGGCCCTCGGGAGTGTTAACGTTTCCCGCGTGGCCGAAACATTGGTCGTTAACGAGATCTATCTAAGTCTTCAGGGCGAAAGCACCTTCGCGGGGCTGCCCTGCGTTTTTGTGCGCCTGACCGGGTGCAATTTGCGGTGTTCCTATTGCGATACAGCCTATGCCTTCACCGAAGGCAAGCGACGCTCCTTGGACGAGATCCGTGCTGAGGTGCATCGATTGGCAGAACCTTTTTCTCGTCCTGATCGAGCCCATTTTCCGCCGGTGGTCAATGCGGGTGATGCTTCAGCTCAGCACAAGCTGCCGTTGGTTGAGTTGACTGGGGGGGAACCTCTTCTGCAACCCAATGCCGCTCGCCTAATGCGCACCTTGGCCGATGATTGTTTCACCGTGTTGGTGGAAACCAGCGGGGCTCATGACATTTCCAAGCTCG
Source organism: Verrucomicrobiales bacterium (assembly GCA_005805505.1). Lineage (GTDB taxonomy): Bacteria > Verrucomicrobiota > Verrucomicrobiia > Limisphaerales > UBA9464 > SXXZ01. The sequence continues at coordinate 4,450 of SYMJ01000146.1, read as the reverse complement.
ATCCGCGGGTGCGGCGCATCATGGATCTAAAATGTCCGAGCAGCGGCGAGGTTGAACGCAATCGTTGGGCCAATATTTCCCAACTTCGGGCCACGGATGAGGTGAAGTTCGTGATCGGAACCCGCGAGGACTACGAGTGGGCCAAGGCGACAATCCTCGAGCATCGGCTCGATCCGGTTTGTCCGATTTTGTTCTCCTGGGTGGCTCCGCTCTCGGAATCCCAGCGCGACAAGGCTCTCAAGCCCGTGCCCAAGGGGCTTCATCCGATTTCCCGGAAAGATCTCGTGGAAGCCATGGTGGCCGACCGGGTGCCGGCCCGGTTCCAGTTGCAAATGCACAAGTTCATCTGGCCTTCCGATGAACGCGGCGTGTGATGAGTATCCGACCTAAAGACTCCACCCTGGAGATGCTCCGGCGATACGAGTCGCGGAACATCACGTTTCTGGAACCCAATGCGGGTTGGCCAATCGTCTGGAAGAGGGCCAAAGGATGCCGTGTTTGGGATGAGGCGGGTCGGCCTTACCTGGATCTCACCGCCGCCTTCGGTGTGGCCGCGGCGGGGCATGCCAATTCCGCCGTCGTGAGGGCCGGCCAGCAGCAGATGGGAGAATTGCTCCATGCCATGGGGGATGTGCATCCCCATGCGTTGAAGGCTCGTCTGGCTCGCGAATTGAGTCGCCTCACCTTTGAGCGGTGGACTCGCCGTGGTGGGGCCACTGCAGCAGTCGAGACGGGCAAGGTGATCTTCGGGTGTTCCGGTTTCGAAGCGGTGGAGGCGGCGTTCAAGACGGCGCGCTTGGCCACCGGGAAGCCTGGGGTCATTGCTTTTCGTGGCGGATACCATGGGGTTGGGTATGGAGCCCTGAACGCGACGGAACGGTCCCATTTTCGAGAGCCGTTCCGAGACCAGCTCCGTGAGTTCGGGTGTTTTGTGGATTTTCCCGAGGCCGATACAGATGGGCAGGGCAGGCACCGATTGGAGGCGGCAATCGAGGCGGCTGCAGCCGAGCACGACATCGGCGCCGTGGTCGTCGAACCCATGCAGGCCCGCGGTGGGATTCGCATACCGCCTCCCTGGTTTCTGCCGTGTTTGCGCGAGTGGGCCGACCAACGGGGTGCCTTGTTAATTTTCGACGAAATCTACACAGGTTTTGGACGCACCGGAGCCTGGTTTGCTTGTGAGCACTCGGGCGTTATTCCGGACCTTATCTGCCTGGGCAAAGCATTGACCGGTGGGTTTCCCCTGAGTGCCTGTGTGGGTCGGGCCCGGGTGATGGACGCCTGGCCTCCGGCAATGGGCGAGGCCATTCACACGAGCACTTACTTAGGACATCCGGTCGGGTGTGCCATGGCCTTGGCTCAAATCTCTGAACTCCGTCGTCTGGCCTTGCCTCAACGCGCGGCTCGGTTGGAAAAAGTTTTGGAATCCGGCCTGAAATCCCTCCAAGCACAATTCCCAGATCGGGTGTCGAGGGTGTCGGTCATCGGGCTTATGGGTGGTATCGCCTGGCGGCGGGCCGATGGAGGTCCCGACACTGAGTTGTCTGTCTGGCTCATGCAGGAAGCGCTCCGCCGCGGAATCATCCTTCTCCCAGAAGGCGAACATTCCGAGGTCACTGGGATCACTCCGCCACTAACCATCACCGAAACGGAGTTAAAACGGGCCTTCCGCGAAATCACTCGAGCGGTCATTGCACGCCTCCAGGTATCAAATCCTGCCCCAAAACCTAAAGTGTCCCGCACTCCGAAAAAACGGCTATGACCCTGAATGAGATGCGTTCCCTGCTGGAGTCGCGGGGGATCCAGTTGACGAAGTCGCTGGGCCAGAACTTCCTGCACGATGGCAATCAGTTGCGACGGATTGTGAGCGCTGCGGACATCGTCCCGACCGACCGCATTTTTGAAGTGGGGCCTGGATTAGGGCCCTTGACCGAGTTGCTGGTGGCTCGGGCCGCGTCGGTGTTGGCCATTGAAAAGGATGCCCGGTTGGTGAGCGTTCTCCGTGAAAACTTTTCCGGCGCCCTTTCTGGGGAGGGCCCAGGCACCCTCGAATTATTGGAGGCCGACGCCATGCGTTGGGTCGAAGCCAATTCGCGGGATTGGAGCGGATGGAAACTCGTCGCCAATCTGCCCTATTCGGTGGCGTCAACCCTGATGGTAGAGTTGGCCGAGGCCCCGGTGCCCCCCGATCGCATGGTGGTGACCTTGCAGGCAGAAGTGGTGCATCGCATTGCCGCTCCGACCGATGGGGACAACTACGGAATCCTCACCCTCTTGCTGGGACTGCGCTACCAAGTCCGTGACTGGTTTAACATCAAACGCGGATGCTTCTATCCGATACCGGATGTCGACAGTGCCTGCATTAGCCTCGTGCGGAGGCCGATTCCGCTTCTGGATGCTGCTGGCTCGATGGTTTTTACCCGACTCGTGAAGCGCGCCTTCTCCGAGCGTCGGAAGATGATGCTCAAGCTGCTTAAGACCGTATGGCCAGCGGAGGTGTTGCAGGCTGCTTTTATCGAGGTGGGCATCGCGCCGACCGAGCGCGCCGAGAAGGTTTCCGTCGAGGGATTCGTGGCGTTGACTCGGATTCTTCAACGGCAAGCGCCGTGCGAGCCGTGCGAGGGTTTGCCGGAGTCGGATCCGCGGGCCTGACCGTGTTCGGAAGCTCTGCCTGTGCAGGCGGAGCTAGGTTGTAGGATTTCCGATCTGTGGAGGTGCGGTGCACGCCGATATGCTGCGGACGACTCAAGTTTCAGCGCAATCTGCCGATATGTGGCCGTCGGAGGGAGGGATTTCCCTAAAGCGTTTCCCGGAGGCGCTTTCTAGCAACTGCGATGAAAATTGAATCCTTTGGAAAGACCTTAGTGGTCAGCGGACTCTCAGGCCTGAATGTCAGCAATGCGGGTTCATTCCGGGACAATGTCCGGGCGTCTGTCCAGCCTCACCACACCCGCATTGACATCGACATGTCTTTGACCCGGGCCATTGATAGTACCGGATTGGGTGCCCTGGTCTCCTTGCATCGGTTCATTGTGTCACGGCAGGGTCAGTTGCGGTTGATTAACCCGGTTCCGGTGGTGCGCAAAGTCTTAGACCTCACGCAGCTGAGCAAAAGCTTCGAGATCACACAGGGTTGAGCTCGATCGTCTGGCGGCCTACTTGTCTTCGAGAGTGATCTGACCGCCGGCTTCGATGTTGCGAATCTTGCTGGGCGTGGTGGCCGTCGGACGGGCCGCGTCGGTGCAGTTGCCGATGTTGTAGGTCTCGCCCATTACGGAACTGGGAAATTTTCCGCCCTGAAAGTAGGGAGCTAGATCATCGGTGGAGGGTTCCGCCGTGTCCGCCTTGCGATATTCGTTCTGCCAGGTCGTCTTGGCCAGCTCGATGGCCTTCAGGTTGGCGAGGACCGCGTTGTATTTTCCGGTATCCATGAACTTCCTCACGTTCGGAACGGCGATCATGGTCAGAAGGCCCACGATCATGACGGCGATCATGACTTCGACGAGGGTGAAGGCGGCGCGGAGCGACGAGCGACGCAGAGGCTTGCGAGTATTCATGGTGGAAGAAATCGTCATTGGAGTCCGAACACCGGTTCGATGGATTGGTTGCGGAGGCCGGTGAAAGGTTCCCTTCTGACGGCCTTGATGAAAGCCGCAGTGGCTCCTCAGAGCAAGTCGAGGGTCTTTTTTAGATTCCAACTGCTCTGAAGGAGATAGAGGGCCTAAAATAGAGGTTCAGCTTCCCTAATTTAGGTGGGAGCAGCAGGAATGATTGGGACATTGCCGAGTCGTGGACTGTCTCCCACTCTTACTGCGCCGTATGAATGAATCTCAGAATCTCGACGAGTTGCTGGTGTCCCGGTCCGACCAGGCCCGGCGACCCGCCGAGCCTTGCACCGTGGTTATCTTTGGTGCCTCCGGCGATCTGACCTCGCGCAAGCTGATTCCAGCTCTCTACCACCTGACGCTCGAGAAACTGATGCCGCAACCCTTCCGCATCGTGGGTTTCGCACGGCGGGAGAAGAATGACGAAGCTTGGCGACTAGAACTCCGTGAGGCCCTGAACAAGTTTTCCCGGACCCAGCCCGTCCAGGAGGATGTCTGGAATGCCTTTGCAGCCAATATCCACTACTGTCAGGCCGACATGTCCGATGCGGCCGGGTACCAGAGGCTCAAGGACCTAGTGCATGGATTTCCCGACGACCGTCTGAGGAGCAATCTGCTGTTTTACTTGGCCACCAATCCCAGCCAATTCGGCGAGGTGACCGGCCATTTGAGCGCGGTGGGGCTGTTGCAGAAGGCGGAGTCCCGTGTGACTCCGGAGCGAATCGTTGTGGAGAAGCCCTTCGGACAAGATTTGGAGACAGCGGAGGCGTTGAATTTGGAACTGACCCGCTTCGCCCATGAGAAGCAGATCTTCCGCATCGACCATTATCTCGGGAAGGAGACGG
>SYMJ01000015.1 GCA_005805505.1 Verrucomicrobiales bacterium | reverse complement strand
TGCCGGAAAGCTGGGCATAGGCGGCCACTCGGACCAGAGCCCCCTCCAAACGGCGGACATTGGTCCGAATACGATTGGCCAGGAACGTGATAATCTGATCGGGCAACCGGACGCTGAGAGCGGCCGCCTTCTTGTTGAGAATCGCCAACCGAGTCTCGACATCCGGTGCCTTCACATCGGCCGTCATTCCCCACTCGAAGCGAGAAATTAGACGTTGTTCCAGCCCCTGGATCTCATTGGCGGGCCGATCGCAGGTCAGGACGATTTGCTTATGGCAATCGTGGAGGGCGTTGAAGGTATGGAAAAACTCTTCCTGGATACGCTCCTTGCCCTGGAGGAACTGGATATCGTCAATCAAGAGAACATCCAACTCCCGGTGCTTCTTGCGAAACTTGGGCAATTGGTTGTTCTGCAGGGCCTCAATGAACTCATTGGTGAAGCGCTCGCACGACAAGTATCCGATCCGGGCATTCTTCTTATTGGCCAGGACGTGATGACCAATAGCCTGAAGCAAGTGAGTCTTGCCTAGCCCCACGCCGCCAAAGAGAAACAACGGATTGTAGGTGTGTCCCGGCTTTTGGGCCACACCCATGCAGGCTGCATGAGCATGGTGGTTGTTTGAACCCACCACGAAGGTTTCGAAGGTGTTGTTTGGATTGAACAGCGGTTCCAACTTCCGGGGAATTTCCCGAACTACAGGTTCGGTCGATCGAAACTCAGACGGGGCGACCCGCTCCATCAAAGTCTCGGCAGCCATAGGCCGATCGGAGACTGAATCGGCCGCGGCCGCGGCAGCGACTGCGGACTCGGCGGGGCGAATGGCGAAAGTTACATGGATCGGCCGAATAGCTGCGCGGCTGACCACCGATCGTAGAACATCCAAATAATTGTCCTTCAACCAGAACTCACAGAACTCGTCAGCAACTTCCAGGGTGAGGGTATCTCCGTCCAGACAGCGGGCAGTGACCGGGGCAAACCATAGGTTGTACAACTCCGTCTTTAGCATTCCACGAAGGGTTTGCTGGGCGGCCAGCCACAGTGCTTGGGGTTGATCGGACATGGGATATTTTAAAAGGACCTAAAAATGGGCAATTTACGGATTTATTCACTACCACCACTTACAGGCTGAGCGAGTCTTCCTGATTTAGTGACAGTTTCATGAAGTCCCGTGCACAGCCCATGACCATGAAATCTGCACCAGAACCCGCTGGAGTAATATGAAAGCATTGAAAACATTGGAGTTTCAACACATTTGCAGACATCTGGTGGAACATGATTCAGTGCAGTTTCTTCTCGGACCCGCCGTGATTTCTTCAGCGGTGGGGGAGGCTTCTATGGCAAAGTATCGAGTACCGCGAGAACAAGTTTTTGGGTGTTGTTCCCAAGTTATTAACAACTGGCAAAAACACCCAAAATCCGGCGGGTTTGACAAGCAAAACCGCCGGATCGGGCGACACGATTACTTCGCCTTCTTGGCCGGAGCAACCACCTTGACAGGCGCTGCAGTCTTGGCCGGAGCAACCACCTTGACAGGCGCTGCAGTCTTGGCAGGAGCAACCACCTTAGCAGGCGCTGCTTTCTTGGCCGGAGCAACCACCTTGGCAGGCGCTGCCTTCTTGGCCGGAGCAACCACCTTGGCAGGCGCTGCTTTCTTGGCCGGAGCAACCACCTTGGCAGGCGCTGCTTTCTTGGCCGGAGCAACCACCTTGGCAGGCGCTGCTTTTTTGGCTGGAGCAGCTACCTTGGCAGGCGCTGCCTTCTTGGCCGGAGCAGCTACCTTGACGGGCGCTGCCTTTTTGACGGGTGCCTTTGCGGCAGCCAGGGCGCAGGTCCGGGCAAGCCGGGTTTCGCAGTTGGATTCGGTTGGTTTCACGGTGAGTTTGTTGTTGTTGTGTTTGTAGGCCCGACTTACCGGAACCGTTGACTCCCCAACTAGGAGGAACCAATGGCCCGATGCGTCAGAAATTCGAAAAATGGATCTCTCAGATTGCGGAAGGTTCGATGGAAAACCTTCAGCCGAGGGGATCGACGTCAACAGACGGCCTGTGCACCTTCTGGATCGACCAGAAATGGCTGCTGACCGAGGGGACGGTGTCTGAATCGCTAAAACCTGATATGGATTCATGAGAGCTCCGACCGGGGAACGTCAACTGAGATACTGCCCCGAGCCGACTCTTGACAACCGGATTTCATCGGTTTGCACGAAATCTTTCCGAAATCGTGTCCAGATGGCATGCTTTGGGGCCAGTGCGAGAGAGTTGGCAAAAATTTACAGAGACCGCCGAAACTTACTTTCTGGCGGTGATCCTCGAGAACCTACCCGGTCGCAAGGCCTCCATGATCCGGGCGTTACTCTCGGTGCTTTCCCATGTCTTCGGAGGTATCGTGAAACTGCGGCGTCTGCTCTACAGCGTTCGCATTCTGCGCGATTCAACCCTGGGTGTTCAGGTCATCGCCGTAGGCAATCTCACGGTGGGCGGCACCGGAAAGACTCCGGTCGTCGAGAAATTTGCCCGTACTCTCCAGGATGCTGGCCGCAAAGTGGCCATCCTCTCGCGCGGATACCGATCCAAGCCCAAGCCCGTGTCGGAGCGCCTCCTCGACAAGATCCTGCTCCGAGAAGACACCACCCCGCCCCGCATCGTCTCCGATGGCCAATCGCTGCTGCTCGACTCCGAGACTGCCGGCGATGAACCCTACATGCTGGCCTCCAACCTGAGAGATGTGGTGGTGCTGGTCGACAAAGACCGAGTCAAAGCCGGTCGCTATGCCGTGGAGCACTTCGGCTGCGACACCCTGCTGCTCGACGACGGCTTCCAATACTGGAAGCTGGCCGGCCGCCGCACCGATGTCGTCTTGATCGACTGCCAGCAACCCTTCGGCAATGAACACCTGCTGCCGCGCGGAACCCTCCGGGAACCGCCATCCCACCTTGCTCGGGCCAGCGTCATCTTCCTGACAAAGAGCGACGGCAAGACTGCTGCGCTGCGCGATCGCATTGCCCTGCTCAACCCGCGCGCCGGGATTATCGAATGCGTGCATCACCCGCTGTATTTCGAGGATGTCTTCACCGGCGAACGCCGTGGCCTCGACCTGTTGCAAGGTCGGCGGGTGGCCAGCCTCAGCGGGATCGCCCAGCCAGAGAGCTTTGAATCGAAGCTCTCGGAACTCGGAGCCGAGATCGTCTTGGCCCGACGCTACGCCGACCACCACCGATTCACGCAGCAAGAGGTGCTGGATGCTGTGAACCGAGGCAAGAAGCGCCGCGCGGACATGCTTGTTACTACGCAGAAGGATGCGGTCCGCTTTCCCAAGCTCGACCGCCGAGACCTTCCCATCTACTTCATGCGAGTGGAGATCAAGATCATCGCCGGGGCCCAGGGCTTCGATGATGCTGTAAGCCGGATCTGTTTTCGGTAGCGCCGCTGGGGACACTCCCGCCCTACACGAACCGTCATGACTTAGCCGGAACGATTTTAACTGACTCGTTCCGACTCAGCGGCGGAAGACGCTCGAAATCTGAAGCGGTACCGGAGCGGGCAGGAATCCGAACTCCAGCCGGCCGTGCGGAACCTCCACGGAAACCTCATCCGCGTCATTGGCGGAAACCTTCAGCACCCCTCCAGACCGGCGGACCCGGAGACGATTCCATCCATCGACCCGGAGCGCCGCGAGTTCTGGCATCCGGACGATCGCCCCACCCCGAATCGGGCGAAAAACCAGCGGAGGCACCCGGTCCGCGGTCTTCCCCTCCCAGCGCCAGTCGAAGATCACCTCATCGCGATTAAACTGGGCCTCCGACCAGAGGATCGACGCCTCACCTCCGAGCCCGGCTCGGCCCTTCAGGGTCCAGTCGCTGGCCATCCACACCTCGGACTCAACGGGGACCCGCCACCCACGCAAGGACCGGCCATCGTAGAGGCTCTTCCACGGTTGAGCGTCGGGTGCCGACTGGCCGAGTGGGACCTTCGTGGAAGGCAACTCCTGCACACGCAAGTTGCGCCAGTCGACGGTTCCACCCTCCGACTCCAAGGCAATGTACCCACGCCGCCAATTGCAACCAGTGCCGCCGGAGACCTCGACGCCGTTGACTGAGAGGCGGAGGACCCCATTGGTGGCGACGATCCGGTAATGGTTCCATTCCGGGGCGCCCAAGCTCCGGGATTCTTTTGGAAAACTGCGATCGCCGCGGCTGGGAGAAAACGGCTTCATGGTCGATCCGTGGATCGGGAAAATGTCGCCATGGGTCGTGAACCAGTCCGATTTGCCATATCCGTGGTCGAGGACCTGAACCTCGATGGCTCTCAGGAAAGGTTGACCCAACGCCGGCATCGGGCCTGACCAGATGAAGACCCCCGCATTGCCGCTTGGCTTGAGGTGCCGCCATTCCAACTCCAGGACAAAATTCTCATACTGGCGCTCAGTGCGCAGGGCTCCGGTTGGAATGCCATCGCAGTGGATCATGCCATCCCGGACTGTAAAAGTTTCTGGTGCGCAGTTGACGTTGACCCATCCCCGCAAATCCCGACCGTTGAAGATCGGTTTATAGCCAGTCCCCGCTCCCTCCACTGGCAGCACCGTGAGAAGGAGTGATGCAAAAATTGGGGTGGCTGTGGGCCACCAGCGGCGGAAAGCAGGGAACATGGTCGAACGTTGCCGGCACGGGCTTCCATTGGAAAGTCTGGAAGCAATTGCTTCAGAGGGATCTATTTCAACAGCACCCAACAGCAGCCAACAGCCACCCCACGCTCAACGACCATTCCACTGCTGGTTCTTGACCTTCAATCGTTCTGGTGAGGGCTTGCCCTCAGGCAGCAAGGTCATGTTGGTCTCAGAGCCCCATGCCACCTCCTTGAAGTCGACGAACAATGTCCGCGGCACCATCTCCACCACATGACCGAAAGCTCCCAGCGCGACCGTTCCGGGCAGTTGTGTCGTATCTACGAAGTACACCGGACCAAACGGGGTCGAATTGGTGTCCGGACGACTGTAAATGTAGGTGATTGGACCATTGGTCACCCGTGGCGCGTTCTCACCCGGAAACCGGATCGACACCGGCCCGCCGGTCAGCAACCGCGGGTGGTCGATCCGGAGGACCGGGGTTCCGTCTGGCTGCTTGTCAAAGGTCAGGTGCCAAGCCCCATTGCGCACTCGGTAGGCCTCGCAGCCTCCATAGATCGTCACGTACAAAAACAACGTGGCGATGAAGATGCCGAAGAACTTCTTCAGAGTTCGCTCGGCATCGGGTGAAAAATCGTTGTCCACAAGGTTCGAGGGATGACCTGCTTACTCCTGCTGTTCAGGCGTTGTAGGTGGTAGAGCTTACATTGCCTCCGCGCCCGGTCCAATTCGTGTGGAAGAATTGCCCGCGGGGTTTGTCCACCCGCTCATAGGTGTGGGCCCCGAAGTAGTCCCGCTGCGCCTGGAGGAGATTGGCTGGAAGTGTTGCCGAACGATACTGGTCGAAAAATGCCAGCGCCGTACTGAAGGCGGGCATCGGGATACCCTTCTTGGCCGCCGAAGCCACCACATTACGCCAACCCTTCTGGCTCTTCTTGATCTCGGCCCGGAAGTAATCGTCGAGCAACAAATTGGCCAGCTTGGGATTCTTGTCGTAAGCCTCCTTGATCTTGCCCAGGAACCGGGAACGGATGATGCAACCCCCACGCCACATCAGAGCGATGCCTCCGTAGTTGAGCGTCCATCCGTATTCTGCGGCCGCCGCGCGCAGCAGCATGTAACCCTGCGCATAGCTGACGATCTTGGAAGCGTAGAGGGCGCTCTTGATGTCTTCGATAAACGCCTGCCGAGCCTTGGGATTCTTGGCAGCGCTCATCAACGGCTTCGGTCCCTTGAGCTTGCGGGATGCCTTCACCCGCTCGTCCTTCATGGCGCTGACACAGCGGCTGAAAACCGCCTCGGCGATCAACGTGACCGGTTGGGCCAAATTGGCTGAATCGATGACTGTCCACTTGCCGGTGCCCTTCTGACCGGCGGTATCGAGGATCTTGTCCACCAAAGGCCCGCCGTCAGTGTCCTTGAATGCCAGAATGTCGCGGGTAATTTCCACGAGAAAGCTGTCCAACTCTCCCTGGTTCCAGTCGGCGAAGACCTGGTGCATCTCGTCAGCGCTGAGGCCCAAGCCGTTCTTGAGAATGTTGTAAGCCTCGCAGATCAGCTGCATGTCGCCGTACTCGATGCC
>SYMJ01000145.1 GCA_005805505.1 Verrucomicrobiales bacterium | reverse complement strand
TTGCAAATACTGGAGAAACTGACCGCCTACCCCAACTGCAATGCAGTTGGATCGCTCTCGGCCTAATCCGATGGAACCAAGGGGGAAAAGCGTCAGAGAACATCAGAAATTGACCCTCAACTGAATCGTTCCGGCTTAGCCGGAACGATGCAGTTGGGAGTACGATCGATCCAATTGAATCGGTCCGGAATAGCGGATGGCTTCTGGAACGAAGTTAGCCATCCCAACCCTCTCGCTTTCATCCAGAATGATCCGCAGAACCTCGTCGGTCGAGTCGGTCCGTTTCAGGAAGTCGCCCCGAGCTAGACCAGCAGCGATGGCTTCGGTCATTTTGTGGTGAGGATCTCCCGGTTGGCTGCGGGCGGATTCGAAGATGCTGAGGGTCCTACTCACGGCTGCTGTGAGTCGCGAGAGGGGGCCGAAGGATTCGACGAACTTCGTCATGATTTTGAAGACCCGCCAAGGATCCTCCTGGATGCGGTGTGAGTGGAGAATCCTTCATGCGATGGAACGCTATCGGGCCTTGTTGCTGGGGTCCGTCGTAGGATGTCCGGTCGGCGGCCTTCGTAATTGGCGGCGCACCAATTGCCGGGCGAACTCCACCAGCGGTCGATCTTCGATGAGGCTCCCAAAGCGCAAATGATCGGAGCCGCTCTGGGCCAGTCCGGTTAATTCGCCCACGCCCCGGAGCTTAAAATCCAGTTCGGCCAATTCAAATCCGTCGTCGGTCTCGGAGAAGGCCTTGAGCCGGGGATCCGATGGGAGCGGAGCGGATGGGCTGACCAAAGCGGCCGATGATGCCGATGCCTTGCCGCTCACGAGGATGCAATGGCTCTCTGCTGCCCCACGACCGATCCGCCCGCGCAAGTGGTGCAACTGGGCGAGCCCAAATTGCTGGGCGTTCTCGATGAGCATGAGCGTGGCCTGCGGCACGTCGATGCCCACTTCGATGACCGAGGTCGCCACCAGGGTTTTGACTCGGCCGGCGCGGAATTCCCCAAGGATCCGCTCTTTTTCTTCGGGCGGCATCCGGCCGTGGAGCTTGCCGACGGCATGGGGCTCGAGGGCTTTGCAAATGCGCGGATACTCCGTTTCAACCGATTTGGCGTCCTCCTCGCCGTTGTCGAGGATGCGGGGATAAACAATGTACGCTTGGTGCCCGAGCTCGAGTTCGCGGCGGATGAAGGCCCAGACCTTGGGCAGCGCATCGGGCGTCCGTAGGTGGGTCCGGATCTTGCCGCGCCCCGGGGGCTTCTCATCGAGCACGCTGATGTCGAGGTCGCCGTACAAGGTGAGCCCGAGGGTGCGGGGTATGGGCGTGGCGGTCATCACCAGCAGGTGGGGATAGCGACCCTTGCGCAGGAGTCGTTCTCGCTGGGCCACGCCGAAGCGGTGTTGTTCGTCGATGATGACCAGTCCGAGCCGCTCGGGCAGGAAGCTTGATTCGATGAGGGCGTGGGTGCCCACAGTGAGTCCCACGTCGCTGAGACCGAGGTTCAAGCCGGGTTCGGAGCGCGACTTCACGCTGGCGGTCCAAAGATGAACGGGAATTTGCAGCGGTTCGAGCCATCGCCGGAAGTTGACATGGAGCTGCTGGGCCAGGATTTCGGTGGGGGCCATCACCACGGCCGAATATCCGCTTTCGAGCGCCATCAGCGCCGCTGCGGCCGCCACCAGCGTCTTGCCCGAGCCCACGTCGCCCTGGAGTAGTCGGCGCATGGGCACGGTGCCGCCCATGTCTTCGCGGATCTCCCGCAACACCCGGTTTTGGGCCTGAGTGGGTCGGAACCCGAGTCGCGCCAGGAAAGGGCGCATGAGTAAATTGTCGCCTTGGCAGGGCAGGGCGGTGGCCTTGGCCTCGAGGTTTAGGCGGCGGCGCTGGATCTCAGATTGAAGCGCGATGAACTCGTCGAGCGCGAGCCGTTGCCGGGCTCGTTCGGCATCGGTGTCGGAGACCGGAAAATGCAAATCCCGGATGGCTTGCGCCCGCGAAGGCCACTCCTGGGCGAGGATCGGTATTTCTTGCTGGCCGTCCGCGGAGGCTGTCCAACCCGACCGGCTGGCCTCAACCAACAAGTCCGGATCCGCCTCCGGGATGCGCTCGCCGAAGGCTTTCAGCGCGTTCCAGGCAATCCACCGCCGCGCCCGCTGGGTGAGTCCGTCGGTCAGGCTGTAAATGGGCACCCATCGGCCCACGTGCAAGCTGGGTTCTTCGGCCAGATCGACGGTCCCGGCAGCCCCAGCGGCCCCGGCGGCTCCGGTAGCGACGGTCTCTGGATCGGCCTCGCGAGTGACCGACGAGAGCGTCTCGGTCTCTGGATGGTCCATGGCCTTGGGGCGCAGAGAGCGGACCTTGCCATGGACCACCAGTTCATCGCCCACATCGAAGAACCGTTCCATCTGGGGCAGGTTCCACCAGCGGCAATGGAGGTGAGCGCTGCCGTCGTCGAGGATGACTTCGAAGACGCTGCGCCCGGTGCGGGCGAAGGTCTTGTTGCCCATCGCGATAACCTTACCCGACACCGTCGTCTTCTGGCCCTCCTGAAGGTCGCGGATCTTGCTGAATTGGCGTCGGTCTTCGTGGCGGCGCGGCGCGTCAAGCAACAGGTCGCCCACGGTAAGGATGCCCCGTTTGGCCAACAGTCGTGCCCGCGCCAAACCCACCCCGGCCACCGCCGAAACCGGCGATGCCAGACCAGCTTCGACCGCCGGAGCATCTGTGGTGGCCTCTTTTTCCATGCAAATCCGCCTTCAAAACTGGGCCACTACCCCGACCCAGCGCAACCCCGAACGTTTTTTTGAACGTCATGCTGAAGCCCGAATTTAAAGCCTCGCTGAAGTCGACTCGGTAAATTACTTAAGGCGGTTCAAATAGTTGGTAATTAAAATTGACTGATCTGCTTTTCTTGATTTTAGTTAAGAAAGCCCCTGTCAGTCTAACCCGACTATGGACTATGCCCACCTGCCCGCCTGCCTCTAGGTGATTGCGGTTTCCGTTATCTCCCGGAGCTGATTCTGTTGTTGCTGCTAGGGTTAATGCCACGCCACTTGTTGGCGCAAGTGCCTCGTCAGACCCAATTGTGGGTGCTCAAGAAAGAGTTCGGATCTACAAACGAGATTCGGATAAATAATTCATCGCCTGAAATAACGATTGTTACACTAAATGAAAACCAGGCTGGAC
>SYMJ01000144.1 GCA_005805505.1 Verrucomicrobiales bacterium | reverse complement strand
TTATGAGCAAACTCGATTCCGTTTACGCGAAACTTCAGGTCAAGACCGGGGCCAAAATGGCCCTCATCGTTCTCGACGGCCTAGGAGATATAGCGACCCGTTCCCAGAATTGGATGACGCCGTTGGAGGCGGCCAAAACCCCGAACCTCGACGCCCTGACCCAATCGGGGTGCGCCCAAGGACGGATGATTCCGGTGGCACCGGGCATCACCCCAGGCTCGGGTCCGGGACACCTGGCCCTCTTCGGTTACGACCCCATCGAATGGGAGGTCGGCCGAGGTGTGATCGAGACGCTGGGTTTGGGCATCGAGCTGAAGAATGGTGACGTGGCGGCACGGGCTAATTTCTGCACCCTTGATCCCAAGGGAATCGTCACAGACCGTCGCGCTGGTCGCATCGCGACCGAGGTTTGCGAGCGTTTGTGCGGAATCCTCTCAGCGAAGATCCAGAAGATCGGCGCGAACGAGGTCCACATTTATCCGGGCAAGGAGTATCGCTTTGTCGTGGTGTTCCGGGGTCAGGGTCTGGAAGGCCCGCTGACGGATACGGATCCCAACCGCGAGGGGCTCCTGATCGCCGAGGCCAAGCCGGTGGATCCGCAGAATGCCGGCCAGAAGAAGGTCGCCAAGCTGATCGTTGAGTTCTACAAGCTGGCCTTGCCGCTCTTGGCGGGTGAGAAGATGGCCAACGGGTTCCTCATGCGCGGCGTGGCCCATCAGCCTGAAATTCCGACCTTCGAGCAGCGCTACGGACTGAAGGCTGCGGCCATCGCGGTTTATCCGATGTACAAGGGCCTGAGCCAGTTGGTGGGCATGGTGAAGATTGAAGGGCCAGAGACCATCGCCCAGCAGTTCGAGCGCTACGTGAAGGAATACGATCAGTACGACTTTTTCTTCATTCACTACAAGTACACGGACAAGGCCGGCGAAGACGGTGATTTCGCGGCCAAGGTGAAGGCCATCGAGGACTTCGATGCTGCCTTACCCATCTTCTTGGCGAAGAAGCCCGATGTAATAGCGATCACGGGCGACCATTCCACACCGGTGGCGGTGAAGGGTCACTCGTGGCATCCGCAACCGGTGCTCATCCACTCCGAAATTAGTGGCAGCGACAAGCTGGCCCGTTTCACGGAGACAGGAGCTAATTCAGGATCCCTCGGTATCTTCGAGGCCAAGTATCTCATGCGCCTGATGCAGGCCAATGCCCGTCTGTTCGACAAGTACGGCGCCTGAGCGGCCGGTCCACAGGCCGCTGTGGGATACCAGGACAAGGGACAGACCGATCTCGGGTCTGTCCCTTTTTCGTTGAACAGAGATCTCAATCGGTTCGGGAGCAGTGACCCGGTCAAAGAACCCCGAACGCAGTCCTGTGAGCGGGGCTTGATCGGGATGGATTCGGGACGCAGATTCTCTGGATGCACCCGCAGTTGCCGACACCCATCTTGGAATCCCTCAAGGCCTCCACGCGGCGGCGCTTCCTCCAGGACTGCGGGACCGGCATGGGAGCCTTGGCACTGAGCACCTTGCTCAACCCTTCACTGCGGGCCGGCACTCCAGAATCGGGCGCGGCGTTCAAGGCCCCGCACTTCGCCCCCAAGGCCAAGAACATCATTTACCTTTTCCAGTCGGGTGGCCCTTCGCACCTCGACCTCTTCGATCCCAAGCCCGAGCTAACTAAGCGCAACGGCCAAAGGGTGCCGGAGGAGTTGGTGAAGAACATCCGCTTGGCTCAGATCGGCAAGGAGTCGAAGTTGCTGGCCTCTCCGTATCAGTTTGCCCGACACGGCAAATCCGGAGCCTGGATGAGTGAACTTCTGCCGCATCTGGGTTCTATTGCTGATGATGTCTGTTTCGTGAAGGGCTTCTACTCCGAGGCCTTCAATCATGATCCGGCGACTTTGTTCATGAACACCGGCGCCCAGTTGGCGGGTCGACCGGGCATGGGTTCGTGGTTCAGCTATGGCCTGGGTAGCGAGAGCAAAGACTTGCCGGCCTTCGTGGTGATGATGACGGGTGTCGGACAGCCTTTGACGAATGCTGCCTGGGGCAGCGGCTTCCTTCCGACGGTGCATCAGGGTGTCACGTTGCGCTCACAGGGCGATCCGGTGCTCTACGTCGGGAATCCGCCGGGCATGGATCGCAAACGCCGTCGCCAAACATTGGATGTCCTTCGGGACCTCAACCAGGCGCGTTTCGATGTTCTGCAGGATCCGGAGATCCAGACCCGTATCGCCTCCTATGAGCTTGCCTACCGCATGCAAACCAGTGTGCCCGAGGTCGTGGATATTACAGGCGAAGCAGCGCGAGTCCATGAGGCCTACGGGACCACTCCCGGACGGGCTTCGTTCGCCAACAACTGCCTATTGGCCCGTCGATTGGTCGAGCGCGGAGTCCGCTTTGTTCAACTCTACCACCGGGGCTGGGATCATCATGGCGGGCCGGACGGCAATCTCGTCTTCGATTTGAAGAAGCGTTGCGCCGAGACCGATCAACCGTCCGTCGCCCTCATCAAAGATCTTAAGGAGCGCGGTCTTCTCGACGAAACCTTGGTCCTTTGGGGCGGGGAGTTCGGTCGGACTCCGATGATGCAAGGAGCCCTTAAGCCCGATCAGATCGGTCGGGATCATCACCCGCATGGGTACACCATTTGGATGGCGGGTGGCGGCATTAAGCCAGGCACAGTCTACGGCGGGACCGATGATTTCGGTTTTTATGCCGTAGAAAACAAGGTTCATGTGCACGACTTGCACGCCACTCTCCTGCACCTCTTTGGCGTGGATCACCATAAGCTCACCTACCGATTCCAGGGGCGTGATTTCCGCCTCACGGACGTCCATGGAGAAGTGATTCGCGGAATCTTGGCCTAGTCGATGGAAAGCGAGGGTGAGAATAACTCATCGGCCCTGTGCGTTGACGCTGTCGAAAAAGTTTCCATATTGGCAGACCGATGACGTTCGACCTCACTGAGATGCTGCAGGACTGGGATTACAAGCCCGGTCAGGTGGTGGCGCGCCGCTTTCAGGGCAAGGACGGTGAGAAAATCCAACTGCGTGTAGATCTGGGAATCCTCCAGATGAATGTGTTGGGACGTCCGGATGGCAAGAAGCCCATGGGGCGTGAGTCTTGGTTCCATTTCTACCGGAAGCGTTCTGAACAGGCCCCCACCGGCGCCGATGGCGAGAATCCAGATTTCACCCTGGGTTCGGAGGAATGCGGACGCCTCCAGCAGGAATCCATTCAGTATCACCACCGATACATTTGTTTCTTCCAGCTCAAGGATTACGAGGCTGTAGAGCGCGACTGTGCCAGAAACCTCGAGGTTTTCAGCTTCGTGGACCGCTTCGCCGAATCCGATGACCTCTCTTGGAGTGTGGTTCAATTCACTCCCCAGCTCACAATGATGCGCACGCGAGCCCGCGGCGAGGCCCGTCTCCAAGAGAGCGATCGGGACTCCGCAATGGTTGCCATTGAGGCAGGCATCACCGAGTTGGCTGAATTCTACCGAGATCACGAGCGCGAAGAACTCATCGAACAGAGCGGCGAGGTCTTGTCACTGCGGGGATGGCTCGACGAAATTCGTCGTAAGCCGCCGCAGAATGAGATCGAACGCCTACGCTTCGCTCTTGCTGAGGCCATCCGGATCGAGGACTACGAGACCGCCGCCGAAGTCCGCGATCAGCTTCGCAAACTCCAAGCTTCCGAATCATGAGCCTCCAACAACGCGTCAACGACGAACTAAAATCCTCCATGCTGGCCCGCCAAGCTCTCCGAACCGGGACGCTTCGGATGCTCAAGGCGGCTCTGGGTTACGCCCAGATCGAAAAGAAAACGGAGACACTCTCGGATGCCGATGTGATGACATTGATCCAACGGGAGGCCAAGAAGCGCCGGGATTCTATCGAAGAATTCGAGAAGGCTGGACGGACGGAAATGGCTGCCAACGAGAAGGCCGAATTGGAAGTGCTCAGCGAGTACTTGCCCAAGGCGTTGTCTGCCGAAGAATTGGAAAGCCTGATCCGAGAGATCATCACCGAGGTGGGAGCCACCTCGAAGAAAGACATGGGAGCGGTCATGAAGGCTGCCCAGTCCAAGGTGGATGGCCGAGCCGACGGCAAGTCCGTCAGTGCCCTTGTATCCAGGCTTCTGCCCTAAGGTCAGAGAGCCTCGCTGGATGTCCTCATCACCACAGTCCCCCCGAAACGCCACCGCGGCGGACTTCATCCGTGCCTTGAGTGCTTCGGCCGAGGTCGCACGCTCCGGCGGGCAAACCATCGGTGAGTTCCTCGATCAACTGGGCGAGGGCAACGCCTGGTTGATGGCTTTGATCCTCACGCTGCCATTCATTCAGCCCCTGCCCACCGGGCCCATTGCCACCTTCGGGGGCTTGGCCTTTGCGGGAATAGGTTGGAGGTTAATCCGCGGTGATGAGTCGGTCTGGCTGCCGATGCGTATCCGGTCGACCCGGCCTCGGGCAATGACTTGGAACGCGTTTTCGGGCTTCGGGTGCGGATTGTTGGGGATTGTCGGTCGCGTGAGCCGCACCGAACGCATGGTTTGGCTGGTGGATGCGGTCGGGCGCAGGGGTGCTGGCTGGCTCATCCTGGTGGGCGGCCTCTTGGTGGCTCTCCCATTTCTGGTGGTTCCACTTCAGAACTCGCTCCCGGCACTGGTCATCTTTTTCGCGTGTATCGGACGGCTTCAGCGAGACGGCGTCATGTACCTGCTGGCTCTCCTGAGTCTGGTGGTCACGCTTATCTATTTTACTTTGGTCACCTGGGTTATTTTCTTTGCAGCCGAGCAGTCTTGGATGTGGCTTCGAGCTTTCCTCAGGGGATAGAAACCCATCGGAACGATCGGTCCCCGCACATGGACCCAGGAGCCAAAATGAAGATTAAAACCAACGAAGGGTTTCAAATAGAGGGACGAGTTGGTGGAAAGATCTGCAAAAACCGCTTGTGAAACTTTTCACTATCTCGCTAGGCTGACCCATCAGCAGTTGAAAACCTTCGCCGTCTGCGTGCCCTTGGAGCAGATCCGGTGGTTATCTATTTATTACGATGGCCTGGCCTAAAGCTTTAGTTTTTCTCTTTGGCGGACTCTTCCTTCAGTTGGCAACCGTTGCTGCAGAGCATGGAAACCCAGCCGAGGTCGCGGCCACCCATGGCTTGCCTTCGGCGGCTCCGGTCATTTTCCATATTGGACCGTTGCCAGTGTCCAACTCCATGGTCCTGACTTGGATTGTGTCTCTGTTGCTGGTTTTGGCTGTGCGACTTGGGGTACGGACCATTAAGGACGTCCCCGATGGAGCGCAGAACTTCTGGGAGTGGCTCGTCGAAAGCCTTTATGACTTCCTTGGAGGCATCATTGGAGCGGAACTGGTCCATAAGACTTTCTGGTTTTTCGCCTCGTTGTTCATTTTCATTTTGGCCACCAACTGGTTTGGGTTACTGCCGGGAGTTGGCAGCATCGGATATGGTCATCCTACGGAACACGGTTTCGATGTGACGGAACCCCTGCTACGCGGTGCTAACGCGGATTTTAACATGACCTTCGCCATGGCGATGGTGTTCTTTATTCTTTGGACTGTCTGGGCGCTGCAGGCCAATGGGCCTGTGGGCTTCCTCAAGCATCTTTTTGGAGCCAAAGGTGGCTTGGGCGGTTTCATGGGATTCATCCTCATGGTGGTCTTCTTCGCAGTGGGTCTTCTCGAAGTGGTCTCAATCTTGTTCCGCCCCGTATCCTTGAGTTTTCGTCTCTTCGGAAATGTCTTTGCCGGCGAAAACATGTTGGAGGCCATGACTCATCTGGGCGGTGCAAAACTGGGTTGGCTGACAGCCTTGCCCTTCTACTTTATGGAGATTTTGGTGGGAGTGGTTCAGGCTCTGGTTTTCATGTTGCTGACCGCGGTCTTCACCCTCCTCATCTGTTCGCACGATGAGGAACATGCCGAGGACGGTTCTCATCACTAACAATTTCGGCCCTCAGACGGTGGCAAGACTGCCGGGATGGCTGGCAACAACACTACAAAGATAAACAATACCATGATGATCGCAGAAATGTCCGGCAACATTCACGTCGCCGCAGCCGCCTTGGGCGCCGCCATCGGCGTCGGAATGATTGGAAAAGGCGCCGCTGAAGCGGTGGGTCGCAATCCCGGTGCCGCGACCAAGATCCTAGTCCAAGCGATCTTGAGCACGGCCTTCGCCGAAGGTATCGTGTTCTTCGCTCTGTTCCTCTGGAACGGGAAGTGATCTTGTCGGCGCGGATCCCCATGGTTCCGCGCCTCCCCCTTTACTAGAAGTTCAGATCCCATAGTTCCTACAGAAATGAGCCATCTTCTAATTCTTGCTGCATCCGATGCTGGTCCGGTCGCCGAAATTGCCAAGACCTTCGGGGCCAACGTTCCGGCGCTCATAGCCAATGCGATCAGCTTTTTGTTGGTTGCGCTCATTCTGAAGAAATGGGCGATCGGCCCCATCCAAAAGACTTTGGAAGACCGCCGCGCGACCATCGCCCAAGGTCTTGCCGATGCCAGCCGCGCACGGGAGGATCTCGCCGTTGCCCATCGCAAGTCCCAAGAGTTGCTGGTAGAAACGGGCGTCCAGACCGGTCGGATCATTGAAGAATCCAGAGCTGCAGCGGCGCGGGTTACGGAGATCGAAAACCAAAAAGCCATTGCCGCCGCCGCCGACATCATTGCCAAAGCTCGTCATTCTAATGACGCCGAACTGGCCCGCCTGAAGGCGGAACTCCGTCAGGAATTTGGAAGGTTGGTCGTCGAGGCCAGCATCAAGGTCACCGGAAAGATTCTGACGCTGGACGACCAAAAGCGCTTAGCTGAGGAAACCCAACGGCAAATCGCCGCCTAGGCCAACCCAAATCACCAACCGAATCACAACCTAAATTTCTCGGATGAAGATTGGAAAACAGGCGCGGCGTGACGGCAAGGATCTATACCGGATTTGCCTGCTCGATGGAGTGCTGAACGAGAGCCGCGTCCGCCAGGTGATGACGCAGGTCTTGGCCAGCAAGCCCCGCAATTATCTGGCCGCTCTGACCCACTTTCAACGGTTAGTAGAGCTCGACATCCAGAGTCGCACGGTCCGCATTGACAACGCCGTGCCCACCTCTGAATCCCAGATGGACTCCATTAAAGCCAGCCTGACCCAGAAGTATGGGGCCGGTCTAGATTTCCAGTTCTTCGTGGACCCCACTCTGATCGGTGGGCTCCGCATCCAGATTGGCAGCGATGTGTTTGATGGCACCGTGAAAACACGGTTGGCCGCTCTCGAGAACAGTTTTTAACGATCATTTTCAACTTTCCCACAGTCGAATAATCCCACAGACGACATGAGTTCCCTGCTCCAAGAAATTGAGGCCCAGATCAACGGCGCGAAGGCTTCGGTGACACGCCAAAACATCGGACAAATCCGCGAGATCTCCGATGGTGTTTGCAATATCGAAGGCCTTTCGGACTGCATGGCCAATGAGATGCTCGACTTCGGTGGCGGCATCATCGGCCTTGCCCTAAACCTCGAGGAAACCGAGGTAGGCGCGATCATCATGGGCGACTACACCAGTCTCCACGAGGGCAGCGAGGTGAAGACCACCGGCAAACTGCTATCGGTGCCTGTCGGAAAAGGACTGTTGGGTCGAGTCGTGGACGTCCTCGGGCGACCGCTCGATGGCAAGGGTCCTATTGAGGCCGCCGCGTTCTATCCGGTCGAGAAGATCGCCCCGGGTATTATCAAGCGGAAGTCCGTGAGCCAACCTCTCCAGACTGGAATCATGGCCGTCGACGCGATGATTCCCATTGGTCGCGGTCAACGCGAGTTGATCATTGGTGATCGTTCCACCGGCAAAACCACGATCGGCGTGGACACGATGATCAATCAGGCCCGGATCAATCAGCAGAATGTTGGAGTTAAGGACTTCCGTCCGGTCTACAACATCTACGTCGCGATTGGCCAGAAGCAGTCCAACATCGCCCGCGTCATCGCTGAGCTCGAGAAGGCCGGCGCGATGGAGTACACGATCGTCGTGGCCGCCGCCGCCTCGGACTCGGCTGCCGATCAGTATCTGGCACCCTTCTCTGGAGCTTCTATCGGCGAGTGGTTCATGGACAATGGCATGGATGCGCTCATCATTTATGATGATCTCTCCAAGCAGGCCACGGCTTACCGTCAGGTCTCCTTGGTGTTGAAGCGCCCGTCCGGCCGCGAAGCCTA
>SYMJ01000143.1 GCA_005805505.1 Verrucomicrobiales bacterium | reverse complement strand
CACCGAGGCACGCATGGCTATTGCCATGGCGCTGAACGGTGGGCTCGGACTCATCCACTACAACATGCCCGAGAAAGAGCAACTCTCGGAAGTGTCACGCGTGAAGAACCATGTCCATGGCCTTATCCAAGACCCCATCCGCGTCCATCCCGAGCAGCACATCGGCGATGTTCTGGAACTCATCGAAAAGAAGCGCTTCAGCTTCAGCACTTTCCCTGTGGTCGATGCCACCGGAACCCTGCTCGGCCTTCTCCCAGGGCATGTGGTCAAACCCCGCTACGCTCACCGCAAGGTGTCCGAGGCACTGACGCCGCGGGCCCAAGTCCGCACCATCTCTGAGCGCGAACTCGGATCAGATCCCATCGCCCGCGCCGACCGCTTCTTCACCGAGAACTTGGGCATTCACAAGCTGCTGGTGGTGGACGATCAGGACCGACTCCAGGGGCTGTTCACTCTCAGCGACATCGAGCGGATTACCCAAGAAACTGGTGCGGCACTAAAGCCGGCTCGCGATTCGACATTCCGACTTCTCTGCGGTGCGGCCATTTCCACGGTCCGTCACAAGGATGGCAGCATCGACCGCGACCGGGTCATCGGACATGTCGGTGCGCTCATCGACCGCGGTGTGGATTGCGTGGCCGTCTCCACAGCACACGGACACAGCCGAGGGGTCGGCGAGGTGGTAAAAATGGTGCGCGACGCGTTCGCCCGCTTGCCAATTATCGCGGGCAACGTCACCAGCGCTGCGGGGGTCGAATTCCTGGCCTCCAACGGAGCCAACGTCATCAAGGTGGGTCAGGGACCCGGATCCATTTGCACCACACGGGTCGTGGCAGGGGTCGGAATTCCTCAGCTCACGGCCCTCTACATCACCTCCCGAGCCGCCGCCACCTGCGGCGTGACCTTGTTGGCCGATGGCGGAATCACCAAGTCCGGCGACGTCGTCAAGGCACTGACCTTGGCCCAGGGGGTCATTTGCGGCGGTCTATTTGCTGGATGCCCGGAGGCACCCGGACAAATCGTCGAGATCAACGGAAAGCTCTACAAGCAGTACCGCGGCATGGGCAGCCATGCGGCCATGAAGGCCGGATCCGCGGCCCGCTACGGTCACAGTGCCGACAACACCCGCAAGGCCGCCGCAGAAGGAATCGAAGCACTGAAGGAGGTCGCCGCTTCGCTGGATTCTGTCGTCGGTCAACTCATCGGAGGCATCCAGTCCGGCATGGGCTACTTGGGGGCGATCAATTTGGCCAGCCTAAGAGATCGGGCGCGGTACATTCAAGTGAGCCCCGCCGGCCAGAAAGAGGCCTCACCGCATGACGTCATTGAGGTCAAAACCTCCAGTGGTTCCGGCGACAAGGCCTGAGCATGATCGTCTTGCCCACCCCTGCCGGCATCCACGCCGAGATCGAGGCGCTGGCTCCGGACGTCTTCCGCCTCCGTCTAGGGCTCATCGAAGCCCCTGAGCCACCGGAGTCTGCGGCACTCATCGAGCCGAACTGGGAGATCCCGGAAACCGCCGCCCAGCGGAAAGGCGGCCGATCTTGTCTCGCAACTGAGTGCGGCGTGTTTTCGTGGGATCGCCGGGGCGCTTGGCAATTGAGTGATGCCCAGGGGTTCGAAGTTTTCTCATCGAGTATTGGTGCCACAGGCTTTTCGGCCAATGGAGCCCCAGAGCTGACACTGGACCTCATCGAGCATGAGTCGCTCTTCGGTCTTGGAGAGGTCACGGGCCCCCTCAATCGCCGCGGGTCTGTTCGTGATTTCTGGAACATCGATGTCTTGGGGCATGCTCCAGCGATCCACCCGGCCTTGGCCTCGCTGTATGTGTCCATTCCCTTCGCCCTGTCACTGCGGCACGGGCGGGCGGCCGGTCTATTTTGGGACAATTCCAGCCGACAGCATTGGGATCTCGGATCGTCCCATCCAGACAAATGGCGATTGCGGGCCGATTCTGGAGACATCGATCTTCATCTCTTTTTGGGCCCTACCGTAGAGGCGGTACTCCAGCGCTATGCGCAACGGACGGGCACCATGCCCCTGCCCCCAGAGTGGGCTCTGGGCTATCACCAATCCCGCTACAGCTACGAGACCCAAGCGCGAGTCGAGGCCGTGGCTCGGGAGTTCCGGCGCCGGGATTTGCCCTGTGATGCCCTCTACCTCGACATCCACCACATGGACGCCTACCGCGTGTTCACCGTGGGGTCAGGGTTCCCCCAGTTGGCGTCGATGACCCGGAAGCTCCGACGTCAGGGCATTCGCACTGTGGCCATCACCGATCCCGCGGTGAAAGACGATCCCGACTTTCCAGTCTTCCAACGCGGAATGCAGCGAGAGGCCTTTGTGCGAGAGGCCGACGGGAAAACAGACTATCAGGGCCAAGTGTGGCCGGGCATCGCTCGGTTTCCAGACTTTCTAAAACCCGAAGTCCGGACCTGGTGGGGAGAGGAGCAACGCGCGCTGCTCGAACAAGGCATCGCGGGTATTTGGAATGACATGAACGAGCCGGCCAACTTTGCCCGGCCCGACAAGACGCTGCCCCCCGATGCGCTGCACCGCACGGATTCGGGGCCGCAACCCCATGCTGCCGTCCACAATCTTTACGGGCAGGCCATGGCACAGGCTTCCCGTGAAGGTCTCCTAAGCCATCGGCCCGACGAGCGTCCCTTCGTGGTCACCCGGGCGGGTTATGCAGGCATCCAGCGGCACGCTATCGTGTGGACCGGGGACACCTCTTCCCACTGGGATC
The DNA here is from genome assembly GCA_005805505.1 of Verrucomicrobiales bacterium. Classification (GTDB taxonomy): domain Bacteria; phylum Verrucomicrobiota; class Verrucomicrobiia; order Limisphaerales; family UBA9464; genus SXXZ01. Next base: position 9,251 of record SYMJ01000143.1, on the reverse strand, counting down.
ACCTCCGCGACGCGGTGCCCATGCTACTGAACCTCTCGCTCAGCGGAGTCCCGTTCTGTGGCGGCGATGTCGGAGGATTTCTGGGCAACGCCACGCCGGAGCTCTTCGTCCGTTGGCTTCAGTTTGCTGCCTTCACGCCCTTTTTTCGCAACCACAGCAACCTGGGGACCCGGGATCAAGAACCCTGGGCCTTCGGTCCGGAGGTGGAAGCCATCGCCCGGGAGACGCTCCGCCTGCGCTATCAATTGCTTCCCCTGCTTTACTGCCTGAGCCAGCGAGCGGCCAGCGAGGGCGAGCCCTTGATTCGCCCCCTGCTCTACCATTACACCAACGATCCGGTGGCCGTGGCCTGCAACTCCCAGTTCCTGCTCGGACGAGATCTCCTGATCGCTCCGGTGCTAGAACCCGGATGCCCCGCCCGAAGCGTCTATTTGCCCAACGATGTCTGGTACGACTTTGGGACAGGTGAACGGCACGTGGGCGGCAAGTCCATTCTCGCGGAAACGCCACTGAATCGGATTCCAGTCTATGTCCGCGCTGGCGGAATTCTGCCCCTGGCACCCGCCCGCAACTCCACACAGGAACCTCCAGGCGAAACGCTCACGCTGCATGTGTGGCCGGGCCCAGAAGGGGCTTTTCACTGGTACGAAGACGACGGAATCACGCTCCAACACGAGTCGGGACTTTTCCACCAACGGCGGATTACCCTTCGCCGACAAGGTAAGACCACTCACCTGCACTTCGGACCGGCCGAGGGAACGTTCGCGAGCCGTATCCGAAACTGGAAAATCGTCGTTTGGGACACGTCTCCAAACGCTCGAATCCGGATCGACGGTGCCCTGCGCAAGTCCCCGAGTTCTCCGGAAGCTGAACTCCTGGTGATAGACTTGCCCAACCGAGACTCCGCGATCGACCTTTCCATCGTGGGCGGAGCCTGAAGACGCGGCTCTACTCAGTTTTAGCCGCTCACTTCTCTCTGGCCGCACTCTTGGTCCTCCCCCCTCTGGCCTTGCGGTGAACGCCCCGGCTGAGGAAGGCTGGCGTCCATGATTTCCCGGAGTTTCTGTCTGCGTATCTGGACCGGATGGCTGGGCTGTTTCTGCCTGGGAGCCTGGGCGGCCCAAATCCCCAGGACCGTGCCCATCAACGACCTGGAAGAATCCGTACCCCCGTACTCGCTTCCTGAAGTATTGACCCTGCGAAACGGCCAGCGGGTGACTTCGGCCCAACACTGGCCTCAACGACGGGCCGAACTGGTCCACCTGTTTGAGGATCACGTGTACGGACGGACCCCGTCGGGTCTACCGAGACAACCCGGATGGGTGGTGGAAACACGCAGAGACGCCTTTGGCGGAAAGGCGATCCGACAGCGCATTCAGATCCCTCTCACCCGGGGGCCCCACCCGATCCTCCTCGATCTTCTCGTGTATCGGCCCTCTCAAGCCACGAAGCCGGTGCCTATTTTCCTGGGACTCAATTTCGACGGAAACCACACGGTCACCCCTGAAACCGATGTGCCGCTGGCCCGGGGGTGGGTCGCCAATCGTCCACGCAGCGGTGTCACCAACCACGTTGCGAATGAGGCAAGCCGAGGCACCGACGCGGAGGCCTGGCCCATCGCTCGGATCTTGGAACGGGGTTACGGACTGGCCACGGCCTATTATGGAGACGCCGAAGCCGATTTCGACGGCGGCTGGAAACAGGGACTCCGAGGTGCGGTCGCGCCTCAAGGAGCTGACCACCACTTTGAACCCGGTGACTGGGGATCCATTGCAGCTTGGTCGTGGGCACTGTCCCGGGCCCTCGACCAATTAAGCCTGGATCCCGCCATCGATGGCCAGAAGGTGGCTCTGCTCGGGCACTCGCGCCTCGGCAAGACGGCTCTGTGGGCAGGCGCTCGCGATTCCCGCTTCGCTATGGTGATCGCCAACGAATCCGGCGAAGGCGGGGCCGCACTGGCTCGACGCTTCTTCGGAGAGACAACCCTGCGCATCAACACCAGTTTCCCGCACTGGTTCAACGGGCGCTTCAAGGACTACAACCACCGCATCGCCGACCTGCCGGTAGACCAGCATGAATTGGGAGCGCTCATCGCTCCCAGACCCCTATACATCGCCAGTGCGGAACAAGATCGCTGGGCAGATCCCAAGGGCGAGTACCTGAGCGGGTGGCATGCCAGCGAAGTGTATCGACTGCTCGGCAAGGAAGGACTCCCCGGCCCGGAACTCCCAGCTGTGAACCGCTCCGTGGGCGAGTCGGTCGGCTACCATATTCGATCGGGCCCTCACGCATTGACGGAGGTAGATTGGGAATTCTATTTAAAGTTCGCTGATCGACACCTCCGCTAGTCGCCCCGTCCTCCTGTCCAACCCACAACCCCACCGCATCACTCCATGTCGACCCTCCGTCTTCTCCGTTCTCTGACCGTGCTCTGCTGCTTGAGCGGAATCGCTCTCGCCCAAGATTGGGCCAAGCCCCGCCTTGAAAAATCTCCCCGTCACCTGGAATGGGTCACCATTCGCCACGGGAAACGAGAGGTGCGGTGCTGGGTGGCTTATCCGGAAGTCAAAGAGAAGGCCACCGCCGTGGTGGTCATCCACGAAATCTTCGGGCTCACCGACTGGGTCCGAGGCGTGGCCGATCAATTGGCCGAGGCCGGCTACATTGCCATCGCGCCGGACCTGCTTTCCGGAACGGGTCCTAATGGAGGCGGCACTGAATCGCTCGGAGGGCCCGATGGCGCCCGTGCCAAAATCGGATCACTGCCTCCAGACCAGGTGACCGCCGACCTGAAGGCCGCCTGCGATTACGTCCAGAAACTCCCCGCCTGCAATGGCAGGGTGGCCGTCGGAGGCTTCTGCTGGGGTGGCACCCAAACCTTTCGATTCATGAGTCAGCACGCCGGAGTGAAGGCCGGCTTTGTGTTCTATGGCTCGGGCACCGAAGACGAACGCGAATTGGCCAAGATCCAAGCCCCTGTCTACGGTTTTTATGGCGGCAACGACGCACGAGTTAATGCCACCGTTCCGAAGTCAGAGACGCTCATGAAAAAGGTCGGCAAGGTCTATGAGCCGGTCATTTACGAAGGCGCGGGCCATGGCTTCATGCGCGCGGGTGAAGATCCCGCGGGAAGCCCTGAGAACAAGAAAGCCCGGGAAACCGCTTGGCAGCGCCTCAAGCAACTCCTCAGGGGGTTGTAAGCCCAGCTCCAGAGCCTTTTCCAAAAGCAATTCGTGCGCCCGTTTTCCGGCTAAAACCGGCCGCGGGAGGCACTACCAACTCAACCCTCAGAAGCAAGCACCGAGCGGTAGAAGTTATTCCCCGCCGGATGCGCACAACCTTTGCTTCCGCCCGGAGCCTCCCGGACTCTCAATCCACCCCATGCAAGATCTTCCTGACGAGCGCGGCGGAGCTGCCTCGGAAGAACCCCGGCCCGATTTCAAACGTTCACGTCGGGTCCGCCCCAAATTGGACATCTCCTCGCTGGATCGCCTGCCCCCGCATTCCACGGAAGGCGAACAGGGAGTCCTTGGCTGCATCCTGCTTTCCCCCAACGAAGCCATGGGCGCGTGTATCGAGACACTCAAGGCGGGTGCGGAAACCTTCTACGACCAGCGGCATCAGTTGATCTACCAGACGCTGGCCAACATGTATGACAACAAGAATCCCATCGACCTCATCACGGTCCAGCAGAAGCTGAAGGATTCCAACCAACTCGAAGCCGTCGGTGGACTCGCCTACCTCAGCAGTCTTCAGGATGCCGTACCCAGTGCGGCCAACCTGTCCTATTACCTTGAGATCATCCGCGAAAAACTCGTCCTCCGCCGGATGCTCACGGCCTGCACCTCGGTCGTAGCTCGAGTCTACGAACATCAAGGTGAGGTCAACGCCCTGCTGGACGAAGTTGAACGCGACATCCTCCGCATCAGCGAGGATCGCGAAACGACCACCATCAAGCCGATGAAGGACTTGGTGCGCGGGGCCATCGACATGATCCAGGAGTTCCACCAGCGGGCCGGGGGGCTCACTGGGCTGGCCACGGGGTTTGCCGACTACGACAAGATGACCGGCGGCATGAATGGAGGAGAAATGATCGTCATCGCGGCCCGTCCCTCGATGGGCAAAACCTCCATGGTCATGAACATCGCCGAGCATGTCGTCATCAACGAACGGCAGCCCGTCGGAGTCTTCAGTCTAGAAATGACCTCCGAATCGTTGGTCATGCGTATGCTGTGCTCCCTGGCTCGGGTCAACGGCCGATCCATCCGAGAGGGATTCATGGCCGAGCAAGATTTCAAGAAACTCACCGGAGCGGCCGCCAAGATGGCTAAGAGCCCCCTCCACATCGATGACACTCCCGGGCTTTCCATCCTCCAGCTCCGGGCTCGGGCCCGACGCATGTGGCAGCAGCACAAGATCAAGCTCATCATCATCGACTACCTCCAGTTGATGCATTCGGACTCCAAGAAAGCTCAAGACAACCGCCAACAGGAAATTTCCGATATTTCCAACGGTGTGAAGGCTCTGGCCAAGGAATTGAACATTCCAATCATCGTCCTATCCCAGCTCAACCGCGAACTCGAGAAGGACAAGAACCGCAAACCCCGTCTGTCGGATCTTCGTGAATCGGGTGCCATCGAGCAGGACGCGGATGTCGTCGGGCTGCTCTACAAACCCGCCGAAGAAGAGGAAGATGTCTCCGACACACGGCAACCGGTGGAGTCTCATCCAGTCAATCTTCTCATTGCCAAGCAGCGAAATGGTCCCACTGGGGACGTTCGATTGACCTTCTTTAAGAGCTTCACACGGTTCGAGAGTGCGGCGAAGATCGATGCCGAAGACTAACTCGATGATGAAACTCACTAAGAACCGCAGCCTGCGGCTGTGTGCCGTTCTCGTGGCCTGCCTCCAATTGGCGGCCGCCGAGGAGACACCCGTCGTCCGAAAGATCATCATCAAGCACGTCGGCCCGGCCGCCGTCAGCGAAGAACTGATTCGGGCCAACATCCGAGTGAAAGAAGGGGAGGCCTATAGCCGGTTCGCAGTCGATGACGACATTAAGAACCTCTATGGGACGTCTTACTTCTTCAACATTCGGGTCACCGAAGACATCACGGCCACAGAGCTGGCCCCCAATGGCACCCGGGTTCCCAAAGAATACACACTCACCTACGTGGTGCAGGGTCGGCCCCTAATTACCGAGATCCGGTTCTCGGGTAACAAGAAGTACTCAGCCTCGAAACTTCGCAAGAAACTCACTTCGAAGAGCGGCGAACCGATGGACGAGCGCAAGCTCTTCACTGATGCCCAGGTCATCCTCAAGATGTACCAGAAGGCGGGCCTCCAGCGGACCACGGTCGACTACAAGCCGAGCATCACCGAGTCCCTCGGCCGCGGGATCGTGACCTTCGAGGTGCAGGAATCTCCCAAGGTCAAAATCAAGGAAGTGCTCTTTGAGGACTCCCCCTCATTCAAGCAGCGCAAGCTACGCAAGGTCATTAAGACCCGCCGTTGGTGGATCTTCTCCTGGATCACCGGTTCCGGTCGCTTCAAGGACGATGTCTTCGAGGAAGACAAGGACAAGCTCCGGGAGTTCTATGCCGACAAGGGCTACATCGACATGGAGCTCAAGGAGCCCCGATTCGAGTACCCCAAGACCAACAATCTCATTCTGCACCTTCCGATCTCGGAAGGACCGCAATACAAGGTCGGGGCCGTCACTTTCGATGGCAACGAGCTCTTCACTCAGCAGCAGATTGTCCAAAATCTTACCTCAAAAGATGGGGAAAAGACCAAGAGAGGCCTTCAACTCAAGGAGGGATCGGTCTTTTCACCGAAGCGGCTCTATAAAGACACCGAGGCCATTGAGAATTTCTACGGAGCACGGGGCTACATCGAATCCCGCGCCAAGCCCGAGCAAATCGCCAATGTCGAGAAAGGAACACTCGACCTGAAGTATAGCATCCAAGAAGGCGACAAGTTCTACGTCGAGAAGATCGAGATCCAGGGCAACGCAAAGACCAAGGACAAGGTCATCCGTCGCGAATTAGCCATCACACCGGGCGAGACCTTCGACATGGTGCGGGCCAAGGTGTCCAAGAGTCGCCTTGAGCAGATGCAGTTCTTCAACAAGGTGGAGGCCAAACCGGAACCGACCGATGTCCCCAACCGGAAAAACCTCGTCATCTCCGTCGAGGAAAAGAACACCGGCAACGTCGCCCTGGGTGCCGGTTTCAGTTCAGTGGATTCGGTCATCGGATTCGTCGAAGTCAGTCAGGGAAATTTCGACATCACCAATCCGCCCTACTTCACGGGCGCGGGTCAAAAGGCCCGACTGCGCGCCCAAATGGGTTCCCGTCGTCAGGACTATGTCGCGACCTTCGTCGAACCCTGGTTCTTGGGTAAACGCCTCTCCCTGAGCGTCGACCTGTACCACCGCGACCTGAACTTTCTTTCCGACAACTACAACCAGCGCCAAACCGGTTCTCGCATCGGGCTCACCCGTCAGTTGCCTCGCAACTTCATCGGCAACGTCAGCTACACGCTCGAGAACATCCAGATACGTTTCTCCGACAGCTATCGGTTCCAACAGCAGAAATTCGGTAGCGCTATCTTGGCTGAAGAGGGCGCTCGCTTGGTGTCCCGATTCGGAACCTCCCTAGCACACGACACTCGGAACAACTTCCAGATGCCCACGCGCGGGCACCGGGCCGAGGTGTTGGGTGAACTGGTCGGCGGTCCGTTCGGCGGCGACAGCGATTTCTACAAGCTGGAGGCCCGGGTTTCCCAATACTGGAGTCCGGATCGACTGCTCGACGATGCCGGCGTCGCTAAGGATATTTTCGAGGGACACATCGTGGAATTCACAGGTCGTGCGGGCGTGGTGGACTACTACGGTGACTCGACCCGCGTCCCCTTGTTCGACCGCTGGTTTCTGGGGGGCCTCTACAACCTGCGGGGTTACAAATTCCGAGCCATCGGACCCCGCGAATACTATTCAGGCGAGCCGATCGGCGGCAGCACCTACTGGTTCAGTTCCACCGAGTACAGCATCCCCATCATTGAGCGACTGCGCTTCGCGATGTTCTACGACATCGGCATGGTGTATCCAGGTGCCTACAGCTTCGCCCCTGAATCCGCGGCGACCGATGCCATTGGCAATCCCCTGGTCCGCGGTAACACCGGCCTCTACAATGACAACTGGGGTGTCGGAATTCGGCTCAACCTGCCGATCGGCCCCTTGCGTCTCGATTACGGCATCCCCATTACTCGTGGACCCGACACCGGCACCGGTGGCAAGTTCCAGTTTGGCGTTGGCTGGACTCGAGACTTTTGAAAGGTTGCCCACGTTGGATCTATCCTAGAACGCATGAACCGAACTGCACTCACCATCGCCGCAGCCCTCACTGCCTCCCTGCTCAGCACCACCGCTCTGGCCCAGGGCAAAGTCGGGGTGATCAACCTGACCAAAGTGTTTGACGAATTCTGGAGGACCAAGCAAGCCGACGCCCAGATCAAGGATCGCTTGGCTGAATTCGAAAAAATGGGCCAGTCGATGTACGACGACTACAAGAAGGCCAACGAAGAATTCGGCAAGCAAATCGAGGCAGCCAACGACCCCTCCCTCTCCAAGGAGGAAGCCGACAAGCGCCGCAAAGATCTCGACAAGAAGCGCAAGGACATCATGGAGATGGAGAGCAACATCAAGCAGTTCCAGAGCAACAGCCAACGCGCCTTGATGGAACAACGAGGGCGTGTGCGCGAGTCGATCCTCCGGGATGTTCGGGGGGTGCTCGAAGAGAAGGCCAAAGCCAGCGGTTATGCCACGGTTTTGGATGTTTCAGCCCTGTCGGCTAATGGAACCCCGGTGGTCATCTTCACCACATTGGCCGGAGGCGAGAGCGACCTGAGCGAGTTGGTGGCCAAGACGCTCGGCGCCACCGCCCCACCCGACTCCACCAAGAGCGACCCTTCAAAGGTGGACGCGAAGGACGTTAAGAAGGTCGAACCGAACAAGTCCGACAAAAAGTAAATCCTGGACTGAGAATCAGCCCCCTGAGGCGCGGCCCCGAGGCCGCGCCTTTTTTCTATGAACACCGCCATCATCGTGGCTGCCGGAAAAGGAACCCGAATGGGTCCGGGCATCGACAAATTGTTCCTAGAGGTCGCCGGGCTTCCCGTCGTGGCCCACACATGGCGACGCTTCGACCGGCACCCCGACATTCATCACCTTTGCCTGGTGATCCGCCCCGGACTCGAATCAGATTTCGAGGAGTTGGCCCGGAAGTTGGCCGTTCAACGTCCCTACACTCTGATTCAGGGCGGGGCCGAGCGACAGGACTCGGTCTGGAACGGCCTATGCAACATCCCCGCGGCGACAAAGATCGTCGCCATCCAAGACGGTGCGCGGCCCTGCACCAGTTTCGACACCATTTCTCGGTGCCTCCAGGCCGCTGAACAGACGGGCGCCGCAGTGGCAGCCCAAAGGGCCGTCGATACCTTCAAGGAGGCCGATGCCCAGCAGCGGGTGGCACACCACCTGGACCGTTCACGCCTGTGGGCAGTTCAGACCCCCCAGTGCTTCCGCCTGCCCATCCTTCGAAACGCCTTGGCCGAAGTTCAGGCCCGCAAACTGAGCGTGACGGACGACACCGCTGCTTGCGAACTCATCGGTGCTCCGGTCCAGTTGGTTGACTGCCCCGATCCCAATCCCAAGGTCACCGTTTCCTCCGACTTGGCGATTGTAGCACTTTGGTTGTGACCCACCGCTTGACTTGAGGAGGCCCAGTCCCCATCCTAAATGGCTTAATCGGCTTCGCGCATCGCGCAGCCTCGCTACTATGTCCAAGACGAAAGAGAAGAAGCCCGCAGCCAAGGCCCCTTCCAAGAAGTCGCCCCCGACTCCGGCCAAGTCGGAACGGCCGGCCGTGTCTACTCAGTCCAAAGCCCCAGCCAAAAGCGGGGTGACGGCAAAGCAGACCGTACCCGCAACCGCACCGAAGGTTTCCGTCGGCAAGGCCGCTGCACCTAAGGTTCAGGCTCCGAAGGCCCCGGCTCCGAAGGCTGTGGCTCCTAAGGCCGCTGCACCTAAGGTTCAGGCTCCGAAGGCCCCGGCTCCTAAGGCTGTGGCTCCTAAGGCCGCTGCACCTAAGGTTCAGGCTCCGAAGGCCCCGGCTCCGAAGGCTGTGGCTCCTAAAGCCGCTGCACCTAAGGTTCAGGCTCCGAAGGCCCCGGCTCCGAAGGCTGTGGCT
>SYMJ01000142.1 GCA_005805505.1 Verrucomicrobiales bacterium | reverse complement strand
TCGATCAGTGGCTGTCTCGATCAAACGGGTGAGTTTTTCTCCCACCACCGAGCCCATGGACCCGCCGAGGAACTGAAAATCCATGACCCCCAGAGCCACCCGGTGCGTGCCGAGCATGCCGACACCGGTGACCACGGCGTCCTTAAGCATGGACATCTTTTTTCGATAGGCGGCGAGCTTGGCTTCGTAACTGGCCGCACCGGTGAACTTGAGAATGTCGACACTTTCCATTCCGGCGTCCATTTCTTCGAAGGAGCAAGTTTCGACCATGGAATGGATGCGCTCCCGAGAACCGATCTTGAAGTGGTAGCTGCACTTCGGACAGACCTTGAGATTGCTGTCTAGGTCCTTGTCATAGATCAAACCCTCACATTTAGGGCACTTGCTCCACAAACCCTCGGGAATATCCCGTTTCTTAGACTTGGATGTCAGCTTGGGCTTGGTGAGGAATGCAGTGTCAGCGGCATCGTGGGTCGGAGGAGTGACTGCAGGCTCGACGGGATCGACTCCGATCGCCTTTTTGCGGATGACTTTGGTGGCCATGAACGGGGAAACGCTCCTCAGGGAGGCGTTACTTCGGGGGATTTTCTACCACCGACTTGTGTGGAAAGCCAGCGCGAGTAACACCCGACGGATGGGTGGTCAAAACTTCAGCGCGCTCGTGTAAGATCCGGGGCCGACTTACACGGGGTCCTCGAGTTCCCAAGTTACGGTGACTGCTGTATTTTTCTAAGGTCACGTATTTATTCAGAGCGACCATCGGCCTTATTCGGCCTTATCGTTTCGGTGGCGGTCGTGGGGAGGTCTTTAGAAACCCTGGGTCGCCATCCATCGATGAACCCTCTTTTTAAGGTCAAAGGCCTCATAGCCCTGCTCGGAGCCGTCGCCGCATGGGCAGCCACTCCGGAGTGGCCCGAATGGCGTGGGCCAGGCGGGCAGGGGCATGCCGCCTCAAAGGCCCAGCCGCCGACCCGATGGAGTGAGACCGAAGGCGTCGTCTGGAAGGCCTCGATTCCAGGACGCGGTTGGTCCTCTCCGGTGATCGATGGTCAGCAGATTTGGCTCTCGACGGCCCATGAGATTGCAGCCAAAGCCGAGGACGTGAAACGGCGTTTGGGCGCCAACACCGCGGACCAACCTCTGGTCCTTTTGCAAAAGGTTGATTTGCACGCTCTTTGCGTAGACCGCAACACGGGCAAAATTTTGAGGGATATCCGCCTGTTTTCGGAGCAGGAGCCCCAATGGGTTCATGAACTCAACAGCTATGCCTCGCCGACTCCAGTCTTGGAATCGGGCCGCGCCTTTTTCCACTTCGGCACCTTCGGCACCGCCTGTTTGGACACCCGATCCGGAAAGGTTCTCTGGACCAATACCAGTCTTCACATCATGCATGAGAATGGTCCCGGCAGTTCTCCGATTTTGTGGAAGGATCGGTTGATCTTCCACCTCGATGGCAGCGACAGGCAATCGATCGTGGCACTAGATACGGCAACCGGTCGATTGGCCTGGCAGACGCCTCGTTCCGGGGAATTGGCCGACAACCCGCAACTCAAGAAATCCTACGCCACACCGGCCATCGTGAAGGTAGGAGGGCACGATCAAATTATCTCCCAGGGGGCCGATTGGCTATACGGCTACGATCCGGCGAGCGGGCGCGAACTCTGGAAGGTCCGCTATGGGCAATTGGGTTTTTCTCTCTCATCACGCGCTGTCTTTGGTGGCGGCACGATGTACCTCAGCACGGGCTTCATGAAGCCGGAAATCCACGCCATCCAACTGGATGCCCAGCCCCAGCCGGTTCACCGGTGGAAGTATTCGAAGGGAGCTCCGACCATGCCCTCGCTCTTGCTGGTGGGAGAGGAATTGTACTTTGTGTCGGACTCCGGAGGCTTCTTCACCTGCCTCGATGCCCGCACCGGGGCTGAACAGTTTCGTGAGCGCTTGGGCGGCAATCACAACGCCTCGCCGCTGTGCGCTGGAGGTCGGATCTACCTGCCCAGTCGCGAAGGAAGCGTGATGGTTATCGAGCCTGGGCGACAATTTTATCCCGTCGCTACCAACACAGTGGCAGGCAAGATCATGGCCACGCCCGCGGCGGTGGGGCGGTCGATCTTCATTCGGACCGACCATTCTCTATACCGGATCGAATCCGCCAACCGATGAATCCGATGGACCCTTCAGGACACTCAGGTGAGCCATCAGAAGGCCAATTCCCTCAGGCCTTGCCCCCAGGCGAGGCGCAGGTCATTGCCGACACTCGTCTCTGGTTGGAGCGGGCCGTGATCGGCTTGAATCTTTGTCCGTTCGCCCGGGCTGAATACGTTCGGAATCGGATCGCCTTCCGAGTCACAGAGGCCGCGACGCCGGAAGCCCTGTTGGGCGAATTGGAGGCAGCCCTGCTGGAGTTGCTGGCCACCGAGCCTTCGAAGATCGAGACCACCTTGCTCATTCACCCACGCGTGCTTCAGGAGTTTCTCGACTACAACGAGTTTCTGGGTGAGGCCGATGCGCTGCTCTCCCGAATGAACCTGGAGGGAGTCTTTCAAATCGCCAGCTTCCACCCCCGATATCAGTTCGCCGGTGAAGATCCTGGTGACAGGAGTCATTTCACCAACCGCTCACCCTTTCCAATGCTTCACCTTTTGCGAGAGGCCTCCGTCGAACGGGCCGTGAGCAGTGGCGAGGACGCCGCGACCATCGTGGCCCGGAACTTGGAGACTGTCCGCGGCCTCGGTTCAGAGGGTTGGAAACGACTGGGATTGGCTAACACTTCGGACGGCCACTGAATACGGATGGGAAACCCCTCAGTCGGGGGCGGAGTAATCTTGGTCAGTGGGATCTAGTCGGTCTGACCCAGTCCGTCTTGGGCCAATGTTGGGCTTTCCAATTAGAGCTTGCTCGGTATGTTGCCCGCTCCCGTAGCGGAGACGGATCGGACTCAAAAAGGTTCGGCCGCTTCCCGTCGGTTCTGCACCACGATGGACGCCCCACACATTCGCAATTTCAGCATCATTGCCCACATCGACCACGGGAAGACCACCCTGTCAGACCGATTGCTCCAGACGACGGGGACTGTCGAAGATCGGACGCTCCAAGCCCAGCACTTGGATGCGATGGACTTGGAGAAGGAGCGAGGCATCACCATCAAGGCACATCCGGTTACGATGTACTACGTGGCCAAGAATGGAGAACGCTATGAGCTGAACCTGATCGACACTCCTGGACATGTCGACTTTGCCTACGAGGTCAGCCGTTCCCTGAGTGCCTGCGAGGGAGCTCTGGTCATCATCGATGCGGCCCAAGGCGTGGAAGCTCAGACCGTGGCTAATGTGCATCTGGCCATGAAGCAGGGCCTGACGATCATTCCGATCATTAACAAGATCGATCTGCCGCATGCCAATATTCCGATGGCCAAGCAGCAGTTGGAGGAGATTTTGGCCATTCCAGCTGAGGACGCCATCTTAGCCAGTGCTAAGGAAGGCATTGGTATTTCAGAGATTCTGGAAGCAATCGTTCACCGTTTGCCTGCACCGAAGCCGACCGATGCCAAATCGTTCCAGGCGTTGATTTTCGACAGCTACTTCGACACTTACAAAGGTGTGGTGATCTTGGTCCGAGTGACCAACGGGACCCTGAAGCCGGGCATGATGGTCAAGTTGCTGCACTCGGGGCGGACAGTGGAAATCAAGGAGGTTGGATCCTTCAATCCCAAGCCGTACACCCGCGATGAATTGACGGTGGGCGAGACGGGCTACATCACGGCCAATATTAAGACCCCGCGCGAAGTGAAGGTGGGTGATACCATTACCGATCCGCGCAATCCCTCGACTGAGCTCCCAGGCTTCCAGGAGATTCATCCGATGGTCTTTTCGGGCATCTACCCGATTAATACGGCCGACTACGAGGGGCTCAAGGTTAGCATCGCCAAGCTGCAGTTGAACGACTCAGCCCTGACCTACCAGACTGAAAGCTCGGCGGCGTTGGGTTTCGGACTCCGGTGCGGTTTCCTAGGACTTCTCCACATGGAGATCGTTCAGGAACGCCTCCGTCGCGAGTTCGACATGGACATTATCGCCACCTACCCGAGCGTGGTGTACCAGGTCCACATGACCGATGGGACGATCAAGCAAGTGGACAATCCCGCCTTCATGCCCGACGTCACCTACATCGAGACCGTCATGGAGCCCATCGTGAAGGCATTTGTGATTACTCCTGGTGAGAACCTGGGCGACATCATGGGGCTAATTTCCGAGAAGCGCGGGTTCATTAAGAACACCGAAACCCTCGACACGCGGCGGGTGATGCTGACCTGCCGGATCCCGATGAACGAAATCCTCATCGACTTCCACGACCGTATCAAATCCATCACCCGGGGCTACGGGTCGATGGATTATGAACCGGATGGAATGGAGGCCAGCGACATGGTGAAACTGGACATGATGGTCAATGGAGAGGTGATGGAAGCCTTCTCCAGTCTGGTTCATCGATCCAAGGCCGAGGCCCGGGGGCGCAACTTGGCGGCCAAGCTCAAGGACGTGATTCCGAGGCAGCAGTTCCAGATCGCCATTCAGGCAGCCATTGGCAGCAAAATCGTTTCTCGTGAGTCGATTAGCGCGATGCGCAAAGACGTAACGGCCAAGTGCTATGGCGGCGACATCAGCC
>SYMJ01000141.1 GCA_005805505.1 Verrucomicrobiales bacterium | reverse complement strand
AGCCCCTCGCGTTAGGGCCACGGCCCGCAAATCGAATCGCTCGGCCAACCGCGCAAGCAGTCGATCGTCGTCCTCCGCCGGCCAACCGAGCAGGTCCGCGAGGATGGGCAACTCCTCGTCGTTCAACTTCAGCACAGTGGCCAATGCCAGGGACTCGACGATCACCTCCCGCGACCAAAACCGTTGGCGAAGGTTGATGTCGAAGATGCGCAAGGCATCAGGCCGAGTCGCCTGCAGCACGCGCCGGATGGACTCGCGGGCCACCGGGTGGCGCTGGGCCAATGTCCCGAAGCACACCGCATCCGCTGCAGCCGCGACTCGCAAAACCTCAGGGCCGGCCTCCAACAGATCCCAGGCGACGTCGAGGTGGATGGTGTAGGCGGGCTTCCCCGACGGATCGAGGGCCACGCTCACAGTGCCGGTGGGCGCAGCAGGATCGACGGAGATCCCGGAGGTCGCCAGACCCAGAGCATTCAGGCGCTCGAGAATATCCCGACCCATATCGTCACGACCCACGCGCGAAACCACGAGAGACTCAGCACCGAGCGCATGCGCATGGTAGGCGAAGTTGGCGGGCGCTCCGCCCAATTGGCGACCGCCCGGCAGGAGGTCCCACAGAACTTCCCCGAGGCCGATGCAAAAGTAGCGGCGGGATCCGGAGTTCATGGCCGCGTCGGGCTGGCCGGGAATGCCGGACGCGCCGGAGAAACTGAACCCGGCGGCGTCACGACTTTCCGCGCAGTCCAGGCAGATTGCAGTTCATGAGCCTCGAGGTTCTTAAAGGCGACCGTGCCTCCCTGAACTTGAACCGAAAGCGTACGATCCTCGGGCTTCGGTTGGACGGGCATGGGAACGTAGCAAAGCCCGCGGCTGGCGAAGACCTCCAAGCCGGTGCGGTCGCAGTAAATGATCAGGTCCAAGGTGCCGTCGTGCAGCGGCGCCGGCGCGCGATGTTGAGCCACCACCAGTTCTTGCTGCTTCACGTCGTAAACCACAGGCACCCCGCGAATGCTGAACACGATGTGGGTCGCTTGTCCGGGTTTCAGGACGGCACGGACTTCCAGCAATTCCCCCTGCACCTTCGCCAGCGGATTCTTTGCATCGGGAGCCAACGACAGCGAACCCAGGCGTTGGGAGCTGGCCCGCAGCGCCTCCAGTTCGCGCACCGGCGTGAAGGTCAGTCGTGGCCCGTCCACCGTGGTCAGCAACCGGAGCTCCAGCGGCACGGTCATGGACTGGTTGAAGGTCATGCCTTTGGTCGGTGTCTGGAACCAACCCATTTGAATGCGACGACCCTCGGCACCCGGAATGTCGCTGAAGGTCTGGGGTGCATAGAAACCCTTGCCTCGCTGACCGGCCAAGTTGCTCTGCTCGGGCACGAAGCGGACGCCATCGAAGGTGCCCACGGCATAGGCGCTGTTGGCGGCGAGCAGCACCCACTTCCGGCGGGTCGGATCGCCGTCCACGGGCAACTCGAAGAAGTCGGGGCATTCGAAGAGATAGGGTTTGCCGGGGGCATCGCCCTCGACGATTTGGGCCAGGCTCCACTCGCGCAAATTGGGCGAGTTGAAGAAGTGGATGGTGTGCTTTTTCTGCCACTCCACGTAGAGCACCATCACCCATTTCCGGGACGGCTCATGCCACATCACCTTGGGGTCGCGATTGCCTCCGGTGATTTCCTTCAGAACCGGGTTGCCCGCAAACTTGGTGAACTTGCGGCCGTCGGTGCTGTAGGCGATGCACTGCACCGCGGGATTCCCGGCGGCGGTGTAAATGAGCACGAGCGGGGGTTTGCCATCCTTGCCAAAGCCGCTGGTGTTCTTCCAGTCCACCACGGCGCTGCCGCTGAACATCGGCCCCATGTCGTCGGGCAGGAGTTTGTCTCCGAGCTCATCCCAATGGACGAGATCACGACTGACGGCGTGGCCCCAGTGCATGTTGCCCCAATCCCAACCGTACGGATTGTGCTGGAAGAACAGATGGTACTCGCCGTTGTAGAAGACCATGCCGTTCGGATCGTTGTTCCAACCGCGCTTCGGCGAAAAATGGAACTGCCCGCGCAACGGCTCGCGGTACATCGATCCCTCGTCCTGGATTCCGTCACCTTGCTCGATCGCCGACAGCGCCGTAGAATCAGCTAGCAACGCGTCCACACGGAGGGTGACAGTCTTTCCCCGCCAGGCCGACACGTCCATGGGCGCCCACCAGTCGGCCGAACCATCGGCCAACTCGATGTCATTCCGAACCACGGACTTCCCGTCCACCATCAAGGTCACCACGCGCTTCGGGGCCCCATTGCGAATGGGCAGGTGCAAATAGCGGGCCGTCACCGGGATAGACCGTTCGACGTTCTTCTGCAGGCCTTTCGGCCGGGTGTCGGTTTGCCGGAGGTGATCGATATTGAGGTGCCCCCAACCACCCTTGGCCTCGTCGATAATGCGAACGGAGGCCGTCTGACCGGCCAACTCGGAGACGTCCCACGAGTCAGGAGCCAACGCCTCGCTACCGCCACTGCGGTCATTCGGGCCCGTCGCCGAACGGACCACCTGACCCTTCACCAGCAATTGCATTGCGAGCTTCTGCTCGTTATGGCCCCCGCCGATGAGGAAGGCGACGAAGCGCCGCTCGATCTTGAAGGGCGGTGAACTCAAGGCACCGGTCGCGTCATCACCACCGCGGAACGTGTTGACCAACCCCTTCCCGAGAAAACCCTCGACCTGCATCTGCCCGGCTAGTGCGCCGTGGGCCGGGGCGCTGCCAAACGCCTCGCCGGTGGTCTTCCACGCGCCGTAGTCGGGGCCTTCAAAGTCGGCGATGAGGAGGTCGTCGGCCGCGCGGGCACCGGCGACGGTCGCGAGTGCTATGACAAAGAGAGCAGTCTTGAAAAAGGGTTTCATGGGACAAGAATCAGCTGAATCAGAGTCGGGATAAAAACGGAATCAAGATTACGGTTCGAGCTTGAGAATGGAGCCAGCCAATCCAACGGCGCGGGCAGAGGAAGGACAGACGGATCACTCAACGGGCTTGGCGCAGTTTGTCGAGGAGCACGGCTCCCAAAATCACCAACCCGAGCACCACCTTCTGGGTGTAACTCTCCACATTGGTGAGGTTCATGCCGTTTTGAATGACGGCAATAGTGAAAGCACCGGTCAACGTCCCCAGCATCCGACCCTCGCCTCCGCTCAGGCTCGTACCGCCCACGACGACGGCGGCAATCACGTACAACTCGTACATGTTGCCATACGTGGGTGATCCGCTCTTGAGCTGCGAGGCCATGATCACGCCCCCGAGTCCCGCAAGCAACCCACTGGCCACATAAGCGAAGAGGAGCACGCGACGGACGGGCACGCCCGAAAGCCGCGCCGCCTCCGCATTGCCACCCACGGCGTACAAGTAACGTCCGAGCTTCATGCGCGACATGAGCACCTGGGCCAGGGCGTACAGCACCAGCAGGAGCACCACGGCATTGGGAAGCCCGAAGAGGTCCGCACCGCGCCCGAGCCAGACAAAGGAATCAGGAATTTGATAAATCGATTGTCCCTGGGCCAAAATGTAGGCCAAACCGCTGCCGACGAGCATCATGGCCAGCGTCACGATGAAGGGTGGAATGGCGAATCGGGTGATCATCAAACCAGAGAAACCTCCGATGGCCCCGCACACCAGAATCGCCAACAAACACCCGAGCACCATGCCGCCGATGGAGGCGCTCATACCCCCGGCCTGGTCACGAATAAATCCCGCCACAAGCACCGCCGCCAGCGCGATGAGGCTCCCGACAGACAAATCGATGCCGCCAGTGATAATGACCAAGGTCATGCCAATGGCCACGATGGCGATCACGGCAATTTGGTTGGCGATATTCAGGAGGTTCTCGGACTTCAGAAAATTGGGCCACCGGTAGCTGGCGGGTGTGATGACCCGGGGCGATCCCAGCGACGGGAAATCGGAGGCGAGGTCCGTGATAAGCCGCCAACCTCCGGCCACACGGGTGGCAGCGATCGCATCCATCGACCCACCCGCTGACTGAATTTTCTGTAAGGCCTCGCGGGCGTTGCGCGGTTCACCGGTCACGGACGCGAGGACCCGTGCGCCGGCCGCTGTCAGATCGCGTTCAACCCGAGCCGCGAAGGCCGCATCTCCGGGTTGGTCGCTGGCTACAACCAAAACGCGGGCTCCATTGGGAACCGCCTTCAACACCGCCTCAACCACCTGACCCGCGGCGGCCTCACCGGTCGGCGACTGCTCGCTGTAAGTCACCGCGCTGAAAAACGCGCACAGCAGCACCAGAACCAAAATCATGCCGTAGTCGGCCAGCCATCGTGCAGGTTTCATGGGTTCAGGCGTGGGCCAATTGAAGGATTTGCTCCTGAGTTGCGTGGGCCACATCGGTGATCTCGCCGGTGATTCGCCCTTCATGCAGGACCAGGATCCGGTCGGCCATCCCCAGCACCTCCGGCAATTCGGAGCTAATCATGAGAATGGATTTTCCGGCGGCCACCAGTTCGTTCAAGAGCAGGTAAATCTCGTACTTCGCGCCGACATCAATTCCCCGAGTCGGCTCGTCGAAGATCAGCACCTCGCAGTCGCGAGCCAGCCACTTGGCCAACACCACCTTCTGCTGATTACCGCCCGAGAGGTTGCCGACACGCTCCTCCGGGTCAGACAGGCGAATGCGGAGGGCCGCGATGTACCGATCCAACTCGGAACGCTCTCGCCGACGCTGCACAAAGCCCCGACGGCACCACCGCCGCAAGTTGGGCAGGCTAAAGTTTTCCCGGACCGGATGCCTCAGCACCAGGCCTTGCAGTTTGCGATCTTCGGTCAGGAGACCCATGCCGGCCTCGATGGCGTCGCGCGGCGACCGAATGTCGAGCACCTGGCCATCGAGCCGAATTTCTCCGGCGTCCCTAGGATCAGCCCCGAACACCAACCGGACCGTCTCGGTGCGACCTGCCCCAACTAATCCAGTCAGCGCCAGTATTTCACCTCGGTGAACCTGAAAGGAAACACCTTGGACCGCTTTTCCCCGGCGCAAGCCCGACACCTCCAACCGCGGACCGCCCCGAGCTACGCGACGGGAAGGAAACTCCTGGTCCAGCGGTCGACCCACCATGCGTTCGATCATTTGATCGCGGGTGATCGCATGGATGGGGCAGTCGGAGACATTGCCCCCATCGCGCAAAACGGTCACCCGATCGGCGATGGTGAAGACCTCTTCCAGCCGGTGGCTGATGTAGAGGATCCCCATTCCTTGACGCCGCAATTCCCGCATGAGGATGAAGAGCTTCTCCACCTCATGGGAGGTCAGCGCGGCTGTGGGTTCGTCCATGACGAGGATCCGGGCCCTGTGAATCAAGGCTTTGGCAATTTCGACCAACTGCTGCTGGGCGGTACTGAGTCGGCGACAGGGCTCATCTAAGTCCACGTCGACGCCCATCCGTCGGAACAGGGCCGACACTTGTTCGCGTTCGTGGCGGCGGGCCACGAAGCCTCCGGTGGTCACTTCTTGGCCCAGGAAAATGTTTTCCACCGCCGTGAGCGCCGGAACGAGATTGAACTCCTGGTAAATCACCGCCACGCCGGCTGCGCGGGATTCTTGCGGGGATTGGAATCGTCGCTCCTGGCCGTCGATAGCTAACGTGCCCGCATCGGCGGCGTGGGCCCCTCCGATGATCTTCATTAGGGTACTCTTGCCCGCGCCGTTTTCACCGAGCACAGCCAAGACCTCTCCGGCATCGAGTCGCAGGTCTACGCCACGCAAGGCCCGCACACCGGGAAAGGACTTCACAATCCCGGTTAAGGACAACAGGGGTGGGTTCGTCGGATTCGTCGAACTCAGCGGCAGCACGGACGGACTCGGCGGGCTCATACGCCCATAACGGACTCCAGGGCCTGACGCATCACTTCGGGATGAGGATCGATGCCGGTCCAATATTGGATGCCCACGATGCCTTGGTTGACGAGCATGCCCAACCCGTCGAGCGGGCGGCAGCCCCGGGAAGCCGCCTCGGTCAGAAAACGCGTACGGACCGGGTTAAAGACCACATCCGCTGCAATCATGCCCGGGCGAAGCGAATTCAGGTCAATCGCCAGTCGCGCCTCGGGGTCATAGAGCCCAATGGACGTGCCGTTAATTACCACGTCGGTGCCTTCGGGCACGGTGTAATCACCACTCCAGACAACGAGTTGGGCATCGAGTTGGAGTTGTTCGCGCAACACGTTCACCAATTCGGCCCCGCGCTGCTCGGAGCGGTTCACGATCGTGATGTGGCGCACTCCCGCCAGACCCAGTTCCACGGCGATGGCCCGTGCGGCACCACCGGCCCCGAAGAGCACCACCGATTTGCCCCGAGGATCGATCATCGACTGCAGGGACTTGAGGAACCCCTTTCCGTCGGTGTTTTCACCAATGAGCCGACCGTCCCGCAGCACCACACAATTCACGGCACCCATGACCGAGGCCGACTGACCCAGGCCGTCGAGGTGGGCAATGACGCTGACCTTGTGCGGGAGACTGCAATTGAAGCCCCGGAACCCCATGGCCCTGGCCCCCTTTACGGCGGCTCCAAGGTCCGCCGGCGAGACCTCCATGTTGATGTAGCGCCAGTGCAGCCCGTGGTGCCGGAAGGCCGCCTCGACCATCGCCACAGTAGGATTACCGTCGGCCCCCTGGGACAGGGATCCGACGAGTTCGTGCAGGAAATGTTGGGATTGGCTCATGGGTCGAGGGAGGGATTTGGATTAGTGCAAAGTGGGGTCTTTTTGGGCGTCGGACTTCCGGTAGAGGCGCGTCGGAATGAGCATTTGAGCCGGCAGCGTCTCACCCTTGGAATGGCGCAGAATCGCATCGACCATGCGGACTCCCATCTGGTCGGGAAACTGGATCGGATCGGCGTAGATCTTGCCGTCCTTAATGGCCTGCTTGCCCTCGGGTTGACCATCGAAACCGATGATGAGCACCTGGGTCTTGCCGGCCTTTTCCACCGCAGCGCGGGCACCGAGTGCGGCCGGGTCGTTGATGGCAAAAATGCCGCGAAGATCCGGGTGGGCCTGCAAAGCATCCTCGGCCGCCTTGTATCCCAAATCCTTGGCCGCACCGCTCTCCAACTCGGTGACCACATCGATCTTCGATTTGCCACCCGCGTTGTGCGCACGAATCACCTCCATGAACCCCTTCACGCGCAACTGGCAGGATTCGGCCTGCTTGAAATGCAGCACCGCGATCTTGCCGCCGGCCTCGCCGAGAGCCTCGATCATGGCCTGCCCCGCCTCCCGTCCGCCGCCTTCGTTGTCGGTGGCGATTTGCGTGACGATCTTCACGCCCGGTTCATTGCAGGGGATGTCCACGGTGAACACCGGAATGCCGGCCGCATTGGCCTCCTGAATGATCGGGATGATCGACTTGGAATCACAGGGGCTCAGCACGATGGCGCTGACCTTCTTGACGATGAAGTCCTTGATTTGATTCCCCTGCTTGGCGACGTCCTTGTCGCCGCTAACCACCACCGTCTCGTAGCCGTACTTCTTGCCCTCAGCGGTGATGCTGTCGCCGATGACCTTGAAGAAGGGGTTGTCGAGGGTGAGCAGCGAGACGCCAATCACTCCCTGTGCCTTCGAGGCCGAGGCGGCCGGGTGGCTAGAATCGGCCGCCTTGTCTCCGCATCCGCCCAAGAGTGTGAGGAGGCAAGCAATGAGAAGGCGTGGGAAGTGCTTCATGAGAGGGTGTGGTGCGGGATGGAAGAGCGAATTCAAAGCGTTCCGGTCCTCACGAATTCATGATGCACCGCAATGGTGACACGCTGGCCGGAGGTAGACAGGAACGTCACAGCACCGGGAGCAAATTCAAGCTTCTGAACCACGTCGAATCCCGACGGAATTCTCGCAACCCCCTGGATGTAATTCACAGAGGTGGGCTGGGTTGGACTTAATGCGAGGGAGGTGGGAATGCCTTGTCGGGTCAATAAATTGTCCTGAGTTGAAGCGGCTAGGCCATCGGCGAAGTAGGCCGTCACATCCTCCAAACCCAGGCAGTTGTTGCGACCCTTCCACGGATGCCCGTGACGCCCATGGTTTTCTATCCAGAGGACGGTGCTGTGGAGCACCGCCGGATCCTTGAGTGCGAACCACAAATACCCCTGGTCGGTGAAGGTCGCGGTCGTCCAGGCAGGGCCTCCGGTCTTATCCCACGATTCATTGAAGAGTTGGACGAGATCGGCGTGGCCATATCGGGCGGGCAATCGGGTCAGGTCGGCATCGGGCGCCCCCTTCCAGGCGACAGGAACCCGCGTCAAATCCGTCCACTGGGCACCCGGAAGGAGCGATTGGTATTCCCGCTGCTTCGGATCACTGAAGACAGACGGGCACGTCATTCCCCAGCGGAAGGCGCTGGTCGCAATGCGCACCGACTCTTCCTTCTCAGGCATGGCCAGAGTGGCATGATGCCCCACTGGAGCCCGTCCGGAAAACCCTTGGAGGGTATGCCGGGTGTACACCGCGTTTTCACCGTCCACCAACGACAACTCCTTTGTCACACGCCCCGCGCGAACACGGGTCTCGATGTCTAGGGTCAAGGTCGTGACCGTTCCGGTGCGCCGCGTTCCCAACACCTTCCACGGTTCGCCGACGATTTCACCGTGGGGCGGGTGTTTCTCGCCGGCGACGGGTTCTGAATTACCTCCGAAGGGTAGGCAGAAAAAATCACCGCGCAGGGTTACGAGCACGGGTGCGGGCATCGCCGAAGGTTTTTCATCTTGCCACGGCGTGATGTGGTAAGGCTGCACCGGTCGGTCGCTGTCGCGGAAGAACGTGACCGGAGCCATGTGACCCCCGCGACGGGTAATGGCCACTTCCACCTGCTTGGTGGCGATGACGCAACTGGGTTGAGAGTGAATCGTGCGCATCACCGTGCCCGAGGCGGCCAGAGCGGCGATGGGGGCTGAGATCAGAAGCAGGGTGAGTTGGGACACGGTTGGAAGTCTCATAAGATCAGAATCGGGGCTCGAGATGACAGGCAACAGCAGGACATGCGGGGAGAACTTCAATCCGTGATGCCTCTCACGACGTGGGTTCGTCAACGGCGGTGGTGTGATTTTTGAAAATTTTTTGACCAAGGAATTTCGATACCGATCGGTCCGGAGTCCGAATTTCCATCTCACGACCCACTGCGGGGGTTGCTTCCGATCCATTGGCTCTCCAATGTTAAGAAGTTCCCCGAACATTATGTCTTACCGCACTCACATCCTCGCGGCTGTCGTCGCCGCCCTGACGTTCTCTTCTGCCGCCCTGGCCGAGGTGAATCTCCCAGCAGGCTTCGGCATCGAAACCGTCGCCGGTCCGGAGGTGGTCAGCGAACCCATGGAAATGGCCTTCGCTCCCGATGGGGCTGCCTGGGTGACCGGCCGCACGGGCCAACTCTGGCGCATCGACACCAGCACGCGCGCCGCACACTCGGTCGGCTCGGTGGCAACGGAAGTCAGCGGCGACCGTGGATTGCACGGCATCGCGTTCCATCCGGATTTCCCGCGCACACCTCACCTTTTTCTGGCCTACCACCTCACCAATGCCCCGAAGGACAAATACGTGGCTCGGGTTTCGCGTTGGACTGTGACCGGCAGCGGGGCCGCCTCGCGAATCGACCCGGCCAGCGAGAAGTCGCTGGTGGAATGGGAAGGCGATCAAGCCGGTCAGCACGTGGGCGGCGCGTTGCTGGCCCATCCGAAAGAGCGGGTGCTTTACGTGACCACCGGCGAGAACAACCAAAACGCCAATCTCCGCAAGTACTGCGACGACCCGAACAACAAGGCTCAATCGTTGGGCGACCCGCGCGGAAAAGTCCTCCGCATCGGTTTTGATGGCTCGGTGCCCAAGGACAACCCACACGTGAAGACCCCCGGAGCCGACCCGCGCGTCTTTACCCGCGGACACCGTCAACCGTGGTCCCTGACTTACGACGCACCCACCGGCCTTGTTTTGGAGGCTGAGAACGGCGGCGACCTGACCGATGACTTCGATGAAGTGAACAGCATCGTTCCGGGAGCCAACTTCGGCTGGCCGAAGGTCTTTGGACCCGGCTTACAAACCCTCACCCGTACCAACCACGTGGACGGCTTCACTGACCCTTGGTTCCATTACCCGCGGAACACCGGAGCCTCCTGCGTTGGGGCGTTGATTTACCGGGCCAGCGCCTCGGGCAAGGGCTTCCCTGAGAAGTACCGCGGAGCGCTCTTCTATGCCGATTTCAGCCGCAAATCGATACGCACGGCCTCAGTGAATCCCAAGACCGGAAAGACCGGTCCGGGCGAGGCCTTCCTGCAAGGTCTGCCGGCGGGCCCCTTGGCCATGCAACTCGGCAAGGACGGCGCTGTTTACTTCATCACTCATGGTGGCGGCGCCAAGAGTTCCACCAACGACAGCGTGGCGCGAATCGTCTGGAAGCAGCATTAAAGGGTCTAGGCTCTCAGCTCCCTTTCAGCCGCCAAGGCCGGGGAGCCACTCTCATTGAGCAACGTCGCCCAAAGAATTAGAACCAACAACGGCAACCTCTTTGCCAGGAGTAACCGGGATGCTGAGCCGGATGCTCATGCCTCGCGGTTGACGCCGCACGAGGCTCAAGGACCCCTTAGAGCGACGGGCAAATGCGCTCATGTTCTTGTCGATGGAATCGGTTTACGGCCACCCTTCAGCATGAAAATCCCCCAAGTCAGCCGAGTTTTTCAGGCCTGGGCGGTCGCAACGGTCGCCTGGATTCTCCACTCGGGCCCCTGCCTTCAGGCCGCTACGGCCCACCTGCCGCGCAGCACTCCGGAGCGTCAGGGAGTTTCTTCGGCCGCGCTGTTGTCGGCCATCGAGACCCTCGACCAAGTGGAACAGGTGCACAGCCTGATGATTGTCCGACACGGGCATGTGGTGGCAGAGGGTTGGTGGGGCCCGTATGACGCGGAAACCCCGCACGAGCTGTATTCGCTGAGCAAGAGCTTCACCTCGACCGCAGTCGGCCTAGCGGTTGGAGAGGGATTGCTGCGGGTAGAAGATCCCGTGCTGAAGCACTTGGGATCGGACGGCCCGGAAAAACCCAGCGGAAATCTCCAAGCCATGCGAGTCCGGGACCTCCTGACCATGAGCACGGGTCATCAAGACGAGCCTACAATCGCTCCCGGTCAGCTCTCAGCACGGTCTTTCTTGGCTCAACCGGTTCCCCACAAGCCGGGCACCCATTTCAAATACAATACGCCGGCCACCTTCATGCAGTCGGCACTGGTCCAGAAGGTGAGCGGGATGACGACGCTCGAATACTTACAACCTCGCCTCTTTGCTCCCTTGGGCATCACCGGGGCGCGTTGGGACACTAATTCCCAGGGAATCAACCTCGGCGGCTATGGCTTGCGCCTGCGCACTGAAGACATCGCCAAGTTCGGGCAACTTTACTTGCAAGGTGGGAAGTGGGAGGGCCGACAACGGATCGACGCCAACTGGGTCCGCACCGCGACGTCTCGGCAAATGTCTAACGGCAGCAACCCGGAGAGCGATTGGGAACAAGGCTACGGCTACCAGTTCTGGCAGTGTCGGCACGGGGCCTTCCGCGGCGACGGGGCTTTTGGTCAGTTCTGCATTGTCTTGCCAGAACAGGACGCGGTCATCGCGGTCACCAGCGGCGTCGGCGACATGGCAGGCCTGCTCAATCAACTCTGGGACACCCTGCTACCGGCCTTCCACAAGGGCCCTCTTAAAAGCGATGCCTCCGCCCGGGAACGCCTCGAGCGTCGATTGCTCGGCCTTCAGGTCCGCCTGCCCTCGGGCGGCACCACCTCACCCGTCGCGGCGGCCGTACTGGGCAAGACCTTCCGATTCGGGACCAATGACAGCGGTCTTGATTCGCTCACCCTGGAGACCTCCGGGCCCGAGGGGTGGCTCTTGACCCGCACTTTTTCTGGCAAGACAGAGTCGCTTCGCTGCGGTCATGCTCGGTGGATGACCGGGCATGGGCATTTGGGCGACGCTCCGCGCGGGACCATCGGCTCCTTCGGGGACGAAGCCCTGGGTGCCAGCGCTGCATGGACCTCAGACTACACGTGGACCGTCAAGATTTGTGCCCGCGGCACCCCCTACCAAACGACCTACACCCTGAAGTTCACCGATCAGGATCTGACTCTCACTCCCCGCTCCCAAGTACGGTTCGGGGGATCGCCGGGTGCAGCCATCCAAGGCCACCGCTGACTGAGCATTCCCCGAGCACTTCCGTGATTGGGCGATTTCTCCGAAAACACCCACGTCTGCGGTGCCGGACCGCTCGGAGATCGGTCCCTACCTCGGAAGCTCATCCGGCCACAGCAGAGAGTCCTCCAAAAAAACCACCTCACCCAAGCGCCTCCGAGGTGGGGCGATTTCTCCGAAAGCGCCACGTCCGCAGACATGGAACATCGCAGAGCAGGCCCACCGCAGACACGGACCGCCCCAGCGACGGAGTACAACACGGTCCGTCGCGTTGACCGTTTTTCTCGGCCGCATTGACCCGGGTGAACTTTCGAGGCATTGGTTTAGTTCGTCGCATCATCCATGGATACTCATCCTGACATCATTCACTCCCGCACGGAAGCGGTGCGCCTGCGTTTGCTGCAGCACCCCATCTACCAACGTGTGGATAGACCCGCTGCGATTCGCACCTTCCTCAAGTCCCATGTCTTTGCTGTCTGGGATTTCATGTCGTTGCTCAAGCGTCTGCAACGGGACCTCACTTGTGTGACTCTTCCCTGGATGCCCGTGGGAAATCCGGAAGTTCGATTCCTCATCAACGAAATTGTCTGCGGCGAAGAATCCGACCTCGGACCGGAGGGCGTCCGCACTAGCCACTTCGAACTCTATCTCCGGGCCATGCGGGAGGCGGGTGCCGACACTTCGCCCATCGATACATTTCTCGGAGCCATCCAGGCCGGAGAATCGCCGGAGTCCGTCCTCGCAAAGCCCGGTCTGCCTCCCGGAGTCCGCCAATTCACTGGCTTCACCTTAAAGCTCGCCTGCACCGGCCAAATTCATGAGACGGCCGCCGCCTTCACTTATGGACGCGAAGATGTGATCCCGGAGATGTTTCTACCCTTGGTCACCTCGCTAGTCAGTTCCGGCGAGTCCCAGTTTGGGCTATTGCGCTATTACCTGGAGCGGCACATCGCACTGGACGGAGGTCATCACGGGCAACTGGCTCGCCGGATGATGGAACGGTTGTGCGGAGACGATTCCAAAAAGTGGGAGGAGGCCGCCGCCGCCGCCACCGCCGCCATCGAAGAACGAATCCGGCTTTGGGATGCGATTCTGGCCGCTCTTCCGCCAGCCCTGTAGCAACCTCACCGACACGCTGCCCAAGCCTTTGCAGCTCCGCTTAAGATTCCGGTTGTGGCAAGGCTTCGCTGATGGCCAGAGATAGGCTAGGCCTTACCCCATGCGCCCCTCTGTGCCAGAAGTTCTGTTCCGACTCGGCCGCGTTTTATTGGCCAGCCTCGTGTAATCCCACCCAGTGGCGTCCGAGCGCGGTGAACGGCAGCACGCCTGGCACAGGAGATTCTCAGGCAGCTCCGACACTCAGAGAAATTTCCGACTGCGACTCCAGTTGCGCTTAAGAGTTCCCGCCCGGCTGGGTTCGAGACTCCTTTAACAGCATGGGGCTTCTGGTCAGCGCACCACAGTGAGCACTGCCGAGATGCCCTCAAGCCGCACCCGAACCTCACGAGCATTCTTAGGCAGGGCACTCTCGGTGGAGCCTCCTCCTGGCCAAAGGACCTTCAGAATCGCTGGGGCTTCGGTCGATGCCAGCACCAGTGCGGCCGAATCCTGCGACCCATAGCCGCCACCCGCATGGATTTCCCGGGCCGGGCCGAAACGACCTTCCCGGCCCCATCGCACTTGGGCACCGATCGCTAATGGATTGTCCGCTCCGCCGTCCAAGCGAACCTTCAATCCCGACCGACCTCCGATGTTCCGAAACAGGCGCGTCGCACCCCGATTTTGACTGAGAGCCAAATCAGTCCGACCATCGCCGTCATAATCCGCGGCGGCGACGGATCGTTGTTCTCCCCAAACAATGACGCCCGAGCGAGTCCCATCGAGGGGGCGGAAGGACCCATCCCCATGGCCCATCAGGATTAACCCTCGACCCGCATCGAACCGGGAGGTCTCTGGCTCCACGCCAAAGAAATTCTGGGCCAGGGCCAGATCCTCGCGACCATCGCCATCGAAATCGGCCACCGCGATCCCGAACACCGGGGCCATCTGGGCTTCGATGGGCAGAGGCCGACGCTCAAAGCGACCACCCCGGTTCAACAGCACCATCGAGTCACTGGTGGATGCTTCGCGACGGCGAAAATCTGCGGACCGGGGGCCAAGGATGTCGTCGATGGAAGCCTGACCATAGGCACGAAACGTAGGCAAACGCTCCGAGAGCCCCGGAAACGATCGCCCCACGGTCTCGGCATCTCGCCATGGCAGCCATTTCTGACTTCCTGCATGCCAAAAGGCCTCGAGCAGTTCCAGCCGGCCGTCGCCGTCGGCCTCTCCGTAATACACCCGAGCGGGCCGGGCCAAGTGGTCTTGCCATCGGGAATTGCGCCCGAGATTGCCGAGCACCAGATCCATGCGCCCATCCCCATCGCAGTCCGCGGATTGAACCGAATTCCACCAACCGGTCAGATCCTCGAGTCCCCACTCGCGGGTGCGATCCACCGGAACTCCTTGAACCCAGGCGTACACTTTTGGACTACCCCAATCGCAGGCCAGCACCAACTCCGAGTTCCCATCCCCATCGAGATCCGTGAACACGGCCCCGCTGACCAAGCCCGCCGAACGGAACACCTCGTTGGCAGCCGAATGGGCTTTCCATCGGTCACCTTCACGGACCCAAAGCGCCGAGTCCGCCGCCTCGGGATAACGCCCCGGAATGGACCGTCCACCGACAAAGAGAACGAGGCTCCCAACTCCTCCCACCGCACCGGCGACAACGGGCCCTGATGATGCCACCGCTTCTGGCAGGAGCGGTTCCGAATCTGGGGCACCGATGACCCGCACGCGGGCACGGGGCCGCTGCGATCCCGGATCCTCCTGAGAAGCAATTCCGACCACCACCTCCCGCCGACCACCCCCTAGGTTGAGCCCGACGATGCCAGTCGTGTCCAAAGGCGACGGCGATGCCAAAACGGAATCCGCTTGCCGGGTGAATCCACCCCGACCGTCCCCGTGGAAAACGGCCGGCATTCCCCCGGCTCCACTTCCCACCAACAAGTCTTCAGCTCCGTCGCCATTGAGATCGAACCAGGCCAATGCCGGACCCAACTCGCTCAACTTGCGCGACAAGAGCGGCTGGAGCTGGAAATCGTCGAAGGGAGGATCCTCATGGACATGGGCCAACACGGCGCTGGCATCGGTGAAGAGACTTTGGATGGATTCGGGCTTCGGAGTCGGAACCGACCCGGCTGAAGCGGATGAAGCGGCCTCATCGACTTCGTACAGACAATCCGCTTCGACCCCTTCGATGCGGGAAAATCTCCCCGAGCGCCAGTGCACTTCCAGCGTCATGGATCCGGTGGGAGCCGCCGCGAAAACCCGCAGTCCTTGATCACACGAAAGGTAACGACCGCCACTCATCATCTCCTGGCTTTGCTGTGGCACTCGCCCGCCCAACAAACGGATTCGTGCGCCGATGCCCCCGGTGTTCGGTGCAAGGCCACGCAACCGCACTGCAATCCGAGGCGCAGTGCTGATGTTTTCATGGATCTCAGCCGGCCCTTGAAGCCGGTTCACCACCAAATCGAAGTCGCCATCCTGATCGAGATCGGCCAAAGCCATGCCGTGCCGAATAGCCGGTAGGGACAATCCCCAGGCCCCCGCCATGTTCTGGAAGGTCAAATCACCGCGATTGCGGAATACGGCCATGGGTGTTTCCAGACGGGGGAAACGACGCAGGTTTTCCACGGCATCGCCCGAGGCGTCCCGGCCGTCGGCTCCGCGCACCGCCCGGAGGAGGTCGGCGTCCAGGACGTCATGGTCATTGCCCGTACCCACGATGAGGTCCTCGAACCCATCTAAATCCACGTCCACGAAGATCGGGCACCAAGACCAATCCGTGGCGCTGATTCCCGCCAGTTGCGCAATCTCCGCATAGGTGCCATCGCCGCGGCCCAGAAAGAGGGTGTTGCGCGACATCTCTGGTCGAAACGCGGGATCCTGCGTCGGCCAATCGAAGGCGGTGAGGTGATTGGCACGCTGACGCTGGCGGGCCGCCGGATCGGCCGCGAGCATGTCCACCACCACGAAGTCGTCGATGCCATCCCGGTTGATGTCGGCGAAATCCACCCCCATGGAGGACATGGAAATCTGCCGAATGGCCTCGGGCATGACGACCTGAAAACCCTTGCTGCCGGTGTTGCGCCAGAAGGCATCCCGCGAGAGCAGGAAGTCATTGCAAACATAAATCTCCGGTTGCAAATCCCCATCGAGATCACGGAAGGCCACACTGAGACCCCAATCATGCGGAGCCTCCGTCAGAGCTTGGCCGCGGGCATCCAGAAACGCTCCCGCCGTCCAAGAAATCGGGCCGAAGACGCCTCCTCCCTTGTTGCGATAAAGGATATCCACTTCCCCACGCTCATTGACCATCACACCGCCGCCGCGGACCCGCGTGGCTCCAAACCGCGAAGACGGAACCGCCACCGGTTTTCCGTCCACGACCCGCAGGGACGGCTTGGCCCCATCGAATCCATCCCGATAAGTCGTGGTGCGGTAATTGGTCACATAAACTTCCGGGAGACCGTCCCCGGTGATGTCGGCCGCGGCCATGGAAGTCGCCCCCAGACGCCGGGCAAAACCGCTGTTGGTCGACTCCGTGAATCGGCCCAATGCGTTGTTGAGAAACAAGCGCGTGCCGCCGCCCAAGGCATTCACCAGCAGGTCCAAATCGCGGTCTCCATCCACATCCACCAAAAGGCACCCGGAGGATCGCTGACCCGAGCAATCCACTCCGGCTGTTTTCGCCACTTCCTCGAAGCGCCACCCACCACGGTTGAGGTACAGCGCATTCGTGCCCTCCAGGCTGCACAAGTAGAGGTCCGGCAGGCCGTCGCCATTGACGTCGCTCAACGCCACGCCCGAGCCATTTTCGAGGATGCGGTTCCGGGCCGCCGAAGCTTCCTCGAGGCGGTTGGTGAACTGAATGCCCGAACGACTCGAATCTACGGCGCGAAAACCTGCACCCACTCCACCACCCGAAGGAGTTCGCACTGGTAGACGCCATCTCAGAAAACCTGGGCCCGGCTCGCCCATCGGTCTGCCCGAGGGAGACGCCGAGTTTTCCGCCAAGATCCACGGGGCGACCGCCCAGGCCGCCAATCCAAGAAACCAAGGCCGTGTCGCTGCCAAAATTCGGGCGCGGGGCCCAGTGGCGAAAGCAAGCCTCATGGACCCTTTCGATCCACGGTGGTGTTGCGCAAGATCATGAAGGGGATGCGGTCGCGCTCCCAATTGGCCTTGAGGGGGTCAGGTACCGGACTGGGCCCATGAATGTGGGATCCGAGGACCAAGTCTTCATCCCCATCGCCATCCAGATCGCCGCAGTCGAGGGTGAGCCATCGACCCGCCAGGCTTTCCTTGAAGGTGGCGGCTACGAACCGGAAATTGCCGCGGTTCTCCAGGCAAACGAACCCTTCTTCCGGCGACTGGGAGCAGTCGGGGAAATACGAGATGGCGGCAATTTCAGGGTGACCATCTTGATCGAAATCTCGGACGAAAGCCTTGAACGCCCCGTTGAGCGGATAAAAGAAACTTTCGCGGAAGGTGAGATCCGGTCGACCCATGTAAACCCGGATACCGTGATAGCGTTTGATGGGGGAGGCGTATTCTCCGTTGTCGCCATTGGTGACCACCAGGTCTGGATGCCCATCACCGTCCAAGTCGGCGACATCGAACGACGTATGCCCAAAGAGCGGAGATCGCTGGAATCCCACTTGCATGGAGAACTGCCCCGCTCCGCGATTGAGAAAAATGAAAAAGGATTCGGTTTCCTGAGCCACCAGCACACCGATATCCGGGCGACCATCTTGGTTAAAATCGAGAACCTGGGCGCATATGGCTCCCGGACGATCCAGTAGCACATGTTCGGCGTATTTCCCGCCTCCCAGGTTCTGATGCCACGAGAAGCGCCCCATCACGTTGCCAAAGGCAGAGACGATCAAATCTTCTCGGCCATCGCCATTGAGGTCTTCGAGGATCGCTTGGGTCACCCGCGGAAGGTTGGTCAAGATCGGCGCGGCGGTGGCTAGTGAACCCAAAGTGCCGTCCCAACGCCGGACATCCGCCAAAGGCCGGTCGGACGGCATAAAACTACCGATCGAAGCCAGAAGGCCCATGCTCGATCCGAAGGAAAGACCCACCGGCACATTTCCGATGGTTTGTGTTTGGCGCAGAGATCCGTCCAGACCCCGCAATTCCAAGGTCCTGCGCCGGGCGTCGCCGACAAACAAACGCCGATTCTTGGAATCAATCCGGACGAGGGTCGTCTCCGGCCCACCCGACTCAGCGGCGGCGGCCGGCTCGACCCGAAAGGACTTTAACCCCACCCGAATGGGCTGGGATCGCGCCTGCGGCAACGGCTTCTCCGGCGCGCTGGAGACGTAGTAATTGGTGATCGCCTTCCAGTCGGAAACAGGGATGTAGGGTGTTGTGGCAAAACGGCCGGAAGCCTTCAGAAGATCTGCTTCGGGATGCCGATCGATGGACTGGGGCATGAATCCCAGCCGGATGGACATGCGAGGCAAGGTCTGTTCATACCAAGTGACCTTGTCGAGTTGATCGGGCTCGGGCTGAAGATGGCATCCCTGACAATGCAATCGGGCCAATTCACGACCCTGAGCCAAAAATTCGGGCGAAGATTCAGACCCAACGAGCGGTGCCGTCGGCGCTGTTGCAGCCCCCTGCGGTTGGTCCGCGGCATGGCTGAGGCCCGCCACCAGAAGCAGGACGACGAGAGAGACAGGAAGTTTCAAGCCCTTCCAAATCCCATGCGAAAACCGTGATCCCATGGCTGGGTTTCGTTTTACCGAATCCGTTTTGGCTCCTTGGACAACCACTGACCCGAATTGAAAAAGGGGACCGAGGTTGTCCTCGGTCCCCCTGATTCAAGAACGGGT